>NZ_QFFF01000001.1:324166-648333 GCF_003129465.1 Sphingosinicella humi
GGCGCTCTACTATCTCGCGCGCATGCTGGTCGCCGGCGAGGAGCCGCTCTACGTCCTGCGCCGCCTGACCCGCGCCGCCACCGAGGATATCGGCCTCGCCGATCCCCAGGCCCTGGTCCAGTGCCTCGCGGCCAAGGACGCCTATGATTTCCTCGGCTCTCCGGAGGGCGAGCTCGCCATCGTCCAGGCCTGCCTCTATCTCGCGACCGCGCCCAAATCGAACGCGGTCTACATGGCTCAGAAAGGAGCCTGGCGGACGGCGAAGGACACGGGCTCGCTGAAGCCGCCCAAGAACATCTTGAACGCGCCGACCAAGCTCATGAAGCAGGTCGGCTACGGCAGGGGGTACCAATATGATCACGACGCTCCGGAGGGCTTTTCCGGCGACAATTACTGGCCCGAGGAAATGGAGCCGCAGACCTTCTACGCCCCCGTCGACCGCGGCTTCGAAAAGCGCATCGCCGAACGCATCGCCTGGTGGGAGGAGCGTCGCGCTGAAATGCGCAAGTAAGCTTCTCCTCGCCGCTGCCTTGGCGACAACGCCGGCAGCGGCGCAGGACGGCGACCGCTACACCCGCGCGCTGGCCGCCGGCTACAAGGCCTCCTTTCTCTGCAGCGATCTGTTCAACGCGGGCCAGACGGTGGAGCAGGTCGAGCGCGACGACCTCCAGCGTACCTATGCGAGCCTTGAGCCGCTTTTCCCCGAGCTGAAGGCCGACATCGACCGCCAAGCCAGGACCGTCAGAGTCGCCTTCGACGAGACGCTGCCGCCGCGCGTCGCCGCCTGGCGCCCGCATCTCGGCTGCGCCCAGCTCCCGATAGGCGCCGATCCCGCCAGCGCCTCGCTGCTGCCCCGGCTGTCGGTGGATCCGGCGATCGACCGCTCGGACCGCCTCCCCTGGCCCCACGGTGATCAGAAGGCGGCGGCGAAGCCGAAGGGCGACGCCAAGGCGCTTGCCGAAGCCGTCGACGATGCCTTCGACCGCCGCACCTATGGACAGGGCAGCGAAACGACGGCGGTGCTCGTGGTCCAGAACGGCAAGATCGTCGCCGAGCGCTATCGCCACGATTTCGACATGCACATGTCGCAGCGCACCTGGTCGGTCGCGAAGAGCATCTCCGCCACTCTGATCGGCGCCGCCGTCCAGCAGGGCCTGATCGACGTCGAGGCGCCCGCGCCGGTCCCGGAGTGGCAGAGCCCCGGCGATCCCCGCGCCGCCATCACCACCGACCAGCTGCTGCGCATGGCCAGCGGCCTCCATTCGGATCATGCCGGCAACCGCACCGACGCGCTCTATTTCGGCGGCACCGCCGTCACCGAACAGGCGGTCGCCTGGCCGCTGGAGGCGGCGCCCGGTACGCGCTGGCGCTATGCCAACAACGACACCCTGCTCGCCATCCGGGGTTTGCGCGCGAAGCTGGAGGGCGAGGCAAAGCTCGCCTTTCCGATGACGGACCTCTTCTGGCGCATCGGCATGACGCGCACCGTCCCGGAGACCGACTGGAAGGGGAATTTCATCCTTTCCAGCCAGGTCTGGACCACTGCCCGCGACCTCGTCCGCCTCGGCCTCCTCTACCTGAATGACGGCGTCTGGAACGGCGAGCGCATCCTGCCGCCGGGCTGGGGCGATTACGTCTCCCGCCTGGGGTCGGCGCAGCCGCCCGCCGGCGGCTATGGCTATGGCGCCGGCTTCTGGACCTTCCCCAAGGGCAGCGGCTTGCCGGAGGACGCCTATATCGGCCGCGGCAATAGGGGTCAGTATCTGGTCATCGTCCCCTCGCGAAACATCGTCATCGTCCGCCGCGGCTATGACGGGCCGGGCACCGGCTTCGATCTCGACAGCTTCACCCGCGACCTGCTCGCCGCCCTCGAATGATCGGGCGGAGGAACCAGGGCGCGGCTAAGGCATTTCTTTCGGCAGCGGCACGAATTATGCCTACGACATCATGCAAGGGGGAATGAGGATGTACGAGACCTATCCGGAGCGCTCCTATTGGCAGGACCAGGCGCTGGAATGGCTGCCGCGCATCATCGGCGCGATCGCCATCCTCCTCATCGCCTGGATATTGGCGCGCGCCGCCAAATGGGCGATCGCCAAGATGGTCGATCGCATCCCGGCCCTCAAGCGCCATAGCGAGGCGCAGCCCGGCAAGACGGTCGGCAGCCTCATCGGCGACATCGCCTTCTGGCTGATCCTGCTGGTCGGCATCCTCCTCGCGCTGCAGCCGCTCGGCCTCAGCCAGGTCCTCGATCCGGTGCGCGAGCTCACCACCAACACCTTCGCCTTCATCCCCAATCTCGTCGCCGGCGGCCTGCTCTTCTTCCTGGGCCTCGTCATCGCTCGGATCGTGCAGCGCGTGGTCGAAGGCTCGCTGCTCGCCGCCAACGCCGATGGATGGCTGCGAAAGACCGGCCTCATCGACGGCGCCGGCACCGTCCCCGCTCAGCCCGCCGAGGCGCCGCCGGCGGTGACCGGAAGGGCCTCGATCAGTCGCTCGGCCGGCCTCATCGCCTTCTTCCTCGTCATCATCCCCTTCGCCATCGCCGCTTTGGAGGCACTTCAGATCTCCTCCATCTCCGGCCCCGCCACCGAGATGTTGCGGACCATCCTCGATGCGATCCCCAACGTGCTCGGCGCGGTGATCCTGCTCGCCATCGGCTATTTCCTCGGCAAGCTTGCCAAGCAGGCGATCGAGCAGATCCTTCCCTCCATGGGCTTCGACCGCTCGGTGAACGCGCTCGGCTTCTCGTCGGACAGCACGACGCCCTCGCGCACCGTGGGCACGATCGTGATGATCGCGATCCTCATCTTCTTCGCGATCAAGGCCGCCGAGCTGCTCAACTCCCCGATCATCGCGATCATGCTGGCGCAGACGCTGGAGCTCGGCACCAAGATCCTGTTCGGCACCGGCATCATCCTGGCGGGCGTGATCATCGCCCGCATCGTCTCGCGGCTGGTGAGCGGTGCCGGCACGGAAGGTTGGCTTCCGGCCATCCTCAAATGGTCTATCATCGCCCTCGCCGTCGCCATGGGCCTCCGGTTCATGGGTCTTGCCAACGAGATCGTGATCATCGCCTTCGCCTCGATCATCGGCTCGGCGGCGGTCGCCTGCGCCCTCGCCTTCGGCCTCGGCGGCCGACCGACCGCGCACAAGCTGCTGGAGGAATGGACGGAGCGCAACCAGCCGCCCAAAGCCCCGGCGCGCCCGCGCACCCCCAAGCCCCCCAGCGACGACCAGCCGCCGCTAGTGTGAGGCAGGGCGTCATCCCGGCGAAGGCCGGGGTCTCGTGGAGAAGGGCCGTGACATCTCGTCCGGAGATCCCGGCCTTCGCCGGGATGACGTATAGCACATGACCCACATTCAACGCTTCGCCGCCATCGACTGGTCGGGCGCCAAGGGGCGTCGGCACAAGGGCATTGCCGTTGCCGTCTGCGAGGACGGTGACGCCGCGCCGCGGCTAATCGAGCGGAATAGTCCCTGGTCGCGGACGCACGTGCTGGAATGGCTGATGGAAACGGCGGAGGAAGCCCCGACCCTCTACGGCTTCGATTTCAGCTACGCCCCGCCGATCATTGAGCGCGGCGCCTATCTGCCGGGCGACACGGCGCCGGAGGAAGCCAAGGCTTTCTGGGCCTATGTCGACAGCCTTTGCGAGGACGAGGATCTCGGCGCCGCCAGCTTCCTCGAGCAGCATCATCGACGCCATTTCTATTTCGGCGCCGCCGACGGAGTGAAGGCCGACTTCCTCCACCACCGCGTCTGCGAACACGCCTTCAACGCGGGCGGCGGCGGCAAGGCCTCAACCCTCTACGACGCCATCGGAGCCGCGCAGGTGGCCAAGGCCAGCTTCGCCGGCATGCGCCTCCTCCACCGCCTGGAAGGACGAGTCCCGATCTGGCCCATGGACCCCTTCCCCGCCTCGGGCAGTCTCGTCGTCGAAATCTACACCCGCGTCTTCATCCGCCTCGCCGGGCTCAGCGGCCGCAAGGTCCGCAGCCTTGATGCGCTGAACCAGGCGCTGACCGCCCTCGGCAGCCGCCCTGCGGCGCTGGCCCATGACCCCAACGACCATGAAACCGATGTGTTGATCGCCGCCGCCGGCCTTCGCCGTATCGCCGGCGATGCCGCCTACTGGAACCCGCCTGCCCTCACCCCCAATATAGCGCGAACCGAGGGCTGGACCTTCGGCGTCTTGTAAAGCATGGAAAGGCCAAGCCGCGTTAGCTCAGCTGGTAGAGCAACCGCCTTGTAAGCGGTAGGTCGTCCGTTCGAGTCGGACACGCGGCACCATCCTCGATCCCTCCGGCAGCACACTCAGCTGAGGCCGGCCATCGTTCTACCGATTGGCGCCAGGAGAATTTTCTTCTATTTCCTTTGATTCTAGGGTGCGGGCTAGAAGAATTTTCCAATATGAAGCCAAAGTCGAAGCTGGATCGCACCGATCTCAAGATCCTCGCCATCCTTCAGCAGGATGCGTCGCTGTCGGTGGCGGAGGTAGCAAGCCGCGTGAACCTGTCGCAGACGCCCTGCTGGCGCCGCATCCAGCGGCTCGAGGAAAGCGGCGTCATCGAACGGCGGGTGGCGATCGTCGATCCGGACGCGATCGGCGTCGGCCTCTCCATCTTCGTGTCGATCGAAACCGGCGACCACTCCGCCGAGTGGCTGTCCCGCTTCGCCGAGACGGTCTCGGCCCTGACGCAGGTGATGGAGGTGTACCGCATGGCCGGCGAGGTCGATTACATGCTGCGCATCGCCGTTCCGAACATGGCCGCTTATGACGATTTCTACCGCACGCTGATCGAGCGCGTCCCGCTGAAAAACGTCACCTCCCATTTCGCGATGGAACGGGTGAAGAGCACGACCGCCTATCCCCTGCCCCTGTAGCGCCGACCTTTTCACTGGCTGGGGCGCGTCCAAATCCAGCGTCCGCCTACTAGGGCGACGAGCAGCGGGATCAGGGACCATGGCAAGGCCAGCAGCATGAGCCCCAACAGGGCGCTAAGTGCAAAGGCGAACAGGGCGGCGCGCTTTCCTGCCGGGCTGATGGCGCCGCGGCTCCGCCAGGCCTGGATGTGAGGACCGAAGCGTCGATGCCCGACCAGCCATGTCTCCAGCCTCGGGCTACTGCGCGCGAAGCAGAACGCCGCCAGGATCACGAACGGCACGGTGGGCAGCAGCGGGACAAACGCTCCCACCAGACCCAGCAGGAGCGAGATCGCTCCACCTGCAAGATAGGCCAGCCTCATCACTGCCTTGGTCCTAGCAGCGTCGCGGCCAGCGAGGAATTGTGGCCAGCAACGCAGCGCAAGTGAAGCCGAAGGATAGCCGGTAAAGTGCGGGTGAAGGCTCGCGCCTAGCGCGGCCTTGTGCATGAGGTGCGGGCGGGGTCTACGATGTGCACTCCGTCAGGTCCGCGATTGTCGTCGATGTCGAAGTAGACGGCGGGTTCGCCCGACCTGTCGCGCTCCAGGCGGCCACGCGCGCCTGCGAAGGCGCCACTCGTCAACCTGATGCTGTCGCCTTCGCGGAGGAACCGGCCACTGGCCTTGTTGGTCTTGTAGCTTCCGTCCGACGCAAGGGTGAGCGTCACCATGTTCGAAATGCGCAGTTCGTAGTTGGGGAGGTCCCCGGCCACGTTTCCTCCCATGCGCTCCATCCAGGCGCAGCTGAGCTTCGCGGTCGGAAGGATGCCCGCCGTCGCTGGCGCCGCCTCGCCCGACGCTCCGAAGGCGAGACTGCCCTTGATCGTCCCCACCTTGCTGTCGCCCGCGACGAACCCGCCCAGGCGCCCCTCGATGCTGGTCGTGGTGCATGGCCCTCCGATCTCGACCCGGTTTCGGCCTTGCTCGAACTTGAAGTAGCATTTGCCATTCTCAAGATATGACGCGCTCTTCGTCAGCGGGCCCTCGACAACCGCATCGCCGATGACGGCGCGGCCGCTGCCCTCGAAATTCCCATCCCTTAGCACGGCTTCGACAGCCCAATTGCCCGTGTTGCCGTCACTGTCCGACAGGCTGCCTTCGCCCAGCATCGGCCCGGCATTGGGGCCCACGGGACCGGCGGCCGTTAGCGGGGCCGCGACCAGGCCGAAGATGAGCAAGCCATATTTCATCGATTACCCCCGTTTATGAGAGGAGCCTCTGCTTCGCCCCTCCCCATCCCATGGCTTCTATAACCATTGTAAGAGGCTGGCACAGCACAAGAAAAGCAGGGGGCGACGATCAGCCGGCCAGGTCCTTGCTGACGAGGACGAGGCTGGCATCTCCCGGATAGGCTTCGGCCCGGAATCCCATGTCGGCCTCCACTGCAAGCGCCTGCCGATTTTCGCGACTTTCGACCGATTCGATCCGCTTGATCCCGCGCGCCTGTGCGGTTCGGGCGAGATGGTCGAGCAAGGCCCAGCCGATCCCCATGTCCTTGTAATCAGCGCGAAGTGAGATGGCGACTTCCGCGCGCTGAAGGTTCGGATCGGGCGCGAGCATCGCGGTCCCGATCAGCGTCTCATCATCGAAGGCGAGGAAATTCTCGCTCCCCTCGTGATCGACCGAGACCAGTTGCTCGAGCATGGCGTCGCTCACCTTCGCGACGCTCGAAAGAAAGCGGAAGCGCCGGTCGTCGGGCGACACATGCGTGAAGAATTCGGCGAGGAGCGGCTCGTCCTCCGGCGTCGCGGGCCGGACGCGGAACTTGAAGTTCTTCCACGTGGTCAGGCTCGTCTCGCCGGCTTGGGGCGTGAGGGATGAACTGTCGACCATGAACCACCCTTCCTGATTCTTTTCCGATCATGAACGAACCGACGCTCGCCCACGACGTTCCATCATCTCCGAACGGCAATGGGCGAGAGTTGAAATGGACAGGCGGATCGCGAGCGCCACGCTCGAAGCGAAGGTCACCAGCGCGGAAGAAGCGGCAGCGCTGATCCCGCCGGGAAGCACCGTCGGCCTCAGCGGTTTCACGGGGTCGGGCTATCCCAAGGCCGTTCCGCTCGCTTTGGCTGCCCGGATCGAAGCCGAGCATCAGGCGGGCAACCCGTTTCGCATCCGCGTGTGGACCGGCGCGTCGACGGGGCCGGAGCTCGACGGCGCTCTGGCCAAGGCGAAGGGCATCGAGTTCCGCCTCCCCTACAATTCGGACCCGGTGGCGCGCGAACAGATCAACCGGGCCGAAATGGAATATTTCGACATGCACCTCTCGCAGGTGGCGCCCATGGCCTGGCAGGGTTTTCTCGGTTCGCTCGACATCGCCGTCATCGAGGTGACCGGCATCCGCGAAGACGGGACGCTCATTCCTTCCTCGTCCGTCGGCAACAACAAGACCTGGCTCGACCGCGCGGAGAAGGTGATCCTCGAGGTGAACCGGTGGCAGAATGCTGCTCTCGAAGGGATGCACGACATCTATTACGGCACGGCGCTGCCGCCGAACCGCGTGCCCATTCCTCTCGTGCGGCCTGACGACCGGATCGGCGAGACCGGCTTTCGCTGCGATCCTGACAAGATCGTGGCGATCGTCGAAACCGAGGCACCGGACAGGAACCTGCCCTTCAACCCGCCTGATGATGCCGCCCGCGCGATCGCCGGCCACCTGCTCGACTTCCTCAGTCACGAGGTGGCCAGGGGGCGCCTTCCCGCCTCGCTCCTCCCCATCCAGTCCGGCGTCGGCAACATCGCCAACGCGGTGCTGACCGGCCTCGTCGAGGCGCCGTTCGACGACATGACCGCCTATACCGAGGTCATACAGGATGGAATGCTCGATCTCCTCAAGTCCGGCAAGCTGCGGATTGCCTCGGCCACCTCCTTCTCGCTGAGCCCGGAAGCGGCGGCCGAGCTCAACGCGGACATGCCCCGCTTCCGCGACAGGATGATCCTGCGTCCGCAGGAGATCAGCAACCATCCCGAGCTCATCCGGCGCCTGGGCTGCATCGCCATGAACGGCCTCATCGAGGCCGACATCTACGGCAACGTCAATTCGACCCACATCATGGGCTCACGCATCCAGAACGGCATCGGCGGCTCCGGCGACTTCGCGCGCAATGCCTATGTCTCGATCTTCATGACTCCCTCGACGGCCAAGGGCGGCAAGATTTCGGCCATCGTGCCGCAGGCCAGCCATGTCGACCACATCATGCAGGACGTGATGGTGATCGTCACCGAGCAGGGCCTGGCCGACTTGCGAGGGCTCTCGCCGAAGGAGCGGGCGAAGCTGATCATCGCCAACTGCGCCCATCCGGACTACCGACCCATGCTCGCCGACTATTATCGACGCGCCCGGGAGGGCTCCTATGGGCAACAGTCACCGAGCCTGTTGAAGGAGGCGCTTTCCTGGCATCAACGGTTCATCGATATCGGCACGATGATGGTCTGAAGACCGCGGCGGCGCTTATCCGGATCCGGCGTCTATATGGCCCTCGAATGCCGGGCGGGGGCCTGTCCGAGATATTGATCGAAGGTGGCGGCGAGGACCCGCACAAGGGGTCGGGCCTCGTCGGCGATAGCGATGACATTGTCGCGGCGATGGGCGATGTCGTCAGCGATCAGCGCCTCGAGGCCGTCCGCGCTTCGCGCTAGCCGGTCGGGGTCGGCATCGAAACGGGCGCAGACCGCATCGAGGTCGACGCGGTAATCGCACATGATCCGCTCGATCACCGCGGCGCGCAGCCGATCCTCGGGCGCGAAGGCGCGGCCTTTGCTCACCGCCGGCGTGCCTTCGGCGATGCGGCGCTGATAATCGCCGATGAGCACCGCGTTCTGGACATAGCCCTGCGGCAGCCGGCCGATCGAGGAAGCGCCGAAGCCTATCAACGTGTCGCAGTCGTCGGTGGTGTAGCCCTGGAAATTGCGATGGAGGGCCCCGCGCGCGGATGCGAGGGCGAGGCTGTCGTCCGGGCGGGCGAAATGGTCGAGGCCGATGCGGACATAGCCGGCATCGACGAGCGCGGCCGCGATCGCCTCCGCCTGGGCGTGGCGGGCGGCGCCGTCCGGCAGGGCGGCCTCCTCGATCTTGCGCTGGTGGAGCTTGAAGCTCGGCACATGGGCGTAGCCGAAGACGGCGAACCGGTCCGGCGCCAGCGAGACCGCCTGCTCCACGGTCTCAAGACAAGATGCGACGCTCTGGTGAGGAAGGCCGTAGATGAGGTCGAAATTGACCGCTCCGATGCCCGCCGCCCGCAGCCCCCGGGTCGCGACCGCCGTCTGCTCCCACGTCTGGACGCGGTTGATCGCGCGCTGGACGACGGGATCGAAGCTCTGGACGCCCAGGCTGGCGCGGGTGACCCCGCCCTTCGCTAGCGCCTCGACCATCTCGGGCTCGAGCGTGCGAGGATCGATCTCGATCGCCACCTCGCTGTCCGGCCCAATTCCGAAGCGGCTCCGCAGCGCGTCCATCAGCGCCACGAATTGTTCCGGCTTCATCAACGTCGGCGTGCCGCCGCCGAAATGGATGTGCCGGGCCGGGAGCTTCCCGGAGATGGCGTCGGCAACCAGGTCGATTTCGCGGTGCAGCGCGTCGAGGTAGCGCGCGATCGGCTCGTCGCGGGCAGTGATGGTTGTGTGACACCCGCAATACCAGCACATCGACCGGCAGAAGGGCACGTGAAGATAGAGCGAAACGGCCGTATCCGCGGATAACCCCGCCAGCCACTCGCCGTAGCGGTCCGCGTTCACGTCGGCGCCGAAATGCGGCGCGGTCGGGTAACTGGTGTAGCGGGGCAGCGGCCGGTCGGCGTAGCGCGCCAGTATCTCTGGCCTCACGACGGCCTCCTTCAACAATTCGGCTGGCGTGTTTCGCACGCGTGGCGTCCGAATGCGCCTCCGGGATTGTCCTTAGGTGGAAGTCCTGAATTTCGCTTTTCTGTCAGAAATCTAATCGCCCGGCGAAGGAGCGGCCATCCGCAAGGGGCGCCGCCGACACATTTTTGATCTGGATCAAAGAAGGGTCCCGGCCGCCCCGTCAGGGCGGCGCGACGAGCGACGGCAGGGAGCACGATGGACACTCTGATATTCAAGGGCGGCGGTTGGCTGCTCGCTGCGCTGCTGGCGCTGATGGCGGCCGTCGTGGCGGCCGATTTCGGCTTTGCGGTGCACATGGGCATCGTCGCGCTGGCGGCGCTCGCGGCCATGGCCGCAACCTTGGGGCGCGCCGACTATGGCGCCTTCTCGCTCGGCCTGCCAGGCGCGCGGCCGGACGAAAGCCGCTACGACGACGATCCCGTCCGCTGGGGCGTCGCGGCGACGGTCGGCTGGTGCATCGTCGGTCTCGCCGCCGGCCTGTTCATCGCCCTCCAGCTCGCCTTCCCCGTTCTCAATCTCGGCAGCGAGTTCACCAGCTTCGGTCGCCTGAGGCCGCTTCATACCTCGGGCGTCATCTTTGCCTTCGGCGGCAATATCCTGATCGCGTCGAGCTTCTACGTCGTCCAGCGTACCTGCCGGACGCGGCTCGCCTTTCCCGGCCTCGCCCGCTTCGTCTTCTGGGGCTACCAGCTTTTCATCGTGCTCGCCGCCACCGGCTATATGCTCGGCATCACCGGCGCGCGCGAATATGCCGAGCCCGAATGGTATGTGGACCTGTGGCTGACCATCGTCTGGGTCGCCTATCTCGTCGTCTTCGTCGGCACGCTCGCCAAGCGCAACGAGCCGCACATCTACGTCGCCAACTGGTTCTACCTCAGTTTCATCATCACGATCGCGCTGCTGCACGTGGTGAACAACCTCGCCATCCCGGTCTCGCTGGTGGGCTCCAAATCCTACTCCGCCTTTGCCGGGGTGCAGGATGCGCTGACCCAATGGTGGTACGGGCATAACGCGGTCGCCTTCTTCCTGACCGTGCCCTTCCTCGCCATGATGTATTATTTCGTGCCGAAGGAGGCCGAGCGGCCGGTCTACAGCTACCGGCTCTCGATCATCCACTTCTGGTCCCTGATCTTCCTCTACATCTGGGCGGGGCCGCACCACCTCCACTACACGGCGCTGCCCGACTGGGCGCAGACGCTGGGCATGGTCTTCTCGATCATGCTGTGGATGCCGAGCTGGGGCGGCATGATCAACGGCCTCATGACCTTGAACGGCGCGTGGGACAAGATCCGCACCGATCCCATCATCCGCATGATGGTCATGGCGCTCGCCTTCTACGGCATGGCGACCTTCGAAGGCCCGATGCTGTCGATCAAGGCGGTGAACTCGCTCTCGCACTATACCGACTGGACGATCGGCCACGTTCACGCCGGCGCCTTGGGCTGGAACGGCATGATCAGCTTCGCGGCCGTCTACTACCTGGCGCCGCGTCTCTGGGGCCGGGAGCGGCTCTATTCACTGCGCATGGTCAACTGGCACTTCTGGTGCGCGACCCTGGGCATCGTCCTCTACGCCGCCGCCATGTGGGTCGCGGGCGTCATGCAGGGTCTGATGTGGCGCGAATATGGGGCGGACGGCTACCTCGTCTATTCCTTCGTCGAGGTCGTCGCGGCGATGTTCCCGATGTATCTGATCCGCGCCGCCGGCGGCGCCCTCTACCTCGCCGGCGCCGTGCTGATGGTCTGGAACGTCTGGATGACGATCAAGGGCAGGCAGCGCCAGGAACAGGGGCTGAGCGTCGCCGCGCACAATCCGGACGCCGACCGCCCGCTCCCGCCGCGGCGCAGGACACCGGCGCACGCTCTCCCCGCAAACGATCCCGACGCCGCCCAGGTCGCGGCCGAATAGGACCCTTCGAATGGCAAGCAAGTTCCTCGACCACGGCAAGATTGAGCGCAATGTCACGGTGCTCGCCGTCCTCTCCTTCATCGCGGTGGCGATCGGCGGCATCGTCGAGATCGCCCCGCTCTTCTGGATCGACTCCACGGTCGAGAAGGTGGAGGGCGTACGGCCCTACACGCCGCTCGAGCTCGCCGGGCGCAACATCTACATCCGCGAGGGCTGCTACAGCTGCCATAGCCAGATGATCCGCCCGTTCCGCGACGAGGTGGAGCGCTACGGCCACTACAGCCTCGCCGCCGAGAGCATGTACGACCACCCCTTCCAGTGGGGCTCGAAGCGCACCGGGCCGGACCTCGCCCGTGTCGGCGGCCGCTATTCGGACGAATGGCACGTCCAGCACATGAAGGATCCGCGCGCGGTCGTGCCGGAATCGGTGATGCCGGCCTATGCCTTCCTGGCCGATCGCGATCTCGACCAGGGCGACATGCGCGAGCATCTGATCGCGCAGAAACGCGTCGGCGTGCCCTACAGCAAGGAAGCGATCGAGGCGGCGAACGAGGATCTGAGGGCGCAGGCGACGCCCGACGCCGACACCGAAGGCCTCGCGTCCCGCTATCCGAAGGTCCAGTTCCGCGACTTCGACGGCAATCCATCGCGCCTCACCGAGATGGACGCGCTGGTCGCCTACCTCCAGATGCTCGGCACGCTCGTCGATTTCGAGGCCGCCGCTCCGCAGGAGGAGCCGCGATGACCTACGACGCCTTCCGGCATTTCGCCGACAGCTGGGGCCTCCTCTTCATGGCGCTTTGCTACCTCGCCTTCGTCGGCTGGGCGCTGCTGCCCCGCAACCGCGAGCGCTCGGACGCCGCCGCGCGGATGATCTTCGACAAGGACAATCAAGATGGCTGAGAAGCGGGTCGACGAGCCCACCGGCACCGAGACGATGGGCCATGAGTGGGACGGCATCGAGGAGCTGAACACGCCGCTGCCGCGCTGGTGGCTGTGGGCCTTCTACGCCTCGATCGCCTGGGCGGCCGTCTATGTCGTCCTCTATCCCGCCTGGCCCCTCATCGACCGCGCCACCGCCGGCGCTCTCGGCTGGACCAGCACCGGTCAGCTCGAGCAGGAGCTGGCGAAGGAGCAGGCGCGCAAGGCGCCGCTGCTCAGCGCCATCGCCGCGACGCCGATCGAGCGCCTTGCCGACGATCCGCGGCTGATGCAGGCGGCGATCGAGGGCGGCCGCTCCGCCTTCAAGGTGTCCTGCGTCCAGTGCCACGGCTCGGGCGCGGCGGGCTCCAAGGGCTATCCCAACCTCAACGACGACGATTGGCTGTGGGGCGGCGACATCGCCTCCATCCACTTCACCATCGAGCACGGCATTCGCCAGCCCGATCATGACGAGACCCGGATGTCGCAGATGCCGGCGTTCGGCGGCATGCTCTCGCCCGACCAGATCGCCGACCTCACCGCGCATGTCCGCACCATTTCGGGCCAGCAGAAGGCGGACGTGGCGGCAGCGCGCGGCGCGGAGCTGTTCGCGCAGAATTGCGCCGCCTGCCACGGCCCCGGCGGGAAGGGCGACCGCGGCCTCGGCGCGCCCAATCTCACCGACGCGATCTGGCTCTATGGCGGCGATGCCGAGACGATCGGGCAGACGATCGCCAACAGCCGCTACGGCGTGATGCCGCGCTGGTCGGGTCGCCTCGATCCGGTGACGATCAAGATGCTCGCCGCCTACGTCCACTCGCTGGGTGGCGGCGAGGCGATGCCGAAGTCTCAAATGGCCGAGGCGGAAGGGACAAAGGCCGATGGTCAGCCCTGAAGACCTGACCGGTCTCAAGAAGAAGAGCCTCTACGCGAAGCGGGAGCCCGTCTACCCCAAGGCGGTGACGGGCAGGTTCCGCCGGCTCAAGTGGCTCGTCATGGCGGTGACGCTCACCATCTACTACGTCACCCCCTGGCTGCGCTGGGACCGGGGCCCCTATGCCCCCGACCAGGCGGTGCTGATCGATCTCGCCCATCGCCGCTTCTACATGTTCGGCATCGAGATCTGGCCCCACGAATTCTACTATGTCGCGGGCCTGCTCATCATGGCCGGAATCGGCCTGTTCCTGGCGACCTCGGCGGTGGGGCGCGCCTGGTGCGGGTACGCCTGCCCGCAGACCGTCTGGACCGACGTCTACCAACATGTCGAGCGCTGGATCGACGGCGATCGCAACGCGCAGATCCGCCTAGCCAAGGCGCCCTGGACGGCGTCCAAACTCGCGCGGCGGCTGTTCAAATATGCCGCCTTCCTCGCCATTGCGATCGCGACCGGCGGCGCCTGGATCTTCTATTTCGCCGACGCGCCGACCCTGCTCCGCGACTTCATCGCCGGCGACGCGCCCTTCGTCGCATACGCGACCGTCGGCGTGCTGACCGCCACCACCTTCACCTTGGGCGGCTTCATGCGCGAGCAGGTCTGCATCTACATGTGCCCGTGGCCGCGCATCCAGACGGCGATGATGGACGAGAAGTCGCTGACCGTCACCTATAAGGAATGGCGCGGCGAGCCGCGGGCGCGCGGCACGAAGAAGGCGACGCTGGTCGATCTCAATCGCGGCGACTGCATCGACTGCAACGCCTGCGTCGCCGTCTGCCCGACCGGCATCGATATCCGCAACGGGCCGCAGGTCGGCTGCATCACCTGCGCGCTCTGCATCGACGCCTGCGACCGGGTGATGACCCAGATCGGCCGTCCGCGCGGCCTGATCGACTATGCGACCCTGGAGGACTGCAGGACGGAGGCGGCCGGCGGCACGCCGAAGCCGCTCGCGAAAACGATCTTCCGGCCGCGCACCCTCATCTACTTCACTTTGTGGGCGGCGATCGGCCTTGCCATGCTGTTCGCGCTCGGCGCGCGAACGCGCCTCGACATCAGCGCGCAGCAGGAGCGCAACCCGATCTACGTCCGCCTGTCCGACGGCGACATCCGCAACAGCTACACTGTCAAGATCCGCAACATGGAGGCCCGCCCGCGCCAGGTCGAGGTGGGGATCAGTGACCTGCCCGAAGCCGTCGCCTGGACGATTGAGGGCAGTCGCGAGGCGGCCGAAGGAACGGTGCCGGTGAACGTGCCCGCCGACAGCGTCGCCAAGGTGAAGCTGTTCGTCGCCGCCCCGGCAGCGGGACCGCAGGAAGACGATTTCGTTTTCACCGTCCGCTCGCTGGACATGGAAGGCGCCACCGCCACCGTCGAGAGCCGCTTCGAGCGGCCGGAGGAAGGACGATGACCAGAAAATTCACCGGCCGTCACATGCTGGCGATCATGGTCGCCTTCTTCGGCACGATCATCGCCGTCAACCTCACCATGGCGATGTTCGCCACGCGCACGTTCGGCGGCACCGTCGTCGACAACAGCTATGTCGCCAGCCAGAAGTTCAACGACTGGCTGGCTGCGGCCCGGGAGCAGGAGGCGCTCGGCTGGGACACGCAGGTCCGCCTCGACGAGTCCCGCCGGGTCCTGATCGCCCTTGGGACCAACGGACAGCCGCTGGCCGGCGCCACCGTCTCCGCCCTCGCCCGCCACCCGCTGGGACGCGAGACCGACGTCGCCCTCCGCTTCGAGGCGGCCGGCGAAGGCGTCGTCCGGTCCACGGAACCGCTGCCGACGGGCCGCTGGCTGGTTCATGTCGAGGTGCGGCGGGGCGGCGACACCGCGCGCCTGATCGAGACGCTGTCATGACCGCGGCCGCGACTGCCCCGGCCGAGCCGCTCGCTCGCACGCTCTTCGCCGTGCCGGGCATGCGCTGCGCCGGCTGCATCTCCAAGCTGGAGGGCGGCCTCGCCCCCCTCCCCGGCATCGCCTCGGCGCGCGTCAACTTCACCTCCAAGCAGGTGGCGATCGAGCACGCGCCCGAACTCCAGCTCCCCGACCTCCAGTCCGCCATCGCCGGCCTCGGCTTCGAGGCGCAGCCGGTCCGGGACGGGGGTTTGCCAGCCGACAAGTCCGAGAGTCGCTCGCTGGTCAGGGCGACCGCCGTCGCCGGCTTCGCGTCGATGAACGTGATGCTGCTCTCGGTCTCCGTCTGGTCGGGAGCGGAGGGTGCCACCCGCGACCTCTTCCATCTCCTTTCCGCGCTGATCGCGATCCCCACCGTCGCCTATTCGGGCCGACCCTTCTTCCGCTCGGCCTGGAATGCCGTCCGCCACGGCCGCACCAACATGGACGTGCCGATCTCGATCGGCGTGCTACTCGTCACCGCGCTCAGCCTGTTCGAGACGCTGACCAGCGGCCCCCACGCCTATTTCGACGGCGCGGTGATGCTGCTCTTCTTCCTGCTCGTCGGGCGGCTGCTCGACAGCGTCATGCGCGACCGCGCCCGCGACGGCGTGACGGCGCTCCTGAAGCAAAGGGCCGTCGGCGCCCTGACGATCGGGGCCGACGGAAAGACGGAATGGCGCGCGGCGGAAGATCTGGCGCCGGGAATGCGGATGATCGTCGCGGCAGGCGAGCGGCTCGCGGCCGACGGCATCGTCGAGTCCGGGACGAGCAGCCTCGACCTCTCGCTCCTCACCGGCGAAAGCGCACCCCGGCGCGCGGACGTTGGCGATGCGGTTCACGCCGGCACGCTGAACCTCGACGGACCGCTGACGGTGCGCATCACTGCCGCCGGCGCCGACACCGCGATAGCCGATATCGCGCGCTTGATGGAGCAGGCGGGTCAAGCCAAGTCCCGCTACGTCCGTATCGCCGATCGTGCCGCGCGACTCTACGCGCCGGCGGTGCATACGCTGGCGATCCTGGCCTTTGTCGGCTGGATGCTGTCGGGCGCAGGATGGCACCACTCGCTGCTCATCGCCGCCGCCGTCCTCATCATCACCTGCCCCTGTGCGCTCGGCCTGGCCGTTCCCGCCGCGCAGATCGTCGCCGCCGGCGCCCTGATGCGGGCGGGTGTCCTCATCAAGGACGGATCCGCGCTCGAGCGATTGGCGGAAGCGAACCGCGCCTTGTTCGACAAGACGGGCACGCTCACTCTCGGCCGTCCGGTGCCCCTGGACCTGGATCGGCTTGCGATGAAGCCCGTCATCCTCGCCCTGGCACGAGCCAGCAGCCATCCGCTCAGCCGCGCGCTTCGAAAGGCGCTGGAGCGGGAGGGAATCGTCGCCGAGCAGGTCGAGGCCTTGGTAGAGAAGCCCGGCTTCGGCATGCGTGGTCGCTATCTGGGCCTTCCCGTATCACTTGGCCGCCCCAATGCCGCCGCTCCGGGCCTAGCGACAGCCTTCACCATCGGCGACCTCCAACCGGCCCTCATCCGCTTTGAAGATGGAATACGGCCCGACGTCAGGCCCGCCCTCGGCCGCCTGGCCGAACTCGGGCTGGAATCGTCCATCGTCTCGGGCGACACCGCCGCATCGGTGGCACCGGTCGCCGGGCAACTGGGTCTCACCGCGCAGACGAGCATGCGCCCGCAGGACAAGCTCGACGCCATTGCCCGGCTTTCGGCGGGCGGCGCGAAGGTGCTGATGGTCGGCGACGGCCTCAACGACGGCCCCGCTCTTGCCGCCGGCCATGTCTCGATGGCGCCCGGCTCGGCCAGCGACGTCGGCCAGATGGCGGCCGACGCCGTCTTCATGGGCGACAGCCTCGCGCCCGTCGCGACGGCGATCCTGGTGGCGCGCCGGACGATGCGCGTCGTGCGCCAGAACTTCGTCATCGCCATCGGCTACAACATGATCGCGATCCCGCTGGCGCTGATGGGTCTCGTCACCCCGCTCGTCGCCGCCGTCGCCATGTCCGGCTCCTCGATCATCGTCGTCGGCAACGCCCTTCGCCTGAGGGGCGCGGCCAAATGAACGGCCTCGCCATCCTCATTCCGATCGCCTTGTCCTTCGGGCTGCTCGGCTTGGCGGCCTTCTTCTGGGCGCTTCGGTCGGGGCAGTTCGACGACATGGACGGCGCGGCGCTCAGGATATTCGTCGAGGAAGGCGATCTTGAGAATGGACGTCCCGAGGGCAGTGCACACGCCCCTGCCGATCACCTCCGGTAACCTCCTTAGGGAGAATATCCGAATTCAGGACCGGGCGCCGATTACCTAGTTTCGCTCCTGTCAAAGCGGCCGGTGGGCCGGATACAGGAGCAGCTCCGATGCGACACGAAGTCCTGAAAGAACGCGACAGCTTCGACATGGTCGATGTGGCGGCCGTATGGCCGACCAGCGCGCAGGTCGCCCCCCTCCCGATCCCCGAGATCGAGCCCGCGGCCGAGCGCGCGCCCGTTTACGGGGCGCCCGCCGCGCCCGACGTTCCGGTGGCCGTCGGCGGCCTGATCGTGGCCGCCTATGTGTCGCTGATCGCGACCTTCGCCGTCGCCACCGTCGCCTCGCGCGAATCGATCTTCATGATCGTCGTCGCCGGCTTCTTCCTCTTCATGTTCTTCGCCGTGCCGCGGCTCTTCTTCAAATATGAGGCCGATCACGGCGTCCGCCAGAGCTTCTCCCGCTTCATGAGCGAGGGGATGCAGACCTTCACCGGTCACAGCGCCGGCGGCGCGGCGCTGGTCCAGATGCTGATCGTCCCCGTGTTCCTCACCCTCGGCGTGGTCGCCATGGGCATAGCCGCCGCCCTGATCTTCTAGGGCGGCCGGGGGGAAGGTCGTGACGGCGCCTCTGATCCAGATCGAACGCACGCCCAATCCGGAGGCGCTGCGCATCCTTCCGGGCCGGCAGCTCATGGCCGGCGCGCCGCTCGAGTTCCGGCTCGGCGACGACTGCAGGGGAGCCCCTCTCGCGGAGGAACTCCTCGAGATCGAAGGCGTCAAGAGCGTCATGCTCGCGCCGGACTTCGTCACCGTCTTGCGTTCCTCGCCCGAGCGGGACTGGGCGTCGCTCAAGCCATTCCTTCTCGCGGTTATCGCCGACTTCCTCTTGTCGGACCGACCAGCCGTCGTCGTCCAAAGCCGTAGCGACGCGCCGGATTTTGGCGACGATCGCGTGAGCGCCCAGATCCATGAGGTCATCGAACGCTTCGTCAGGCCCCTGCTCGCCCGCGACGGCGGCGAGGCGACGCTGGAAAGCTTCGACCCGGAAACGGGCGTGGCTCATGTCCGGATGGGCGGCGCCTGCGGCGGTTGTCCCTCCGGCCGGACCACCCTCAAGGGCGGCATCGAGCAGACCATCAAGCGCTATGTGCCGGAAGTGAGGCGCGTCGAGAGCACCGAAGCCGCGCCCATCATCGCCGATCCGAAAGCCCGCTTCAGAGCCTGGGTCTCCTCGCGATGGGGGCGGGACTGAGGGCCTATTCGGCCATCTCCGCGATGGTGGCCATCCGCACCAGCTCGGAAAGGCTTCGCGCCTGCATCTTCGCCATCACATTGGCGCGATAGACCTCGACCGTCCGGGCGCTGATATCGAGGTCGAACGCAATCACCTTGTTGGCGTGACCCTCGACCAGGCCTCCCAATACCTCTCGCTCCCGCTGCGACAACGTCTCCATGCGGGCGCGGATCTCGTCCCTCTGGGCGTCCTTCTCATTGCGGTCGCTTGCCCGTGCCAGCGCCGACCGGATGGCGCCGAGGATCGCTTCGTCGCTGAACGGCTTTTCGATGAAATCGGCGACACCCTGTTTCATCGCCTGGATGGCCATGGGCACGTCGGCATGGCCGGTGATGACGATGACCGGATCGGTGACGCCCAGGCTCTTCAGCCGACCCACCAGCTCGATCCCGTTCATTTCCGGCATGCGGACGTCGGTGACGATGCACCCCTGATCGATGTCCGGCACCGACTTCAGGAAGTCGATCGCCGATTCGTAGGAACGAACCTTGAGGCCGGCGCAGTCGATCAGGAATTCCAGAGAATGACGGGCGGAATCATCGTCGTCGATCACATGCACCATGGGCTCAGTCGCCATCGAATAATTCCTCCTTGCCAATTCTCTGAAGCGTGAATCGGAAAATGGCCCCGCCACCTTCATTCTCTTCGACCCAGATGCGCCCGCCATGCGCTTCGATGATCGTGCGCGATATGGACAGACCGACGCCCATACCCGTTAGCTTGGTCGTGATGAACGGCTGGAAAAGCTGGCTGGCGATTTCCGGACTGATCCCCGGGCCGGTATCGGCGACGCTGATCAGCGCCATGTCATTCTCCGTCGGAACAACGGTCACCTTGAGGTCGCGGCGCTCGCATTCGATCATGGCATCGACGGCATTGCGGATGAGGTTCAGGACGACCTGCTGGATCTGCACCTTGTCGGCCAGCACGAGGTCCACCTCACGATTCAGATCGAAGCGCACGCGCAGGCCGTACTGCTTGGCCCCGACGAGGGCGAGGGCGCTCGCCTCCTCGATCAGCTTGGGCAGGCTCTCGACGCTGCGCTCCGTCTCGCCTCTCGCTACGAAGTCCCTGAGGCGCCGGATGATCTGGCCGGCGCGAAGCGCCTCGTCGGCGGCCCGGTCCATGGCGTCGCCGACGCGGTCGCGCGGAATCTCCTCCTGGGCCAGCAGCATCTTGCTCCCCTTGAGATAATTGGCGATGGCCGAAAGCGGCTGGTTCAGTTCATGGGCTAGCGCGGAAGCCATCTCGCCCAGCGCGGTCAGGCGCGAGACGTGAACGAGTTCGCTCTGGAGCTCCTGGAGCCTGGTCTCGGTCTGCTGACGCTCGGTGAGATCGCGGACGAAGCCGGTGAAGAAGCGGCCCTCCTCGCCGCGCATCTCGCCCACGGCCAGTTCCATCGGAAAGGTCGATCCGTCCCGGCGCTCGCCAACGACGACCCGGCCCACGCCGATGATGCGCCGCTCGCCGGTCCGGTAATAGCGCTCCAGATAGCCGTCATGCTCTTCCCGGTAGGGCGAGGGCATCAGCATCTTGACGTTCCGCCCCGCTGCCTCCTCGGCTTTCCAGCCAAACAGCCTCTCGGCGGCATGGCTGAAATCCCGGATCAGCCCGTCCTCATCGATCACGACCATGGCATCGGGGATCGTTTCCAGGATGGAGCGAAGGTGCCCCTCGCGCTGCACGAGCCCCTTATGGACCTCCTCGGCGCGTCTCCAGGCGCGCTGGAACCATTCGCCGCCGACCGCGACGACCGCCCCGACGAGCATATAGGCGCCCGCTCCGATCAGGTTTCCGGTCGCAATGCCCCCCGTCATCGCGTCGACGGCAAGACCGGCACCGGCGCCGAGCGTCACCGCCAGAAGGCCCGGCCAAACTCCTCCCACGGCGGCGGCGAGCACCACCGCCGGGACGAAGAAGATGAAGGTGTCGCGCTGCCCGATGAACGGATCCACCGCCCAGCGGGCGGACATGCCCGCCGTCACCGCCAGTACCGCCAGGACGCACGCCGCCCCGGCCCCGATCCGGGATAGGAAGGCGGCGAGCTCGTCCTGACGCAAACCGTTCAACTCCATGCCGCCTCCATAGGGGGATGTGCCACTGCGTGCGACCTCCGTGTTTCTACTTAGGGTCAAGACCCAAGTTTTGGCCAGTTCGGTCGGCGACTAGATCGGCTCCGAGAGTGAAGGCGGGCTTTGGCTCGCCCATTCAGAGGAGACCACAATGACCGCGCCGTTCATCGATCTTGCCGTCCATCATCAGCCCAAGGGGCTGTCGGACCGGGTCGCCTATGGCTTCACCAAGGCGCTTCGCTGGTGCGCCGACACTTTCTTCGCCGAGCGCTACGGCCATCGTGCGGTCGTGCTGGAGACGGTCGCCGCCGTTCCGGGTATGGTCGGCGCCACCATCAACCACCTCGCCTGCCTTCGCCGCATGTGCGACGACAAGGGTTGGATCAAGACGCTCATGGACGAAGCCGAAAATGAGCGCATGCACCTGATGACCTTCATCGAGATCTCCAAGCCCACGTGGTTCGAGCGGGCGGTGATCATCGGCGTGCAGTGGGTCTTCTACCTGTTCTTCTTCGCCCTCTATCTCGTCAGCTCGAAGACCGCTCACCGCGTCGTCGGCTATTTCGAGGAGGAGGCGGTGATCAGCTACACCCACTATCTCGCCGAGATCGACGAAGGCCGCTCCGAGAATGTGCCCGCGCCCGAGATCGCCAAGCGCTATTGGGGCCTGCCCGACAGCGCCACTCTCCGCGACGTGGTGCTGGTCGTGCGCGCCGACGAAGCCCATCACCGCGACGTCAACCACGGCTTCGCCAACGAGCTCGCCGGGCTCCCGCAGGGCAAGGTGGCTCCCTGCCCGCCGCACGAGGCACTGGAACCGATCTGGAAGCAGGCGGCCTGACCATCGGTAACGGATCGGGGAAACCATTTCCCCGATCCGCCTTGGAGAGAGCAGAATGAAGGTCGCTCAGAAGGTCTTTCTAGTCGACGACGATCCGGCCATCCGCGCCTCGCTCAAATTCTCGTTCGAGCTTGAAGGATTCGAGGTGGTGGAATTTGCCGACGCCGAAACCATCGCTGAGCATGCACCATCCTTGGGTGGGGGCTGCCTGGTGATCGATTACCGGCTCCCTGGCATGAACGGCCTGGCGCTACTGGCCTTGCTCCGGATGCAGGGAGTCACCCTTCCCGCCGTGGTGATAACCAGCAATCCTACTCGCCAGGTTCGCCAAGCGGTGGCGGATGCGAAAGCAGTGCTGATCGAGAAACCCCTCCTTTGCGACGCTCTTACGGCGGCCATACGATCCTTGATCTCGTCCACAGAGATGTCGTTGCCCGTTGATTTGACTCAATGACAGCCTTTGCCGATCAAAGGCAGGAGGGGTGCGGTCGGTTACGACATCGGCTGGAACCGAGTGTGTTGGGGAGCGTCTAGTCTACGGCTGCTGAAAATCAGGGGGGCGACCTTTTGCATTTTCGATCGACAGGGCTCCGCGAAAGCGGATCGGGGTTCCAAGCGCCGTGACGCCGGGGCAGCCGCCTCCCACGCCGGGCGCCTCCAACGCCTTGTGGGCCAGCACGGCTGCGTTCACTGCCTGCTTCGCGATCTGGACGATCTTCTCGATCATCGGCCTCGGCATCAAGGATGAGCTGGGGCTTTCCGAAACAGAGTTCGGTCTCCTCGTCGGGACGCCCATCCTCACCGGCTCTCTCAGCCGCGTCTTCCTCGGCATCTGGGCGGATCAGCTCGGCGGGCGACGGGTTCTCGCTGCCGTGATGCTGCTCGCTGCCGGGGCGACATTCCTCACCTCCTATGCCGACAGCTATGCCGAGCTGCTGATCGCCGCCCTCGGAGTCGGCATCGCCGGCGGTGGCTTCTCCGTCGGCGTCACCTACGTCTCCAAATTCTTTCCACGGGAGCGCCAAGGAACCGCCCTCGGCATTTTCGGCGCCGGCAATGTCGGAGCGGCCGTTACCAAGTTCCTTGCGCCCTTCGTGATGATCGCCATGGGTTGGCAGGCGGTGGCGCAGCTATGGGCGGCAGCGCTTGCCCTCATGGCCGTCGCCTTCCTGCTGCTGACCCGCGAGGATCCCGGCCAGATCGCGCGCCGCGGCGGCGGCAAGCTCGCCGGTTCGATGGCCGAGCAGCTCTCCGTCCTCAGGAACATCCAGGTCTGGCGCTTCGCGCTCTATTATTTCTTCGTTTTCGGGGCGTTCGTGGCGCTGGCGTTGTGGCTGCCGCGTTATTTGATGGGAGTCTACGGTCTCGACGTCGAGACGGCGGGCGTGCTCGCCGCCCTCTTCTCGGTCGCGGCCAGCCTGTTCCGCATCTACGGCGGACGCCTTTCGGACCGCTACGGCGCGCGGTCGGTTCTATATGTCACCTTCGGCATGTCGGTGCTGTGCACCTTCTTGCTGTCCTACCCGCCAACCACGTACATCATTGAGGGCGTCCGCGGACCAATCACCTTCCGCACGTCGATGGGGCTCATCCCCTTCCTGCTCACCGTCCTCGTCCTCGGCTTCTTCATGAGCCTCGGCAAGGCGGCGGTGTTCAAGCATATTCCGGTCTACTATCCCAACCATGTCGGCGCCGTCGGCGGGCTGGTCGGCATGGTCGGCGGCCTCGGCGGCTTCATGCTGCCGCTCTCTTTCGGCGCCCTCAGCGACCTCACCGGCATCTGGACAAGCTGCTTCGCCCTGCTGTTCCTGCTCGTTTCCATCGCGCTCGTCTGGATGCACGGGGCGATCCGCCACATGGAGCGCGTCGCCATGCGCCAGGGCCGGGAGGAGCCCCTGCCCGAGCTTCCGGAGATGCAGGGACTCGGCGAGCCCGGCGTGGTCGTGCCGCCCCGAGGCCCCGGCCCCATCGCTGACTGGCGGCCGGAGGATCCGGAGTTCTGGCGCACGACGGGGCGGCCCATCGCGCGGCGCAACCTCTGGATCTCGACCTATTGCCTGCTCCTCTCCTTTGCCGTGTGGATGGTGTGGAGCGTCGTCGTCGCGCGGCTGCCCGCGATCGGCTTCGACTTCACGACCGACCAGCTTTTCTGGCTGGCCGCGCTGCCGGGCTTGTCGGGAGCCACCTTGCGCATCTTCTACGCCTTCCTGGTGCCGATCTTCGGCGGCCGCCTTTGGACGACCTTGGCGACGGCATCGCTCCTCATCCCCGCCTTCGGCATCGGCTATGCGGTGCGAAATGCCGACACGCCCTATCTGATCTTCCTGGTTCTCTCCCTTCTGTGCGGCCTGGGTGGCGGCAATTTCGCGTCGTCCGTCGCCAATATCAGCTTCTTCTTCCCCAAGTCCGAGAAGGGCAGCGCCCTGGCGATCAACTCCGGCCTCGGCAATCTTGGCGTCAGCCTGATGCAATTCCTCGTGCCGATCGTCGTCACCATGAGCCTCTTCGGTGCGCTCGGCGGGCAGAGTCAGGTGGCGAGCGACGGAACCCAGGTCTGGATGCAGAACGCCGGTTTCATCTGGGTCCCGCTGATCATCGTTGGTGCGCTCGCCGCCTGGTTCGGCATGAACGACATATTGAGCGCGAAATCCTCCTTTTCCGATCAGGCGGCGATCTTCCGCCGGAGCCATACCTGGCTGATGTGCTGGCTCTACACCGGCACATTCGGCACCTTCATCGGCATGTCGGCCGGATTCCCGCTTCTCGCCGGCCTCGTCTTCCCTGAGGTGAATGCACTCAGCTACGCCTTCATGGGCCCGCTGGTCGGTGCCCTCTCGCGCGCCGGGAGCGGCTGGATTGCCGATCGCCTGGGCGGCGCCCGCGTTACCTTCTGGGTTTTCGTCATCATGATCGGAGCGGTGATGGGGATGATCTGGTTCCTTGATGCCCGAAGCTTTTGGGGATTCTTCGCGATGGTTCTGCTGCTGTTCCTCGCCAGCGGCATCGGCAACGCCTCCACCTTCCAGATGGTGCCCGGCATCATGCGCCAGGAGATCGACCGCACCGCCTCGGGTGTCTCCGAAGCGGATCGCAGGCTGCGGGCGGAGCGCGAGTCCGCCGCCATCATCGGCTTCATCTCGGCCATCGCCGCCTATGGCGCCTTCTATATCCCCAAGGCCTACGGCTCCTCGATCGAACTGACCGGCGCGCCCGAGGCAGCGCTGTGGGGCTTCCTCCTCTTCTACCTGAGCTGCGCGGCGCTGACCTGGCTGGTCTATTCGGGACCCAAGGGGATGCTGCGAAGCCTCGAGCGCGGGATCCGCAACAAGGAGCCGGCGCTTGCCCATGCCACCAAAGGGAGCCATCGATGAGCCATTTCCTGGATCGCTTGACCTATTTTCGGAGGCAGCGGGAGAAATTCTCGGACGGACACGGCATCACGACCGACGAGCCCCGCGAATGGGAGGACGCCTATCGCAAGCGCTGGGCAGCCGACAAGATCGTCCGCTCGACCCACGGCGTGAACTGCACCGGCTCCTGTTCGTGGAAAATCTACGTCAAGGGCGGCATCGTCACGTGGGAGACGCAGCAGACCGACTATCCACGCACCCGCCCCGACCTTCCGAACCATGAGCCCCGCGGCTGCCCACGCGGAGCGAGCTACAGCTGGTATCTCTATTCCGGCACCCGCATCAAATATCCGCTCGTGCGCGCCCGCCTGATCCGCCATTGGCGCGAGGCGCGTAAGTCGATGGCACCCGTCGCCGCGTGGAAGTCGATCGTCCAGGATCCAGACAAGCGGCGCGACTGGGTCGCGAAGCGCGGCCGCGGCGGATTCGTGCGCGCCGGCTGGGACGAGGTGACCGAACTGATCGCCGCCGCCAACGCCTACACGATCAAGGAATATGGACCCGATCGGATCGCCGGCTTCTCGCCGATCCCGGCCATGTCGATGATCTCCTACGCGGCCGGCAGCCGCTATCTGTCCCTGATCGGCGGCAATCTCCTTTCCTTTTACGACTGGTATTGCGACCTGCCGCCGTCCAGCCCGCAGACCTGGGGCGAGCAGACCGACGTCCCCGAGAGCGCCGACTGGTACAATGCCGGATTCCTGCTCGTCTGGGGTTCGAACATCCCGATGACGCGCGCACCCGACGCGCATTTCTATTCCGAGGTCCGCTACCGCGGCGCAAAGAGCGTGGTCATCGCTCCCGACTTCAACGAGGCGGCCAAGTTCTCGGACATGTGGCTGCACCCGAAACAGGGAACCGATGCGGCGCTCGCACTGGCGCTCGGCCACGTCGTGCTTAAGGAGTTCTACGTCGACCGAAGGTGCGAATATTTCGCCGACTATACCCGCAAATATTCGGACTTCCCGCTGCTGGTGAAGCTCGTTGAGCGGGATGGCAAGCTGGTCGCTGACCGCTTCGTCCGCGCCGCCGACATCGAGGGTGCCGTTGGCGAAGCGAACAATCCCGACTGGAAGACCGTCGCCTATGACGAACTGAGCGGTGATCTCGTCGTTCCGACCGGCTCGGCGGGTCACCGCTGGGGCGATCCCGGCAAATGGAATTTGGAGGAGAAGGCGGGCGCCGGCCGCGCCGTGCGGCTCCGCATGACGCTGGCCGGTCATCATGATGAAATCCTTGCCGTGGCCTTCCCCTATTTCGGCGCCGTCGCGCCCCATGACTTCGTCGCCACCGCGCATGATGAAGTGCTGATGCGCAACGTGCCCGTGAAGGCGCTTTCGTTCGCGGACGGCACGAAGGGCTATGTCGCGACGGTCTTCGATCTGTTCTGCGCCAATTATGGTGTCGACCGCGGCTTCGGCGGCGACAATGTCGCCACCAGCTATGACGACGACGTGCCCTTCACCCCCGCCTGGGCGGAGAAGGTGACCGGCGTGCCGCGCCAGGCGATCATCCAGGTCGCGCGCGAGTTCGCCGCCAATGCCGAGACGACCAAGGGCCGCTCGATGGTGATCCTCGGTGCCGGGCTCAATCACTGGTACCACATGGACATGAGCTATCGCGGCATCATCGCGTTGCTCGTCATGTGCGGCTGCATCGGCCAGTCCGGCGGCGGCTGGTCCCACTATGTCGGCCAGGAGAAGCTTCGCCCGCAGACCGGATGGCTGCCGATGGCCTTCGCCCTCGATTGGACGCGCCCGCCGCGGCAGATGAACGGCACCAGCTTCTTCTACACGCACACCGACCAGTGGCGCTACGAGACGCTGAAGATGTCGGAGATATTGTCGCCGCTGGCGCCGGAGGGCGACTGGTCCGGCAGCATGCTCGACTATAATGCCAAGGCCGAGCGCATGGGTTGGCTGCCGTCGGCACCGCAGTTCGACGCCAATCCGATCGAATGGGGCAATCGAATCCACGAAGCCGGAGCCGATCCGGCGACCGTCGTTGCCGATGCGATGAAGGCGGGCGACATCAAGCCTTCCAGTCTCGATCCCGACAATCCGGTCAACTGGCCGCGCAACATGTTCTTCTGGCGATCGAACGTGCTTGGCGCGTCGGGCAAGGGCCACGAATATTTCCTGAAGCACCTGGTCGGCTCGATGCACGGCGTCGTCGGCACCGACGAGGATCTGGAGCGGATCGATCGGCCGAAGGACGTCGTCTGGCACGAAGAGGCACCGGTCGGAAAGCTCGACCTGATGGTCAACATCGATTTCCGCATGTCGACGACCAGCATCTATGCCGACGTCGTGCTGCCGACCGCCACCTGGTACGAGAAGCACGATCTCAACACGTCCGACATGCACCCCTTCATCCACCCGCTCTCAGCAGCGGTGGACCCGGCCTGGGAGACCAAGAGCGACTGGAATATCTTCCGCGCCATCGCGAAGAAATTCTCCGACGTCGCTCCCGAGGTGCTGGGGATCGAGCATGACCTCGTCACCCAGCCGATCCTGCACGACACTCCGGGCGAGCTGGCGCAGCCTTACGAGCCCAAGGACTGGCTCAAGGGCGAATGCGACCCCATCCCGGGCAAGACCATGCCGAACGTGCATCTGGTCGAGCGCAACTATCCGGAGACCTTTGCCCGTTTCACCTCAATGGGGCCGCTGCTGGAGAAGCTCGGCAATGGCGGCAAGGGGATCGGCTGGGACACGAAGCGCGAGATCGAGCTGCTTGGCGACCTGAACGGTCGCGTGCTGGAGGGCCCGACCGCCGGCCGGCCCAAGATCGACACCGATATCGACGCCTGCGAGACGATCCTGATGCTGGCGCCGGAGACGAACGGCGAGGTCGCCGTCAAGGCATGGGCCGCCCTGTCGAAGGCGACCGGGCGCGACCATAGCCATCTCGCCGAGGGCAAGGAGGAGGAGAAGATCCGTTTCCGTGACGTCGCCGCACAGCCGAGGAAGATCATCTCCTCGCCGACCTGGTCCGGGCTGGAAAGCGAGCATGTCTGCTACAATGCCGGCTACACCAACGTCCACGAGCTGATCCCATGGCGGACGCTGACGGGTCGGCAGCAGCTATACCAGGATCATCACTGGATGCGGGCGTTCGGCGAGGGGTTCGTCACCTGGCGACCGCCGATCGACACCAAGACCGTGATGCAGGTGCTCGGCAAGCTGCCCAACGGCAACCAGGAGATCATGCTGAACTTCCTGACGCCGCACCAGAAGTGGGGCATCCACTCGACCTATGCCGAGAACCTCATCATGCTGAGCCTCAACCGCGGCGGGCCGATGTTCTGGATCAGCGAGGACGACGCCAAGGCCGCCGGCATCGTCGACAATGACTGGATCGAGGCATTCAACGTCAATGGGGCCCTGACAGCGCGGGCGATCGTCTCGCAGCGCATCCGGCCGGGCTCGGCGATCATGTACCACGCGCAGGAGAAGCTGGTGAACACCGTCGGCTCCGAGATCACCGGACAGCGCGGCGGCATCCACAACAGCGTCACGCGCATCAACATGAAGCCGACGCACATGATCGGCGGCTACGTCCAGCTCGCCTACGGCTTCAACTATTACGGCACGGTCGGCGCCAACCGCGACGAGTGGGTGATCGTGAGAAAGATGAGCGAGGTGAACTGGTTCGACAAATCGGCGGACGACACGGCGAACGTGGCCGGAGGCACCGCGGACTGGGGCACGGGGACAAGGGGCGCGAACGCCCGGGAGGCGGCGGAATGAAGGTTCGTGCTCAGATCGCGATGGTCCTGAACCTCGACAAGTGCATCGGCTGTCACACCTGCTCGATCACCTGCAAGAACGTTTGGACCAACCGCGAAGGCGTCGAATATGTCTGGTTCAACAATGTCGAAACCAAACCGGGCATCGGCTATCCCAAGGATTGGGAGAACCAGGAGCGTTGGAAGGGCGGTTGGGTAAGGAAGAAGAACGGCAAGATCGTTCCCCGCCAGGGTGCCAAGTGGCGGATCCTCTCCAAGATCTTCGCCAACCCGCACCTCCCGGAAATTGACGATTTCTACGAGCCCTATACGTTCGAATATGAGTGGCTGCAGGCCGCGCCCGAGCTCCAGGCGCAGCCCACTGCCCGGCCCCGTTCGCTGGTGACGGGGGAACTGCTCAACAAGATCGAGTGGAGCGGCAATTGGGAGGACATGCTCGGCGGCGAGTTCGAGAAGCGGTCCTGCGACTATAATTTCGACGGCGTCCAGAAGGAGATTTACGGCCAGTTCGAGAAGACCTTCATGATGTATCTGCCGAGGCTGTGCGAGCACTGCCTCAACCCCTCCTGCCTCGCCTCCTGTCCGTCAGGCGCGATCTACAAGAGGGCGGAGGACGGGATCGTCCTCATCGACCAGGAGAAGTGCCGCGGCTGGCGGATGTGCGTGTCGGGCTGCCCGTACAAGAAGATCTACTACAATTGGTCGACGGGAAAGTCGGAGAAGTGCATCTTCTGCTATCCGCGCATCGAGACGGGCCAGCCAACCGTCTGCTCCGAGACCTGCGTCGGCCGTATCCGCTACCTGGGAGTCGTGCTGTACGACGCCGACCGCATCGAGGCGGCCGCCTCGGTCGAAAATCCGAAGGATCTCTACCCGGCGCAACTCGGCTTATTCCTCGATCCGAACGACGTCTCTATTCAGGAAGCCGCTCGGCGCGAAGGCATTCCCGAACAATGGCTCGAAGCGGCGACCCGCTCGCCCGTCTACAAGATGGCGATGGAGTGGAAGATCGCCTTCCCGCTCCACCCGGAATATCGCACCTTGCCGATGGTCTGGTACGTGCCGCCGCTGTCGCCGATCCAGTCGGCGGCCGAGGCCGGCAAGATGTCGGTCCAGGACGGCATGCCGGACGTGCGATCCCTCCGCATACCCCTGCGCTACCTCGCCAATCTGCTGACAGCCGGCGACGAGGAGCCGATCGCCGCGGCGCTGGAGCGGATGCTGGCGATGCGCGCCTATATGCGCGCCAAGAGCGTCGAAGGACGGATCGACGAGTCGATCCCCGAGCGCGTCGGCCTCACCCGCGCCCGCATCGAGGAGATGTACAAGATCATGGCGCTGGCCGCCTATGAGGATCGCTACGTCATCCCGACCGCTCGGCGTGAGCTCGAGGAGGATGCCTACGTGCTGCGCGGTGCCACCGGCTTCGGCTTTCGCGAAGGGACGAACGGCGCCAGCAAGGTCAACCTTTTCGGCGGCGCCAAGCGCACACCCCGCCACAAATATATGACGGACGTCCCAACATGAAGATCACGCTACGTGCCTTGGCGGCCCTGCTCGGCTACCCGTCTGCCGAGCTCCAGGCGAACATCCGGGCGGTGCGGGAGGCGATCGCCGCCGAGCGTTCGCTGCCGACTGCTGAGACCCGCCGTCTGGAGCCGCTGCTGAACCGGCTCGAGACCGCGGACCTGCTCGATGTTCAGTCCGACTATAGCGAGCTGTTCGACCGTTCGCGTTCGCTGTCGCTCCATCTGTTCGAGCATGTTCATGGCGACAGCCGTGAACGCGGACAGGCGATGATAGATCTCGGCCAGCAATATCTGGAGGCGGGGTTCTTCTTGGATTCGACCGAGCTGCCAGACTTCGTGCCCGTATTCCTGGAGTTCGCCTCCTGCCTGCCACCTGCCGAGGCCTCAGAGATGGTCGGGCAACCGGCGCATGTGTTCGCCGCGCTTGCCGAGCGGTTGGACAAGAGGGGTTCGCTTTACGCGGCGATCTTCCACGGCCTCGTCGCGCTGGTCGGGGTGCGGCCCGACGCCGAGGCGCTGGCCGAGCTGCAGGAGCGCGCGCCGGAGGAGGATCCAGCGAAGATCGACGAGGAGTGGGAGGAAGCGCCCGTCTCCTTCAGCTCAGGCGCGGTGCATGAAATGGGCGGGCCCACCGGTTTCGTCGCCAAGATCAGGGCGGCCAACCGGCCGATCAACAGGGAGAGCAGACGATGAACGACTTTATCAATCAGCTCGCGTTCGGCTGGTATCCCTATCTCGCCGTCACCGTGCTGGTGGTCGGCAGCATTCTCCGCTTCGATGCCGACCAATATAGCTGGCGCTCGCAGTCGAGCCAGTTCCTACGCCGCAAGCAGATGGTCATCGGTTCCAACCTCTTCCACATGGGCGTGCTGATCCTGCTCGTCGGCCACTTCGTTGGCCTCCTGACGCCCGTCACCGTCATCGACCGGCTCGGCATCGGCCATGACGTCAAGCAGCTCATGGCGCTGGTGGTGGGCGGCATCGCCGGTGTCGCAGCCTTCGTCGGCTGCTCGCTGCTGCTCCACAGGCGTTTGTTCGACCCGCGCATCCGGCGAAGCTCGTCGATCGGGGACATTGCGGTCCTCGTCCTCATCTGGTCCCAGCTCGTACTCGGCATCCTCACCACATATTGGACCATCCAGCATCTCGACGGCAGCGAGATGCTGCGTTTCATGAGTTGGGCGCAGGGCGTGCTCACCTTCGATCCGAACGCACCGACAGCGATCAAGGAGGTGGCGCTCGTCTACAAACTCCACATCATTCTAGGCCTGACTTTGTTCCTGATCACGCCGTTCACGCGGCTGGTGCACATCTGGAGCGCGCCGATCTGGTTCCTGCTGCGGCCCGGCTATCAGATCGTCCGGTCGCGGCGATCGGGAAAGCCGGATTATTCCCGCACGCGGGGACCAGTCGGTGTAGCACCGAGCTACGGCGGGACGACCATGATGCGGCAACATTCCGAGGAAGGGCAGGCAGGCGCATGACGAGGCGGCTCGACGTCATCAATCTTGGTGATCCGGAACAGGGCCGCCCAGCGCCGGTGATGCCAAGCGCCTGCGAAGTGGGCGGCTGCGGCGGCGGTCCGGAGCCGCGGATCCCGCCGCCGCCGAGCTTCGGCGACGTGATCGTCAATGGTGTCGAAATTGCCCCAGAGGCCATCGCCGAGGAGATCCAGCACCACCCGGCTCCCGACGCCGAGACGGCATGGATTGAGGCGGCGCGGGCGCTCGCCGTCCGTGAGCTCCTCCTGCAGGAGGCCCGTCGGCTCGGCCTCGATCCGGATCCCGAGGCTGACGACGCCGGCCGCAGAGAAGCGGAAGATGATGCGCTCATTAGAGAGCTGCTTGAACAGGAGGTCCAGCCCGCGCGAGCAGGTGAAGAGGAGTGCCGCCGATATTATGAGGCGAAGGTCGAGCGTTTCCGCACTCCCGACCTGTTCGAGGCATCGCATATTCTGATCGAGCCCGAAGGAATGGACGACAGCGGCTGGGCTGCGGCACAAGCGCGCGCGCGCGCCGTCGCGGCTGATGTCGGCGACGATCCCACCAAATTCGCCGCCGCCGCCCGAACCTTCTCGGGCTGCGCGTCGGCCCAGCAGGACGGGTCGCTGGGACAGATCAGGCGCGGTGAGCTCGTTCCCGCCGTTCAAGCGGGCCTGGAGGCGCTGCAGGACGGCGAGACGGGGCGGGAGCCGGTGCGTTCCCGCTTCGGATGGCATGTGCTCCGCCTCCAGCGACGCATCCCGGGACGCACCATCCCCTTCGAAGTGGCACAGGCCAAGATTGCCGACATGCTCGAGGCACGCAGCTGGTCGGTGGAAGCGGCCCGCTACGTGGCCGAACTTGCAAGACGCGGCCAAGTCGAGGGGGTGCTGATCGAAGGGGCAAGCGCCTGATGCCGATGCTCGGCGATATCCTTGCCGCAGCCCGCAACTCGGCTGGGTCTTTTCAGGCATGGTTGAAGGCATCGGACCCGGAGCTTGCAGCGCGGATCACCGCGGCCGCCGCGGCTCTAGGCATGACCCCAAGCGGCTATGCCCGAATGGCGGTCGCCGATTTCTCGCGTCTGGCTTCGGAGGAAGACTGGGCAACGCTCATATCGAGCCTCAGGGACAGCGACGATCCAGGCACCCTTTGTCTTCTCGCCATGGTGCACTGGCGCTTGACCGTATCCGGCTGCGACGCCCATTCTCATTCTCCACATGATCACGTTGGTGAAGGAACGTCCCATGAGCGATTCCGGACAGCCTAAGCCCGAAGACGCGCCGCTCAACCCGGCGCTGAAGAGCACGACCGAAAGAATCTATGACACAAGCTCTTCGCCTGCCCCCGTCGACACGACGTCGGCGAAAGAGAATGAGGGAGAAGGATGGCCCATCGTCTGGCTCGTCGTGCTGGCGATCTGCGTGGCGCTCACCCTTTACTTCATTTTCTGACCCGGCCGCTCAACCGCCGGTGACGCTCATATGGCGGGCAACCGCGGGTCGTGCGGCGTCGATACGGAAATCGTGGCGGCGGGGCTTTGCGGCCATCACGGCATCGAGCGCCCGGTGCACCGCGTCGCGCGCCCCGCTCCGCATCGCATCCCTCAATTCCACTCTCTGGTCGTGCCCCAGACACCCGTAGATCGTGCCGGTCGCCGTGATACGGATGCGGTTGCAGCCGTCGCAGAAATTGTTGGTCATGGGCGTGATGAAGCCGATCCGCCCGCCGGTCTCGACGACGTCGAAATAGCGCGCCGGCCCGCCCGTGCGATGCAAAGACGGGATGAGGCTATAGCGCTCCTGCAGCCGACGCTTCACCGCATCGAGCGGCAGATACTGGTCGGTCCGGTCCCCCTCGACGTCTCCGAGCGGCATGGTCTCGATCAGGGTAAGCCCGAAGCCCTGCTCGCCGCACCAGGCGACCATGGCCTCGATCTCATCCTCGTTGATGTCCTTGAGGGCGACCATGTTGATCTTGACCGCGAGGCCGGCGCGGCGGGCGGCCGCGATCCCGCCGAGCACCTGGCGCAGGTCGCCGCGCCGGGTAATGGCGCGAAATCGATCCTCGTTCAGGCTGTCGAGGCTGATGTTGATTCGCCGAACGCCGCATTCGCGGAGGCGCTGGGCAATCGGGGCGAGCTGGGTAGCGTTCGTCGTCATGGTGATTTCGTCGAGGCCGTCACCAAGGCGGTGCCCGATCGTCTCGACGAGCCACAGGATGTTGCGGCGGACCAGGGGCTCGCCGCCGGTGAGGCGGATACGCCGCACGCCGCGATCGACGAGGATAGCGGCAAGCTCGGCCAGTTCCTCCAATGTCATCAGCTCGGACTTCGGTAGGAACTGCATTCGTTCCGACATGCAGTAGCGGCAGCGAAGATCGCAGCGGTCGGTCACCGATAGACGGACGTAGGTGATCCGGCGACCGAAGCCATCGACCAATCCCGGTATCGTGCCCGACATGGAGTGCCCGTCCATCCGCTCCTGCCCCGACCTACAGCCCACCTCCTATAACAGAGGCGAGGCGACATTGATCCATGTCACGCAGCCGTCCTATCGACGATGGCATGGCTCGGCTATTCCGGCTCCTTGGAGGCAAGTCACGATCGATGAAGACGACGGCCCAGATCCTTCGCGACTATCGCGGCCCCGCCCTGTTCAGCTTCGGCTTCCGCCCTTTCTTTCTTCTTGCCTCCGTCTGGGCGGCGCTGGCGGTGCCGTTGTGGATGCTGGCCCTGTTCGGCGCGGGCGAGGACATGGCCGCGATCTTCACCCGCGACTGGCACGTGCACGAGATGCTGTTCGGCTACACCGGCGCCGTCATCGTCGGCTACATGATCGTCGCCGGCGCGAACTGGACCGGACATTATCCGGTGGCGGGCCGGCCCGTCGTCCTGCTGGCCGCGCTTTGGATCGCCGGGCGTGCGGCCATGCTGGCGATTTCCGCTCTCGGCCCCGCCGCCGCGGTTATCGACGCCGCCTTCCTCGTCCTGTTCGCGCTGGCCATGTGGCGGGAGCAACTCGCCGCCAGCAACTGGCGCAGCCTCGGCCCCTGCATCGTCATCAGCCTCATCGCGATCGCCGACATCGGCTTCCATGCGCGCGCGATCGTGCCGGAGCTCGGGCCGGCATCCGAGCGGATGGCGCTCGGCCTCGTCACCTTCCTCATCACCCTGATGGGCGGGCGCCTGGTGCCGAGCTTCACCAGCAATTGGATGATGCAGCAGAAGATCAAGCCCGTCCCCCCTCCCCCCGGCCGCTTCGATCAGGCGACCGTCGGCGTGACGGGCGCGGCGATCCTCCTATGGCTGCTCCTGCCTTCGAGCCCGTTGACGGGCGCAACACTGGTCGTAGCCGGGACCGGCCTTTTCGTTCGCCTGCTGCGATGGCGGGGATGGGTCGCCGGGCGCGACGGCATGGTCCTCATTCTCCACCTCGGCTATTTCTGGTGCGTGCTCGGCCTCGTCCTGCTCGGCGCCTCGATCCTGGCGCCGGCCGATGTTCCCGTCACCGCCGCCGTTCACGCGCTGACCGCCGGAGCGATCGGGGTGATGACCCTGGCGATGATGACCCGCACTAGCCGCAGCCATACCGGCCGCGAGCGCCGCGCCGACGAGATCACCCTCGTCATCTATGCCCTGGTCAATGCCGCCGCCGTCATGCGGGTGCTCGCGCCCTTCCTCATCCCGATCCATCTGGAGCTTCTGGGCCTCTCCTCCGCCTGCTGGTCGCTTGCCTTCGCCCTGTTCGCCCTGAGCTACGGCCCGATGCTCACCCGCCCCTGGCGCCGCCGGACCTGACCTACGGATGGATTCCGTCACCCTCGTCTCCATCGCCCTGCTGATGGCGCTCGCCGCCGCGCTCTACTCCGCGGTGGGGCATGGCGGGGCGTCGGCCTATCTGGCGATCATGGCGCTGTTCGCCCTGCCCGTCGCGACGATGCGGCCGACGGCGCTCGCCCTCAATCTGCTCGTCGCCGGCTTTGGCACAGTGCGCTACGCCCGCGCCGGGCAGTTCAACCTGCGCCTGTTCCTCGCCTTTGCGATAACGGCCATGCCCTTGGCCTATATTGGCGGGACGATCGATGTTCCGCCGCACATCTACCGACCCCTGGTGGGCATCGTCCTGTGGTGCGCCGCCTTGCGCCTGCTGTGGAAACCGAAAGCCATGGCCGAGCGGCCCGTCCATGCGCCGCCGCTCTGGATCAGCCTGCCGGCGGGCGCGGTGCTGGGCTTGCTCGCCGGCCTCACCGGCACGGGTGGCGGCATTTTCCTCAGCCCGCTCATCCTGCTCCTCGGCTGGGAGAAGCCGCGCGCCACCTCCGGTGTCGCCGCCGCCTTCATCCTTGCCAACTCCGCCTCCGGGCTTGCCGGCAATGTCGCGAGCCTCGGCCATGTTCCCACCGAGATGCCGCTGCTCCTCGCCGCCGTCGCCGCCGGAGCGCTGCTCGGCGTCTGGCTCGGCGTTCGGCGGCTGCCGCAGTCGGCGCTGCTTCAGCTGCTGGGGCTCGTCCTGGCCGTGGCCGGCGCGAAGCTGATCTTCACATGAGGTTGGCCGCCGTCATCCTGGCGGGCGGCGAAGGCCGTCGCATCGGCGGGAACAAGCCCCTGGCCCTAATGGGTGGACAGACGCTGCTCGACCGCGCCCTCGCGTTCGCACGAACCTGGACCGGCGACGTGGCTGTGTCCCTTCGCGAGCCGGGTCAGTTCCCGCTTCCTGACGACGTGACCGCCCTCATCGACGAAGAGGGCGCGGGGCCGCTGGCGGGCCTTCAGCCGGCGCTCCGCTTCGCACGCCAGAAGGGTCTCCAGGCGACGCTCACCATTCCCTGCGACACGCCGTTCGTGCCCCGCGACCTTCCTCACAGGCTCTGCGACAAATTGGGCGGAGGCGTCGGTGCTGTATTGGCGACGAGCGGCGGGATGCTGCATCCTGCCTGCGCGCTGTGGAGGAGCAACGTCATCGACGCCCTACCGAGCTATCGCACGACCGGGCGATCGTCGCTCAAGGGCTTTGCCGCCCATGTGGGCTTCACGACCGCCGACTGGCCGTGCGAGCCGTTCGACCCCTTCTTCAACGTCAACAACCTGGATGACCTGGCCACGGCGGAGCGGCTGCTCAGAAATCGATAACGTCGACCATGTCCCCGGCCACCAGAGCGGCGGTGCCGGGCCGGCGGCGGATCAGGAGGTCCGCCTCGGCGAGCGCCCGCTGCGCTCCCGAATCCTGATTGGAGAGAGGTTGCACTCGCTCGCCCGTCCAGCGCGCCCGGACGAAGGTTTCCCGGTCGCCGCAGGCGGGCAGTGCATCGGTCAATGGCGCGGCCCGCCAATGCAGCGCGCTCTCGTCCTCCCGTCCGCCGAGACCCGCGACCAGCGGCACCAGCAGCAGGCGGGCCGTGACCAGTGCCGATGTCGGATTGCCCGGCAGGCCCATCACGAGGCGATCGCCGACGCGGCCGAGCCAGACCGGCTTCCCCGGCTTGATCGCAACCTTGGAGAAGATGATCTCCATCCCCAGGGAGGCGAACACTGGTTTGGCAAAATCCTTCTCGCCGACCGAGGCGCCGCCGGTCATCACGACGAGGTCAGCCTCGGAGAGTGCCGTCTCCGCCGCCTCCTTCATCGCGTCGGGCTCGTCGCGCAGCCGGCGCCGGCCCATGACGGCCGCACCCCATTGTTCGGCCAGCGCCGCGACGCCGAGCGAGACGCTTTCCGGGATGCGTCCCGGCGTATGACGGGCTTGCCCGGGCTCTTCCAACTCGTCGCCGGTACCGAGGATGGCGACGCGCGGCCGCCGCCATACCTGCACCTCTGCGACGTCGGCCCCCGCCGCGGCGACAAGGCTGCGGTGGTCGAGCCGCAGCCCCGGCTCCAGCAGCCGGTCGCCGGTCCGGAAATCGGAGCCGCGCGGCCGCACATGACGTCCTGAACCGACTGGCCCTCGCACCCGGACCTGATCGTCCGCGCGGTCCACGATCTCCTGGATCACCACTCTGTCCGCACCCGCGGGCAAGGGCGCTCCGGTGAAGATCCGGGCGCACTCGCCGGTGCCGATCGCGCCGCCAAATCCGGAGCCAGGCCAGGAGCTCCCGACCAGCCGAAGCGATCCGCCCGCCTTCAGGTCTCTCTCGCGCACCGCGTAGCCGTCCATCGCCGACACGTCGGCGGGCGGCGCATCCATCATCGCGACAACGGGAGCGGCGAGGAGGCGGCCCCGCGCATCCGCCAGCGCGATCGTCTCGGTTCCCAGCGGCCGCGCCGCCCGCACAACCAGGGCGAACGCCTCGTCAAAATCGATCATGAAGCCCCGCCGCCGGCGCCCCAGTCTCCCGACCGCCCTCCGGACTTGGCGGTGACGCGTATCCCCTCGATCGCCATCTCCCGATCCACAGCCTTCAGCATATCGAATAGGGTGAGGCAGGCGACGCTCACCGCCGTCAGCGCCTCCATCTCGACTCCTGTAGGCCCGCTGGTCCGTACCTCCGCGCGCACCTCAAAGCCGGGCAACGCGTCGTTTGGAGCGATCGTCACGTCGATGCCGGTCAGCGCGAGCGGGTGGCAGAGCGGAATGAGATCGCCGGTGCGCTTTGCCGCCATCACGCCCGCCAACTCCGCCGTCTGCACGACGGATCCCTTCGGCGCGCGGCCTTCCTTCACCAGCGCGAGCGTTTCGGCTCGACAGCGTAACCGCCCCTCGGCCGCAGCCCGCCGCGCGGTGGTCGGCTTGTCGGTCACGTCGACCATGCGCGCGCGGCCGCTCTCGTCGAGATGGCTGAGCCGGCTCATGCGCAGACGTCCCGGAGGCGCGGTATCTGCCCGGCCAGCGAGCATGGCCGGTAGCGGCTGTCCAGTTCCAGCGCGAGCACAAGGTCCCAGCCGTCGCGGCAGGCGCCGGTCGATCCCGGCAGGCAGAAAACGAACGTGTCGTCCGCCTGGCCCGCGAAGGCCCGCGACTGAAGCGTCGAGACGCCGACCGTGTCGAGGCTCGCCTGATGGAAGACGACGGAAAAGCCGTCCATCTCGCGGCGGAACAAGGGCTTCACCGCTTCAGGCGTCACATCGCGCGGCGCAAAGCCGGTGCCGCCGGTCGTCAGGACCACGTCCACCGCGGGATCTTGCACCCAGGCCTGCACCTGGATTCGTATCGCCTCGACCTCGTCGGTGACGATCGCCCTGGCGGCAAGCTTGTGCCCGGCCGCGGTCAGTCGCTCGGCCAACAGCGCGCCGGAGCGGTCGCTTGCCTCGTCCCTCGTGTCCGAAACGGTCAGCACCGCGATATTCAGCGGGTAGAAGGTCAGGTTCTCATCGATCCCCGGCACTCGGCTCTCTCCAGCGGTCGCGATCGGTGTGATCTCCCTCGGTTGGCTCTATCCAGCGCGAGCCGTCAACCCCGTCCTCCCGCTTCCAGAACACGGCGTCGGTCTTCAGCCTGTCCATCAGATAGTCGGCGGCGAGGAAGGCGGAGCGGCGATGCGGTGCGGCGGCCGCGGCGAACACGATCGGATCGCCGGGCGATACATGCCCGCAGCGGTGGACCACCGCGACGTCGCTGACCTCGAAGCGTTTCAGGGCATCGGCCGCGATCTCGGCGAGCGATGCTTCCGTCATGCCGGGATAATGATCCAGGTGAAGCCCGATCACGGGCTCCCCATCCCGGCCCGTCGGTCGTGCAATGCCGACGAAGCTGACCACCGCTCCATCACCCGACAGGCGCCGTATGAACGCCTCCAATTCTCGCTCCGGCCGAAGCCGGCTAGGCTTTAGGCGCGCTTCCATCTCAACCGCCCGACAGAGGAGGAATGAAGGCGACCTCCTGACCGGGTCTCAGCTGAACGTCGTCGGGAACGATGACTTGATCCACGCAGGCCCGAACGCCGGGACGTCCCAGCGCCTCCCGAAACAGCTCGCTTCGCGAGCACAGACTCTCCCGGAGCTCGGCGATGGTCCAGCTCTCCCCTGGCGAATCGATTTCGAGCTCGCTCCCGAGCTGTTCACCCAATCGTCCGAAGAAAAGGATCCTCATCGCCTCACCTGCTTGGGCAGCTTCGTCCCGACCCATCGCCCACGCTTTGAGCCAGATCAATGCCATGCGCGATCTGCCCCGGCAGAGCGATCCTTATCAAGGATGAGGGCACAGCCATGGAAACCAGCCACGACTACCATGTTCGACGGGCACGCGAGGAACTCGACCTCGCCTATCGGAGCGACCGCCGAGCCGTTTCAGCCGCACATCTCCGGCTTTCCGCGCTTCACATGGCGCGCCTTCGGTCGGCGACGGGCAGTGAGGCGCTGGCTCAGGCGGTGGCCTGACGGCGCTGGCCTTCGTTCACTGGCTGCGACACGTACAAGTCCAGGGTCCGCCTATCAGGGCGAGGAGCAGCTGGATCAGCGCGCCCTCCCATCCTCCGCAGGAGCGAAATCGCCCTACCTGCAGGATCGGCCATCCTCATCTGCGGCGCCCTAGCAGGGTCGCGGCCAGCGAGGACCCAACCGGAGCGATCACACCCCTGAGCCTCCGGCAAGTTACGTAGGGGGAACTCCTGAATCCCGAGTTGCTCCCAAACTCCTTATCCACCCGTGAAATAACCAGCCCAAAGGGGGGCCAAAATGGAATATTCAAAGAAATTGTGGCTCTGGCTGGGGGGGATCTTCGTTCTTTCCTTCGCCGTGCTCGGCCTCATCGGCCGTGAAATCTACGTCAAGGCGCCGCCTGTCCCCGAAATGGTGGCGACGGCCAGCGGCGAGACGCTCTACACGCGCGCGGACATCCAGACCGGGCGCGAAGTCTGGCAGACATTAGGCGGCATGCAGCTCGGCTCGGTCTGGGGCCATGGCGGCTACGTCGCGCCGGATTGGGGGGCCGACTGGCTTCATCGCGAGGCCATCGCCCTGCTCGACATATGGGCACGCGCCGAGGGGGTGAAGGATTTCGCCTCGCTCGACGCGGAGGCGCAAGCTGGCCTCAAGGAGCGGCTGAAGCGCGAGCTGCGTACCAACAGCTATGACGAGGCGACCGGCACGATCACCGTGTCGGAGGCGCGCGCGGAGGCGATAGCGGCGGTGGCCGACCATTATGCCACGCTGTTCAGCAGCGACCCCGCGCTGAAGGAACTGCGCGTCCAATATGCTATTCCCGAAAAGTCGATCACGCAGGCCCGGCAGCGCGAGCAGCTCGGCGCCTTCTTCTTCTGGACCGCCTGGACGAGCGTCACCGAACGGCCGGGCGACACCATCACCTACACCAACAACTGGCCGCACGAGCCACTCGTCGGCAACACGCCGTCGGCCGCGCTCGGCATCTGGTCGATCGCCAGCGTCCTTTTCCTTATCGCCGGCATCGGCTGGCTGCTCTGGTATCAGGCGCGGCGGGGCGAAGAGGAGCATGCCGCCGCACCGGCGCGCGATCCGCTGCTGTCGATGAAGCCGACGCCTTCGATGAAGGCGACGACAAAATATTTCGTCACCGTCATGGGCCTGTTTCTCGCCCAGGTGCTGCTCGGTGCCATCACCGCCCACTATGCGGTCGAGGGCCAGGAATTCTACGGCTACAACATCTCCGAGCTCATTCCTTACGCGCTGACCCGCACCTGGCATACGCAGCTCGGCATCTTCTGGATCGCGGTCGCCTGGCTTGCGACCGGCCTTTACGTCGCGCCGATGCTGTCGGGGCATGAGCCCAAATATCAGAAGCTCGGCGTCAACCTGCTGTTCGGCGCTCTGCTGGTGGTCGTCGTCGGCTCGTTCGCCGGCGAATGGATGGCGATCCAGCAGAAGCTCGGCCATGGCGCCAACTTCTGGTTCGGTCATATGGGCTATGAGTTCGTCGATCTCGGCCGCTTCTGGGCGATCCTGCTGTTCGTCGGGCTGATGATCTGGCTGACGCTCGTCGGGCGCGCGCTTTGGCCGGCGCTCAAGACGAAGAGCGACTCGCGCGGACTGATCGGGATGGTGTTCGTATCCACGGTCTGCATCGGCCTATTCTTCGGCGCCGCGCTCACCTGGGGCCGGCACAGCCCGCTCTCCATGATCGAATATTTCCGCTGGTGGGTGGTCCATCTCTGGGTCGAGGGCTTCTTCGAGGTCTTCGCGACGGCGGTGATCGCGCTCATCTTCGCCGGGCTCGGCCTGGTCCGTGCCCGCGCGGCGAACACGGCGGTCGTCTTCTCGACCGCGGTGTTCCTGACGGGCGGCATCCTCGGCACGCTCCACCACCTCTATTTCTCGGGCACGACGACCCCGATCATCGCCTGGGGCGCCATGTTCTCGGCGCTGGAGGTGGTGCCGTTGTCGCTGCTCGGCGTGGAGGCGTTCCACAATTACCGCATGACCAGGGCCGCCCCGTGGGTCGACACCTACAAATGGCCGATCCTGTTCTTCGTCGCGGTCGCGTTCTGGAACCTGGTCGGCGCCGGCGTGCTCGGCTTCGCCATCAATCCACCGATCTCGCTCTACTACATCCAAGGGCTCAACATGACGCCGAGCCACGCCCATGCGGCGCTGTTCGGGGTCTATGGCATGCTCGGCATCGGCCTGATGCTGTTCTGCCTGCGCACCGCCTTCCGCGACGGTGTCTGGTCGGACCGGCTCCTGAAGCCGACCTTCTGGGCCCTGAACGGAGGTCTCGCGATGATGGTGTTCATGAGCCTGGTGCCGGCCGGCCTCTACCAGGCCTGGCACAGCATCACGACCAGCTTCTGGTATGCCCGTTCGCCGGAGATCATCCACTCGACGGTCATGGAGACCCTGGTGTGGCTGCGAGTGCCGGGGGACATCGTGTTCAGCATTGGCGTCCTGACGCTGGCGCTGTTCATGCTGAGGCTCCTCGCCGGCAAGCGCCGCGCAACCATCGACGCCGAGCCGGCGCTGGTCCCGGCCGAGTAAGAGGAGCGCCCGGTCTCCATCAGGAGGCCGGGCGCTTCCCTGTTTGTTATCAGACGCACATTGTAAGAGGTCGCCATGGACATGAAGGTCGAACGAAGCCGCCACGACCGGCTGATGGGCCTGCCGCCGCTGCTGCGGGGCGGGTTTCGGCCCTTCTTCCTGGGCGGCGCGGTCTGGGCGCTGGTCGTGGTCGCGCTCTGGGTCTGCGCGCTGTCGGGCGCCGTCACCCTCCCGACCGCCTTCGATCCCCTCGCCTGGCATCGGCACGAGATGCTGTTCGGCTATCTCGGCGCCGTCATCGCCGGGTTCCTGCTCACCGCCATACCCAACTGGACCGGGCGGCCGCCGCTCGCCGGTGCCCCGCTGGCCGCCTTGGCCGTCCTGTGGCTGGCGGCGCGGTTCGCCATTCTCTTTTCTGCAACGATCGGGTCCTCGATCGCCCTCGCCCTCGACGTCGGCTTCCTCCTCGTCCTTGCGGCGGTGGCGGGGCGGGAGATCGTCGCCGCCAAGAACCGCAACGTGCCGATCGTCATCGTCATCCTGCTGTTCGCGGCGGCAAGCGCGCTCGACCATACCGAGACACTGGGGCTCGCATCAACGACGGGCGCAGGCTGGCGCGCCGGTTTCGCTCTCGTGCTGATGCTGATCGGCCTGATCGGCGGGCGGATCATCCCCGCCTTCACCCGCAACTGGCTGATGAAGCAGGGACGCAAGCACGGACTTCCGGCCCAGCCGAGCCGGTTCGATATCGGCTCCCTTGCCCTCACCGCCCTCGCCCTTGGCGGCTGGACCTTCGCGCCCGACGCACGTCTGGTCGCCATCCTGCTACTCGGGGCCGGATTGCTCCAGGCGGTTCGGCTGAGCCGCTGGTCGGGCCTGAGCGCCGCGCGCGATCCGCTCGTGTTAATCCTCCACATCGCCTACGCTTGGCTGCCGATCGGCCTGCTGCTGCTTGGCGCCAGCATCCTTTCGCCCGCCGTGCCGGCAACCTCAGCGCTCCATGCGCTCGCCGCAGGCGCGATGGCGTCGATGACGCTGGCGGTGATGACCCGCGCCACCCGCGGCCACACCGGCTATCCGTTGACGGCGGATCGCTGGACCGTACTGATCTACTCGCTCGTGACGTTCGGCGCAGCGGTGAGGGTCGGTTCGCCGCTTATCCCCTTCGATTATATGCGCGTCATCGAATTGGCGGGGACTTTGTGGGGCGGCGCGTTCCTGGTCTTCGTGCTCGCTTACGGACCGAAACTGATCGGCCCGCGAAGGGACGGGCAGCCCTGAACCGCTGCCGTCAACGATGCTGGCGACCATCGAACAGGATCGTCAGGAGCAAGGACGAATCCTCCAGCCCTCTCACCGAATGGGCGGCACCTCGCTCGAGGTAGATCCAGTCCCCGGCTTGTAGCTCGATGTCCTTCCCGATGCCGAGGACGACGCGGCCCTCGAGGCAGTGCAAGGTAAGGAACCCTTCCACTTTGTGCGGTGGGATCGTCGTTCCCGCAGGAACGATCAGCCGCACGGCCTCGAAACGGTCGGATTTGACGAGGGCGGATGTCTTGGCGTCCTTGAGCCCGGACCCGAGCGGGCGGAGGTCGACGACTTCTCCCGGATTTGCGTGCTTCAGTGCCATGTTCACCCCTCTTGTAGTTGCTAGGTGGCGCCGGCGGGGCCGCTTACGAAAAGACGATACGGGGATCCGGCCCGAACAGCCATGGGTGGAGCCAGAGCAGGAGCAGGTAGAGCCCGGCGCCCCCGATCAGCGTCGCCGCGAGAGTGCCGCGCGGCCAGCGCCAGGGCGCATCCCCGGCAAATGGCAGGATCGACGTGCCCGCTGCCAGCCTTTCCCAGTCGGCGCCGAGCTGCCGTCGTTTGCGGCGGTCGGTGAGCGGCATCGCAGCGAGGGCGAACAGCCCGAACCCCCCGAACATGATCAGCGAGACCAGGTCGCCGTTGGGGACGACATGGGCGAAGGCCCACAGCGCGAAGCCCCCCAAGATCGGGTGGCGCGTGACGGCGACGATCCCGGGTCTCGCGGGATCGTAGGGGCGGCGGCTGAAGCTGATCGAAAACGGGTTCGGGGAGACGGCGCCGCCGGCGAACAGCATGAAGGTCGGCAGCATCAGGATGACGGGCACATAATATTGCCCGATGGCGAGATTCCAGACCGGAACGTAGGGCGAGCGCGTCGCCGCGCTGATCAGCCAGGCGAGCAGCCCCAGCGAGAGCAGGGAATACAAGATGACATAGGTCCGTTCGCCAAATGCTCCAGTGAGGCGGCCGCGGATCTCGGGGCGCGCGGGAATGGAGTGGCTGAGTAGGAACAGCGCCAGGGCCAGGAAGAATTCAACCATGCCCAGCAATCATGTCGGGTCAGGCCGCCAGTTTCAATTCGATCCGGTCCCAGATTTCGACCAGCGCGCTGGCGAGGTCGCTCATCATCGCTTCGGTGTGGGCCGGGCCGGGCGTGAACCTCAGGCGCTCGGTGCCGCGCGGGACGGTGGGGAAATTGATCGGCTGGACGTAGACGCCATATTCGGCGAGCAGGATGTCGCTGATCCGCTTGGCCTTGACGGGATCGCCGACCATCAGCGGCACGATGTGGGTGGTCGAGTTCATCACCGGCAGGTGCGCCTCGGCGAAGATCGCCTTGAGCCTGGCGGCGGCGGCCTGCTGGCCCTCGCGCTCCGCCGAGGACTGCTTCAAGTGCTTGACGCTGGCGAGCGCGCCCGCGACCAGCACCGGCGACAGCGAGGTGGTGAAGATGAAGCCGGGCGCATAGCTCCTGACCACGTCGACGATGTTCTTGTCGGCCGTGATATAGCCGCCCATCACGCCGAACGCCTTGCCCAAGGTGCCCTCGATGATGGTGAGGCGGTGGGCGAGGCCGTCGCGCTCCGAGATGCCGCCGCCCCGCGCGCCGTACATGCCGACGGCGTGGACCTCGTCGAGATAGGTGATGGCGTTGTATTTGTCGGCGAGGTCGCAGATCGCCTCGATCGGGCCGATGTCGCCGTCCATCGAATAGACGCTCTCGAACGCGATGAGCTTGGGCAGCTCCGCCGGCGTGGCGGCGAGCAGTTCCTCTAGGTGAGCGACGTCGTTGTGGCGGAACACCCGCTTCTCGCAGCCCGAGTTGCGGATGCCGGCGATCATCGAGGCGTGGTTGAGTTCGTCGGAGAAGATGACGCAGCCGGGGAGCAGCTTGCCGATGGTCGACAGCGTCGCCTCGTTCGAGATGTAGCCCGAGGTGAAGATGAGCCCGGCTTCCTTGCCGTGCAGGTCGGCAAGCTCGGCCTCCAGCTCGACATGATAATGGGTGTTGCCCGAGATGTTGCGGGTGCCGCCGGCGCCGGCGCCGACATCGTGCAGCGCCTCCTCCATCGCCGCGATCACAGAAGGATGCTGGCCCATGGCCAGATAGTCGTTCGAGCACCACACCGTGATCGGCTTCGGCCCGTTATGCCCGGCAAAGCAGCGCGCGTCCGGAAAGGAGCCGCGGTTGCGCAATATGTCGATGAATACGCGATACCGGCCCTCGGCATGCAGCCGATCGATGGCCTGCGCGAAGATGCGGTCGTAGTCGGGTGAGGCGGTCTCAAGTGCAAACATGCCCTCCGCTAGACCGCAATTGCCGGAACGGCGCCACTCCGGGCTTTTACGGAGGTGCCCGCTCCTCGCTTGCCGGCAGGTCGCCCTTTGTCGAGGGCTACGGCGGCGGCAAGAGTCTTCACGAAGAAGGCGCCGTCCAGCGCGTAACCGAGGCCGGTCCAGACCCCTGCCCTTCCATTATCGACATAGGCTCGACGGCTCGTCCGCAGCTCGATCGATCCGCACCCGCGTGCGCGTGCCAGCGCCTCCAAAGCATTCTGTAGAGCGCGCCGCGCCGCCCCGGCGCCGCTCAACTCGAAAATGACGAAATGATCGACATGGAGTATTCGGCCATGCTTCAGAGCGATCCTCACCTCATAGGTGGCGAAGCCGAAGAGGGATCCATCCGGCCCGCTGAGGCCGAGCACGCCGCCGGAGCCGCCTAGGCCGCTTCCATAGGCAAGCCACTGCTCCAGCGACACGTCCGGCATCGCCGCCCGCACCAGTGGATAGACCGGCCCGAGCCCGTCCTCTTCGATGTCAACTACGGTATGTTCCGCTAAGGTATATTCCTGCATCGTCCGCACATTTGAAAAGCTGTAGTCGCTCTTGTGGACGTAAACGGCGGATCGATCCTTGATCTGCCTCACAAGCAAGAGCGAGCCATGGCCACCGCAACCCTGGACCTGAAACCCGACCTCGACACGGGGCACCCCTGTTTCGGCTGCACCGTGCGTGAGATATCCCTGTGCGGCATTCTCGATAACGAGGAGCTGCGGGCGTATAAGCAGACGGGAGCGACGGTCCGCTATGACGCCGGCGCCACCATCTTCTTCGAGGGAGATCCGGCCGACAGCGTCTACACCCTCACCTCCGGGACGCTAAGGCTGTCGAAGCTGTTGCCGGACGGGCGACGCCAGATCGCCGGTTTCATCTTTCCCGGCAATTTCCTCGGGATCACGATGGAGGACGAGCACGCCTTCACCGCCGAGGCGATCACCGCCTCGGAGCTATGCCGCTTTTCGCGGCCGAAATTCGAGACCTATCTCGATGAGCATCCCCTGATGGAGCGGCGCCTTTACGCCCTCGTCGCCCACGAGCTGGCCGCGACGCGGCAGCAGCTGGTGCTGCTTGGGCGCAAGACCGCCACCGAACGGGTCGTGTCGTTCCTGCTGATGCTTGGCAGCCGATGCCGCATGGACGGAGGCCTGGCCGACGAGGTGCACCTTCCCATGAGCCGTTCCGACATCGCCGATTATCTAGGCCTCAGGATCGAGACGGTGAGCCGGGAGCTCAGCGCGCTCAAGGCGGCGCGCCTCATCCAGCTGACCGGCACCCATTCGGTACGGCTGCTCGAAAAGGCGCGGCTGGAGGCACTGGCCGAAGGCTAAGCCGGCGCGAATTGATCCTGCTCAATTCCAGTTGAAAAACTCGGCTCTAAATCACTGTTATCCTTCACGTAGGAAAGAGATGTTGCGATGAAACGCTTACCCCTGTTCCTCGCCGGCGCCGCCCTGTTAGCGGGCCCCGCATGGGCTGACAAAGCCCACGATCACGCGCCCGCCGCCGTAGCCGACATCGTTCGAGAGGCAAGCGATCTACCCGGGCCGCTGACTCGGCGCGGGCCCCAGACCGTCAAGGTCGACCTGGAGACGGTCGAAGTCACCGGCCAGCTCGCGGACGGCTCCACTTATCACTACTGGACCTTCAACGGGAAGGTGCCGGGGCCCTTCGTCCGCGTGCGCGTCGGCGACACCGTCGAGGTGCGGATGAAGAATGCCGACGACAGCGCGATCATGCACAATGTCGACTTCCACGCCGTCACCGGTCCCGGCGGCGGCGCGGCCGCGACCATGGCCGCGCCCGGGGAAAGCAAGGGCTTCACCTTCAAGGCGCTCGCGCCCGGCCTCTATGTCTATCATTGCGCGGCGCCGATGGTGGCGCAGCACATCGCCAACGGCATGTACGGCATGATCCTGGTCGAGCCCGAGGAGGGCCTCCCTGCCGTCGACCGCGAATTCTACGTCATGCAGGGCGAAATCTATACCGAAGAGGCGCATGGCAGCGAAGGCGCGCTCACCGAAAGCATCGACAAGCTGCTTGCGGAGCAGCCTGAATATTACGTTTTCAACGGAGCGGCCGACGGGCTCATCAAGAAGCCGCTCCAGGCGAAGGTGGGCGAGACGGTTCGCGTCTTCTTCGGCGTCGGCGGTCCCAACAAGACGTCGAGCTTTCACGTGATCGGTGAGATATTCGACCGCGCCTACCCCTTGGCGTCGATCACCTCCGCGCCAATGACGGACGTGCAGACCATCACCGTCCCGCCCGGCGGCGCTGCGGTGACGGAGTTCAAGCTGGACGTGCCCGGCCGCTTCGTCCTGGTCGACCATGCGCTGTCCCGCATGGAGCGGGGCCTGAAGGCGCTGCTGGTCGTCGATGGCGACGAGCGCGCCGATCTCTTCAAGTCCCACCAGGAAGACGATCCTTCCGGGGAAGAGATGGGGCATTGATCCCGTAACGGCAGACAAGGGCGGCGAGGAGACTATCCTCGCCGCCCTTGTCCGTTCGACCACCCCAGCTTGGCTGAGCCGCTCGAGTCGTAGGGTCGGATCGACGCGCAGGTACCCGATGCCGGGACGGCGATGTTCGCAATATCCACCGGAAACGCTTGCCGGGGTTGCCGCCCACAAAGCGCCTGCCGAACACCACTCTTCGCGAATGCACGATGTTGCCCTGGGGTCGCGGCACCTTGGCGCCCGCCGTTCAGCGGTCCGGCCCGTTTCCCTTGAGGAAGGCCGTTCCAGTTCCTCCAGCTCTCATTCTGGAACTTCGGGTCGGCGCCACTCAAGCGTGGTGGCGCGAAACGGCGCATCCGGGGGACACGGACCAGCTGCTGACATAAGAAAGGGCGCCGACCTGGGAGTGTCGGCGCCCTTGGACCACGGCGGGAGCCAGGATTATCGGGCCGCGGTCTGAACCTTGGTCTTGTTGAGAAGGCCGGTGAAGACCTGCTTGGCCTTGCCGGGGTGGCTCACCTTCTGGGCGGCCGGGAGGTTGCCGGCATCGCCGACCACCACAACCCCGACCATCCCCATCCCGTAGTGCGGCAGGCATTTATAGCCATAGACGCCGGGCTTGCTGAAGGTGACTTTGATCGGCTGGTTCATCTTGCCCTTGAAGGGCTGCGCGCCCGCCGGGATCATGCCGGCAATGCTCTCGGCATTGTGGCTCTTATCAGTCGGCACGAAGGTGACGGTGTCGCCGGGGGCGACCTTCACCAGCGCCGGCTCGAACACCATCATGCCGGCCTTGCCCTTGTTGAGCATCTTGACGACGTGATCGGCCGCCATGGCGGGGCTTGCCATCGCGACCGCGGCCACTGCGCCGACGAGAAGGCTGGGAATACGCATTTCGAAGTCTCCATCCAACTTGGGCGGGAACCGCCGCCCGGATGGGAATCTGTTAGGGCAGCCTCGCGGCGACACCCTTGCGCTGGATCAATCCGGCCAAGTCGATGGTAGATTTGAGGCAGATCAAATCCCCACCCTTCGTGGCCGAATACCCAAGCTTCCTACAACATCTAGTTTAGGGGAGGCAGGCTCATGGGCTTCGAAAATGCGCTGGCGGAGGAAATCTGGGCGGCGAAATACCGGTTCAGGACAAACGACGGCACCGGCGACGAAGATTATGCCGCGACGATCGCGAGAGTCGCCGCCGCCGTGGCGGAGGCAGAGGCGCCCGAGGTCCGCGCCTTGTGGCGGGAGCGCTTCGCCGACGCCCTTTCGGATTTCCGCTTCATCCCCGCCGGCCGCATCCTCGCCGGGGCCGGGACCGACCGCAAGGTGACGCTGTTCAACTGCTTCGTGATGGGGACGATCCCCGACAGCCTCGAGGGGATATTCGCCCACCTCAGCGAAGCCGCTCTCACCATGCAGCAGGGCGGCGGCGTCGGCATGGATTTCTCGACCATCCGGCCTTCTGGAAGTCTAGTGAAGGGAGTCGGCGCGGATGCTTCAGGGCCGCTTACCTTTATGGACTGCTGGGACGCAATGTGCCGCACCGTTCAGTCGGCCGGTCAACGGCGCGGGGCCATGATGGGATGCCTGCGCATCGACCATCCCGACATCGAGGCCTTCATCGAGGCCAAGCGCGATCCCGCCCGCTTCCGTAACTTCAACCTGTCGGTCCTCGTCACCGACGATTTCATGAAAACCCTCGCCGCCGACGGCGACTGGCCGCTAGTCTTCGAAGGCGGGACCCGCCGGAGCGTCCGCGCGAGAGGGCTGTGGGACAAGCTGATGCGCTCGACCTACGACACGGCCGAGCCGGGCGTGATCTTCGTCGATCGCGTCAACCGAATGAACAATCTCGGTTATTGCGAGACGATCAGCGCCAGCAATCCGTGCGGCGAACAGATGCTGCCGCCGTACGGCGCCTGCCTCTTGGGCTCGATCAACCTCGCGCGGCTGGTCAACGATCCCTTCGGGGACCATGCCGTGCTGGACGAGGAGCTGCTCGGCACCCTCACCCGCACCGCCATTCGGATGCTCGACAACGTCATCGATATCTCGGGCTATCCGCTTCACCAGCAGGAGGCGGAAGCGAAGGCGAAGCGACGTCTCGGCCTCGGCATCACCGGGCTCGCCGATGCACTCCTCTTTTGCGGCGTCGCCTACGGCACCGGCCAGGCCGTCGCGCTCACCCGGCGCTGGCTCGAGATCATTCGCTGCGAGGCCTATCGCGCCTCGGCAGAATTGGCCGCGGAAAAAGGGCCTTTCCCTCTCTACGACTCTGCGATTCTCGATCAGCCCAACCTTGTCGACCTCGACGAGGAGACGCGCGAGCTGATCGCCGAGCATGGCCTTCGCAACGGCTGCCTCACCTCGATCGCGCCGACCGGGACGACGTCGCTCATTGCCGGCAACGTCTCATCGGGCGTCGAGCCGGTCTTCGCCTATTCCTATACGCGGCGAATCCGCCAGCCCGACGGCTCGACCCGCGAGGAAGCGGTCGAGGATTATGCGATGCAGGTCTGGCGTCGCCTGCGGGGCGACGAAGCGCCGCCCGCGGATCTCTTCGTCAGCGCCCAGACTCTGACGCCGTCCGACCATCTCACCATGCAGGCGGCGGCGCAGGCGCTGGTCGACAGCTCCATCTCCAAGACCGTCAACTGCCCGGAGGACATCAGCTTCGAAGCCTTCGCCGATGTCTATGTCGAGGGCTATCATCTGGGCTGCAAGGGTCTCACCACCTACCGCCCGAACCCCGTGACGGGATCGGTGCTGAGTACCGCACCGGAAAAGCCCCTTCCCGTCCGCAGCGAGATCGTGCTCCAGCCTCGCGAGGAGGTGCTGCACGGCACGACCTACAAACTCAAATGGCCGGACAGTGCGCACGCCGTCTACGTCACCATCAATGATGCGATCGACGGCGGTCAGCGACGACCGTTCGAGGTCTTCGTCAACTCCAAGAATATGGAGCATTATGCCTGGACGCTCGGTCTCACCCGAATGATATCGGCGGTATTCCGGCGCGGCGGCGACGTCTCCTTCGTGCCCGAGGAGCTGAAGGCGGTGTTCGATCCGCGCGGCGGCGCCTGGATGCAGGGGCGTTACGTGCCGTCGCTGCTAGCGGCGATCGGCGGGATCATCGAACGCCACATGGCCGGGCTGGACTCGGAGCCCTCGCTGATGCCCGAGGCGCGGCCGCAGGCGATGGCGATCGGCACCCAGCCTTGCCCGCAATGCGGCGCGGCGTCGCTGATCAAGGTCGAAGGCTGCAACAATTGCCTCGACTGCGGCTATTCGAAATGCGGGTGAAGGCTCGGGCGCGGCTCCGCGCGAGGGAGTGCGAGCAACGCTATGCACTCCCGGGCCATGATGGCATGATCGTGCGGGACCGCGGCGTGCGTCAGGACGCCCCCGCTCCCACGCATCGTGCAAGCCGGCAGCTAGGTTGGATCAAGAAAGGCATGACTGGTTTTCCCAATCCCATTCTCTTCGCGACCGACTTCAGCGGTCGCTGCGACCGTCCCCTCGAAAGGGCGCTGGGCCTAGCCCGCCACTGGCGATCGAAACTCGTCCTCCTACACGTCCTCGAGCCTCCCCACACGGATCTCACCGACGAGGAGCGAGAAGTCGAGGAAGCCCGGATCACGAACAAGCTGCGCACCCAAGCCGACGGCTCAGGGGTAAATGTTGAAACCAGGATCACGCGCGGGCGGGTCGCAGCGACAATAGCCAAGGTCGCCGAGGAGGTGGAGGCTGGCCTGATCGTAACAGGCGTCGCCCGTTACGACGAGCTTGGCGACTTCATCCTGGGCACGACTGTCGACAGGCTGGTGCGCCGCAGCCATGTGCCGGTGCTCGTCGTCAAGGAGAAGCCCCGGTCCGACTACCGTAGCCTCCTCATCGCAACGGATTTCTCGAACGGCTCTGCCACGGCCCTCGAGCTGGCTGTCCAGTTCTTCCCTGAGGCGGCCTTGAACCTGGCCCATGCCTATCATGTTCCCTTCGAGCCCGTGCTGGGAAGAGAAGCCCAGGCACCGGCGCTCCAGGCCAGGATCGCCGAGGAGCTGGACGATTTCTTGCACTTTCTGCACGTGCCGGCGGATGTGCGCGACCGCATCGACTTCCACCTGGATTATGGCGAGACGGCACCGGTGATCAGCGGCCTTGCTCGATCGGTGGAAGCGGATCTCGCGGTGATCGGCGCTCATGGCAAAAGCGGATTTGTCGCGGCGACCATCGGCAACAACGCCAAGGTGCTGCTGGAATCGCTGTCGTGCGACGTCATGCTGGTGCCGAAGGATGCGCTATAGGGAGGCCTCGCCCGCCTCGAGGCGCCCTCACTTCCACGCAGCGTCTCAGGAGTGCGGCTCCGCCAGCTCCAGTTCGATGCCTTCGCCACGGTGAAGCGAGTCGGCCGTCACGACGACGGTCGTGCCAGGGCGCACCACTGACAGCACCGCCTGCTTGAAACCCTCGTCGACCACGATTTTGCCTGGCAGCCGCTCCCCGTCCGGCGCGGCAGGCGCGCCGGGCAAGGCGAGGCGCAGCCAACGAGCGTCGGCCGCTCCAGGCTGCTGTAGGCTGTAAGCGGAGGTGCCTCGAATGGCGGCACGTATTTCGACAGGCGCAGAGCCGATCTCCTTGCCGTTGCGCAGGACGATCACCAGACGATCGGCGGCGCTGACGATAATCGAGACCGGTCCCGACGGCGAAGCCTCTGGCTCCCAGACGATTTGCCCGGCCGCCGCCTTCCGGAGCGCGCCTTCGTCACTCGCCAGGATATCCGGAGTGGGAGTCACCCGCGGCAATGAGGGCTCATCGGTCACCACGACGGTGAGCCCGAGCTTCGTCACGCCGTACAGCCGCTTGGCGAACTCCAGCGGGAGACGAATGCATCCATGTGACGCGGGGTATCCCGGCAGGGTTCCGGCATGAAGGGCGATGCCGTCCCAGGTAAGCCGCTGCATGTAGGGCATTGGCGCATCGTTATAGAGGTTGGACTTATGGTCCACCTTGCGCTGGAGGATGGTGAATATGCCCGTCGGTGTCTCGTGCCCATCCTTCCCGCTGGAAATGGTGGACACGCCGATGGGAACGCCGTTGCGGTAAACGACGGCTCTCTGGGTCGCGAGGCTTACCATTACGAGGACGGGCCCCTCGGGAGCGACTTGGGGGAGCCACAGGAACTCTCCCGGCTTCAGCCTTTCCACCGTTGCCATGATGGCTCCGGAGCTTCGTCCAGGCTCTGCCGCAGCGGCTCCTGCCCAGCCTGGCGCAACGGTCACCGCCAAAAGCGATATTGCGAGAAGGGGACGCATCTTCATTGTTTCCTATTCCTCCCGATCAGGGGCGGCTAGCATCGGCCCTGTTCTCCCACCACTCGGGAAAGCTACGGATGCAGACAGAAGAAGCGGCTGGCATGTCGAGAGACCGGAGGAGCATTGTGGATCACCTGCCGACCCTCGCCTTCCATGGCGCCGCGCGTACTGTCACCGGCTCGTGCATGGAGGTGATTTCCGGCCAACGCCGCCTTCTCATCGACTGCGGGCTTTTCCAGGGATCGCGAACGCTCGAGACACTCAATCGTGAACCGTTCCCGTTCGATGCGCGCTCCCTAGACGCCGTCATCCTGACCCACGCTCATATCGATCATTCCGGCCTGCTGCCGAAGCTTGTCCGGGACGGCTACCGGGGGCCTATTTGGTGCACGGGCCCCACCAAGGATCTTTTGGGACACATGCTACCCGATGCGGGCAGGATCCAGGAAAGCGAGGCGGAGCGCCGGAACCGACGCGCCGATCGGGCGGACGAAGAGCCGGTCGAACCGATCTATACGGAAGCGGACGCTCTCGCCGCCTGGCGCCAGTGCCGGAGTGCTCCGCTCGACACATCGTTCGAGCCGGCGCCAGCCCTCAAGGCCCGCCTGTGGAATGCCGGCCACATCCTCGGCTCCGCCTCGGTCGAGCTGGAGGTCGCGGGCACGCGTCTGTTCTTCTCCGGAGACATCGGCCCCGAGCACAAGGCCTTCCACCCGGACCCGGAGGGCCCCTCGGGAATTGACCATGTCGTGTGCGAGAGCACCTATGGCGACCGTTTCGCGACGAGGTCAGCATCGAGGAGCGCCGCTCCATCCTTGAGTCGGAGATCAAGGCGGCCCTGACGCGAGGCGGCAACCTGGTCATTCCGGTCTTCGCGCTCGAGCGAACGCAGGAGCTGCTGCTCGACATCGCGACCCTCATCAACAGCGGTCGCCTCAAGCATAGCCAAGTCTTCATCGACTCGCCGCTGGCCATTCGCGCGACCGAAGTTTTCGCCAAGCACCAGAAGGAGCTGGAGGATCTGGGATCCGGCGAGGTCTTCCGCCGCCCCGGCTTTCATTATGTCGAGGACGCCGCCCACTCGATGCGGCTCAACAGCCTGTCCGGCGCGATCATCATGGCCGCGTCCGGAATGTGTGAGGCGGGGCGCATCCGCCATCATCTGCGCCACAATCTTCCACGCCGTGAATCCACAGTGCTTTTCGTCGGCTTCCAGGCCGCGGGGACGCTCGGCCGCGCCATTCTCGACGGTGCCAGCCGAGTCCGGATTTCCGGCCACGATGTCGCAGTACGGGCGCAGGTGCGCCGGATCGACAGCTACTCCGCCCATGGGGATCGCGACGACATATTGGCCTGGCTTGCCGCCCGGGAACCCATTGCGGGAACGATCTTCCTCACCCATGGCGAAAGCCAGGCGATAGAGACCCTGCGGCGGGAGCTGCAGTCGCGAGGCTCGCCCGCCAGGATCGTGGCACCCGAGATTGGGGAACGCTATGCGCTGCCCGCCGGAGAGGCGGCGAAGCGAACGCAAACCGGCCGGGTCGACCTGCATGAAGCGCTCAGTGACGACTGGCAGAACGACTATGCCCGCTTCGCAGTCAACCTGAAACGCGAGTTGCAGGCCATCGAGGACAAGCGCGCCCGGCGCGAGGCGATCGAGCGCATGCGCGAGGTGCTGGACGGCTTTCGGGCGCATAAGGAGAAGCGCCGATCAAGCCCTGTCCGGCAAGGGTGACGCCCGCTCCCTGCCGGGGCGGGAGCTTGTCCATGATTTAGATAGCGAGCGGCGCGCCATTTTCCCCGGAGACACCGGTTCCTCCGGCTCGCTGGGGTTTCGGCAATCGATTGAGACTAGCTGTTCCGTGTCCGTTCGGATCCGCGAAAACTGCTTCACCGGATTTCACCGGACTTTGCGGAAAGCCGCCACGTCCGGCAAAACAAAAGCCCCTGAAATCCGAAGATTTCTGGGGCTTTGAATGGTGGGCGTGGCAAGGATTGAACTTGCGACCCCTGCGATGTCAACACAGTGCTCTACCACTGAGCTACACGCCCACTGCGGGCGGCATGTAGCGACGCCTTCGCCGCGGTGCAAGCCCGCTTGATGCGTTGTCCATAAGTCTGTTTGCACGCGCCGGACCAGGGATTGGCCGGCCGGCTCCCGCTGCCCGTCTATCGGGTGCGGCAGGCGAAGATCAGGACGCGGCGGCTGATCGATTTTCCAGTTCTCCCTGACGAACTTAACTCGTTTCCGTCGCCGCCGCGGGAGGCTTAATTTTTCCTCAAAAACATCGACGAGGAGAGGATCAGGAAATGGATGCAAAGACGAGCAGCCCGATAAGCGATCCGTCGAAGGAACCGATCGCATTGAGGTCCCTGCTGGGACGAACCAATCGCGACTGGTGGCCAAACCAGCTTTCGCTGGATATCCTCCATCAGAACGGCGCCGGCTCGCCGAACCCGATGGGCGAAGCCTTCAACTATGCCGAGGCATTCAAGTCGCTCGACTATGATGCGGTCAAGCGCGACCTCCAGGCGCTTATGACCGAGAGCCAGCCCTGGTGGCCGGCGGACTATGGCCATTACGGCCCCTTCTTCATCCGCATGGCCTGGCACAGCGCCGGCACCTACCGCATCGGCGACGGCCGCGGCGGCGCCTCCTCCGGCGGGCAAAGGTTCGCCCCGCTCAACAGTTGGCCGGACAATGCCAATCTCGACAAGGCGCGCCGCCTGCTTTGGCCGATCAAGCAGAAATATGGGCGGAAACTGAGCTGGGCCGATCTGATGATCATGGCCGGCAACGTCGCCATCGAATCGATGGGCGGGCCGATCTTCGGCTTCGGCGGCGGCCGCGAGGACGTCTGGGAACCGCTGAAGGACATCTATTGGGGCACCGAGGAATATTGGGTCGGCCATGAAGGTAACGAGACCCGCATCCAGCCGGAAAAGCAGATGGCGCTGGAGGAGCCGCTCGCCGCGATCCAGATGGGCCTCATCTACGTCAACCCGGAGGGGCCGGGCGGCAATCCCGATCCGCTGCAGTCGGCCCGCGACATCCGCGAGACCTTCGCTCGGATGGCTATGAACGACGAGGAGACGCTCGCCCTGACGGCCGGCGGCCACACCTTCGGCAAGTGCCACGGTGCGGGTGACGCCAACAAGGTCGGCGCCGAACCGGAGGGGGCCGACATCGCCCAGCAGGGCCTCGGCTGGACCTGCACCCACGGCTGCGGCATGGCCGACGACACGATCACCAGCGGCCTCGAAGGTGCCTGGACGCCCACGCCCACCCGCTGGGACATGAGCTTTTTCCACATGCTCCTCGATTATGACTATGAGTTGGTGAAGAGCCCGGCCGGCGCCTGGCAATGGCAGCCCAGGGACGCCGCCCCGGATGACTTGGCGCCGGGGGCGCACAGCCCAGACCGGCGCGTGCCGACGATGATGACGACCGCCGACATGGCGTTCAAGATGGACCCGGAATACCGGAAGATCGCGGAGCGCTTCCGCGACAACCCGGAAGCGTTCGCCGATGCCTTCGCCCGCGCCTGGTTCAAGCTCACCCACCGCGACATGGGGCCGAAGGTCCGCTACCTCGGCCCGGAAGTGCCGGACGAGGACCTCATCTGGCAGGACCCGGTCCCGCCCGTCGATCACCCGCTCGTCGAGCAAGCGGACATCGCCGAGCTCAAGCGGAGGATATTGGACTCGGGCCTGACGGTTTCCGAACTGGTGCAGACGGCCTGGGCCTCGGCCGCGACCTTCCGCGGCTCGGACAAGAGAGGCGGCGCCAACGGCGCGCGCATCCGTCTCGCCCCGCAGAAGGACTGGGACGTCAACCAGCCCGAGCAGCTCGCCCGCGTTATCGGCGTCTTGGAAGGCATCAAGGCGGACTTCGACCGATCGGCCGATGGCGGCAAGATGGTGAGCCTCGCCGACCTCATCGTGCTCGGCGGCTCGGCGGCGATCGAAAAGGCCGCCCGGGCAGCGGGGCGCGACGTCGAGGTGCCTTTCGCACCGGGACGCACGGATGCCACGGCCGAGCAGACCGATGCAGAGAGTTTCAAGCCACTGGAACCGAAGGTGGACGGCTTCCGCAACTATCTCCAGGTCCGGTTCACCGTCCCGACCGAGGAACTGATAGTGGATCGTGCCCAGCTTCTCGGCCTCAGCGCGCCGGAGATGACCGTGCTCGTCGGCGGCCTCAGGGTTCTCGGCGCCAATCATGGCGGCTCAGAGCATGGCGTCCTCACCGACCGGCCGGGCCAGCTCACCCGGGACTTCTTCGTGAACCTGCTCGATATGGGAACGGCCTGGAAGAATGTGGACGAGAGCGGCGACGAGGTCTTCGTCGGCACCTGCCGGCGGACGGACGAGCCGAAATGGACGGCGACGCGCACCGATCTCGTCTTCGGCTCCAATTCGCAGCTGAGGGCGCTTTCGGAAGTCTATGCGGCCGAAGACGCGGAGGAGACGTTCGTGGACGACTTCATCAAGGCCTGGTGCAAGGTCATGAACGCCGACCGCTTCGACCTGGCTCCGATGGCGCGGCAACCCGCCATGAGCTAATATGCGCCCGTCGCGCCGCTTCGGCGCCGCGACGCCCGATCGCGTCGCGGGAGAGGAATGACCGATGCGCCGGTGCGAAGTCGATCGACTGGATCCGACCCGGACCTACTGGGTGCCGGCGGTCGTTTCCCCTGCCCCCAACTGGGCGGGTGCCCCGGGCTGCCGGAGAGGCGCGCGCTTCATGGTGGATACCAAATCCCTACGGGTCAGCCGTGACGAGTTCAGCCCTTTTGACAGCCGGCTGAGCTGCCTCAATTGGATCATGCTCCACCGCCCGAACCTCAACCGGACGCTGCCCGGGGCCAGGATCCAGGCGGTCGCCCTCGACCGGTGGCTCCTGGGCCTGGACTGAATGCGTGCGCGGGCCGCGCGAAGGCGGGCTGCGGTTGAACTGTCTATGGAATGGCGTCGAACGGAGGCGAGACGCTACAGCCGCCCGTGCTGGTCTTCTGTCTGGAACAGGCGGTCCACCTCGGCGACGAGATCCTTGAGGTGGAAGGGCTTGGAGAGGACCTTGGCCGTCGGCGCCGTGCTGCCGGCCTTCAGGGCCACGGCGGCGAAGCCGGTGATGAACATGACACGCATGTCGGGGGCGATGATCGCGGCGCGCTGGGCGAGCTCGATGCCGTCCATCTCGGGCATGACGATGTCGGTGAGAAGCAGGTCGAAGCTTTCCGCCTCCAGCAGCGGCAGCGCGGCAGTGCCACGGTCGACCGCCTTGACCTCATAGCCGACCTTCTCGAGCGCCCGCGCCAGATAGAGGCGCATCGACTCGTCGTCTTCGGCCAGAAGAATCCTGATCATCCGTGTTCCGCAGCTCGCTGGCGGCGCGCGCCATTGCCGCCGCATCTTTCGATTATGCCCGAAGGCCTTAAGATTTTCCAGCCATCGCGAGGGTCTATCCTGCCGACGTTCGGCGATTGCGCCGCGCCGGGACACTGCTACCATGAGCGGTTGTCATGGCCGAGTCCCCCAACGAGCCACCGTTCCTGCGCGTCGGCCCCGGCATCCTTGCCTCACCGGTGGTGCTTTCGGTGCCCCATGCCGGGCGGGCCTATTCCCCGGACCTAATCCGCGCCTCCCGCCTTCCCGTCGACAGATTGGAGACGCTCGAGGACCGGCTGGTCGACCGCCTGATCTGGCGGGCGGTGGCCGAGGGTTCGACGGCGCTGGTCGCGCAGGTACCGCGCGCCGAGATCGACCTCAATCGCGACGAACGGGAAGTGGACGCCGCGATGGTGTCGCCGCCGCCGCGTGCCCTTCTCGCCACCGCACGGACGCGGGGCGGCCTTGGCCTTGTCCCGTCGCGGATCAGCGGGGCGGGCGCGATCTGGCTGGGGCGCATGACCGGAGCCGAGCTGACGCGGCGCATCGACACGGTGCACCGCCCCTATCATGAGGCGCTCGCGCAGCTTCTGGAGGATGCCCGCGACCGCTTCGGCGTCGCCATCCTGCTCGATTGCCATTCGATGCCGCCGCGGGACCGCACGAGAGGCAGTGCCGAGCTGGTGTTCGGCGACCGACACGGCGCCAGCATCGCGCTCGATTTGCTCGAGGCGGCGATCGCCGCGGCCGAAGCGGAAGGGTTCAGCGCGGTCCGCAACGCCCCTTATGCGGGCGGATACATCACTGCCCGTCATGGCCGGCCGGACCGGGGCATCCATGCTCTGCAGCTGGAAATCGACCGGTCGACCTATTTGGGGGCCGATCTACGCTCCCCAGGCCCCGGTTTCGAGCGGACGGCGCGGATGATCGCGGCCGTCGCCGCCGCGCTTTCGGCGCGGGCGCAAGAGGCGCCGCAAAGCATCGCTGCCGAATAAAAAAGCCACCTCGCCGGGGGAGGCGAGGTGGCCAAGGTTCAGGGAGGAACGCCCAGATTGGGCGCTAACACGCCGCGGCAAAGGGGGGATACCGCGACGCATCTTTCCAGAGATAGGAAGGGGTTAGCAGCTTTCAAGAGCGTCCGTCGCCGCGCGACGAACGGACGCTCTGATGCGGTGGCGAACGCCCCGCGATCCGCCTGAAAGGATCAGGCGTTCGCCGGTGCAGGCGCGAGTGTGCCTTCGGGGACCTGCGGGCCCTTGCCCTGCTGAACCTGCCGCGCGAAGATTTCGCGCAGGAGAGGCAGCGAGAAAAGATGGGCCATGACGAGGGGCAGCAGCCCGCTCTGATTCATCCGGCGCAGCTCGTCGCCGCGCAGGTCGCGGACCTTCTCCTCCGAGACCATTTGGAAGCCCCGGTAGATGAAGGGCGTCGCTTGGCCGGTGCTCGACGAGATCGAAACCTCGCCGTCGATCAGCAGGCCTTCCTTCTTGATGTCGGCGACGAAGGCATTGGTGCGATGCGCCGAGGTCTCGAAATCCTCGCAGAATTTGAGGATCGCATTGGTCGTCGCGGTCGGCTTGCCGTCCTCGAACAGCGCGTTGCCCTCCTCGGCTTCGCGGACGAGACCGCTCTCGCCGTCGAAGCAGAGCGACAGCTCGTCCGAATCCGGGCGAGTGCGGGCCAGCATGAACGGGTAGCGGCGGATATAGGCCGGCACATAGACATCGTTGAGCAGCTTGCCCTGCTCGTCGACGAACACATTAACCCCTTCGTTCAATCCCATCAGCGCCAGGGGCACCGGATTCTCGCCCGTGGAGAAGACGATCGGATAATAGCGCTGGCAGGCCACGAACTCGTCGACGGTGATCGGGATGGCGTGCGCGTTGGCGAGGAACGGCGCGCTGTCGGCGGTGTGGGTCTTGAATGTCGCATGCAGGTTGCTCGAAAGCGGCTCGAGCTGCTTGTAGAAGAGCGGCAATTGGTTCGTCGGCGCGGCGCTCGCCATAGCGGGTCTCCGAGAGAGATGATGAAAGCAGCCGCTTCAGGCCGCCAGTGTCCGCCACCGTCTATTGGCGATGGGGCGATTGCGCAAGGCTTGCTTGAGCCCGCGCAATGGGCGGGACGAGCTTTCCGGGATTCATTATGCCCTTGGGATCAAGCGCCTTCTTGATCGCGCGCATGGCGGCGAGCCGGGTCGGGTCTCCGAGCCGCGCGAGCTCGGCCAGGCGCATCTGGCCAATGCCATGCTCGGCGGAGATCGAGCCGCCGGCGGCGGTGACCAGATCGTGGACGAACGCCGTGACCGCCGAACCCTCGCCGACAGCCCAGGCCTGGTCGGCGCCTTCAGGCGCACGCACGTTGAAATGGACGTTGCCGTCACCGAGGTGCCCGAAGGCGATGACCCGGGTACCGGGAAAGCGTTGCTCCACCGCCGCCGTTGCCTCGATCATGAAGGCGGGCATGGCCGAAACCTCGACCGAAACGTCGTGCTTGGCGGCCGGGCCGTCCTTCTTCTCCGCTTCCGAGATGCTGTCGCGAATGCGCCACAGGGCCTCCGCCTGGGCTTCGTTTTGAGCGATAATCGCATCCTCGATCACGCCGATCTCCAGCGCCGCGCCGAGCGCCCGTCCGAGCTCCTTCTCGGGACTTGGAGCGACCATCGGTGCCACCGCTTCGATCAGCACATGCCAGCCATGGCTGCCTCCCAGCGGAGCACGCGTTCCGGCAACATGGCGGAGGACCAGATCGAGGGCCTGCCGCGGCACCAGCTCGAAGCTTTCGACGGCATCGCCCACCGCATTGTCGAGCAGGCGGAGCAGCGCCAGCGCCTTGTCGGGCGATTCCAGCCCGCACCAGGCGACGGAACGCGAGCCCACCGCCGGCACCAGCTTCAGGCTGGCGGCGGTGACGATTCCGAGTGTTCCTTCGGCGCCGATCAGCAGCTGGCGAAGGTCGTAGCCCCGATTGTCCTTCTTGAGCGGCGCGAGGCTGTCGAAGATCGAGCCGTCCGGCAACACCGCCTCTATGCCCTCGACGAGCGCGCGCATAGTGCCGAAGCGCAGCACCTGCGTGCCGCCGGCATTCGTCGAAACAAGCCCTCCGATAGTGGCCGAGCCCTTGGCGCCGAGCGACAAGGGAAAACGGCGCCCGACCGCCGCCGCCGCCTCGTGCAGGTCCGCGAGTATGACGCCGGCTTCGGCGACCGCCACATTGGCCTCGGCGGAGATGGACCTCAGCCGGTTCATCCGCCGGGTCGAAAGAAGCAGGGCATCGCCGGCCTCGCTCGGCGTCGCGCCGCCCGCCATCGACGTATTGCCGCCCTGCGGGACAAGCGGGACGCCCTCGGCCGCGCAGAGGCGGACGATGTCGGACACTTGCTGTGTCGTGGCCGGCGAGAGCATGGCGGCGGCCGCGCCCTGATAGCGGCCGCGCCAATCCTGCAGCCAAGGGGCGAGGTCGGAAGGATCGGCGGTAAAGCCCTTCAGCCCCAGTCGATCCTTCAATTCTGTCAGCAGCGATTGCGAGGGAGGATTGGACATGACGGTCCGCCACGATAGTGAAGGAGCTTTGGGGGGGCGAGCAGAATTAATCGCATGTTCAAGCGCAGGAGGGGATGGCCGGCAGCAATGGAGCCCCTGCAGTGATCGACCTCGGCACCGCGGCGCTGCTGCTGCTGCACGTGGCCGGCGGCCATGCCGCCGGCGCGCAGGAACCGATTCGCTTTGCCCAGCTGTCCATCCGCCGGCAGATCATCGTCCGCGTCCCCGTGCGCGTCCGAGACGAAGCCCCGGATCCGCCCGACGTGGAGTGGCATGAAAGCCGCGGTCCCGACTGCGTGTCCGCCAAGTCCATCGCCGGCGCCGCGCTGCTCGGCCAGAGCAGCGTCGACCTGCTGTTGCGCGACAGCAGCCGGGTCCGGGCGAAGCTTGAAAACGCCTGCCCGGCGCTGGACTATTATTACGGCTTTTACATCAACCCCCATCCCGACGGTCGGATCTGCGCCGACCGTGACGTGATCCGGTCGCGCATGGGCGGCCAGTGCGAGATCGAGAGCTTCAAGCGACTCCGTCCGGCGCCGCGGGACTGACGTTCGCTTGACATTTGCCCGCCGCTTCGCACAAGCCGCACCCTACGCAGCTTCCAACTAAGCGCCATTTCCGGAACCCGCATGACTTTCGCCGATCTCGGCCTTTCAGACGAATTGCTACGCGCCGTCAGCGAAGCGGGCTATGACGAGCCGACTCCGATCCAGCGCGGCGCCATCCCGTCCGTGCTGATGGGGAAAGACATCATCGGCATCGCTCAGACCGGCACGGGCAAGACGGCGAGCTTCGTCCTGCCGATGATCGACATCCTGGCCCAGGGCCGCAGCCGCGCGCGCATGCCGCGCTCGCTGATCCTGGAGCCGACCCGCGAGCTCGCCGCCCAGGTCGCCGAGAATTTCGAAAAGTACGGCAAGCACCACAAGCTTTCGATGGCGCTCCTGATCGGTGGGGTCTCCATGGGCGACCAGGTGAAAGCGCTGGAAAAGGGCGTCGACGTGCTGATCGCGACGCCGGGGCGGCTCATGGACCTGTTCCAGCGCGGCAACATCCTTTTGACCGGCTGCGACCTCCTCGTCATCGACGAGGCGGACCGCATGCTCGACATGGGTTTCATTCCCGACATCGAGGATATCTGCACCAAGCTGCCCGCCAAGCGGCAGACCCTGCTCTTCTCGGCGACCATGCCGGCGCCGATCAAGAAGCTGGCCGACAAGTTCCTCACCCACCCGAAGACCATCGAGGTCGCCCGCCCGGCCACGGCCAATGCCTCGATCGACCAGCGGCTGGTGCGCGTCGATCCCCGCAGGAAGAAGGAGGCGCTGGTCGAGCTGCTCCGCGGCGAGGACGTCAAGACCGCGATCATCTTCTGCAATCGCAAGTCGATGGTGCGCGAGCTCACCACCAGCCTCAAGCGCCGGCGCTTCGCCGCCGGACCAATCCACGGCGACATGGAGCAGGCGGAGCGGATCAAGGAGCTCGACCGGTTCAAGGCGGGCGAGATCAACATCCTCGTCGCGTCCGACGTCGCCGCGCGCGGGCTCGACATCAAGGACGTCAGCCACGTCTTCAACTTCGACGTGCCGTGGCAGCCCGACGATTATGTCCACCGCATCGGCCGCACCGGCCGCGCCGGCAAGACTGGGGTGGCCATCACCCTCGCCACCAAGGAAGATGGCGACGCGATCGCCTCGATCGAGAAGCTGATCGGCGCGCCCATTCCCCCGATTGAGGGCGCGCGTGAACCGGCCGAGGCGACCGAACCGGCCGAAGATAAGCCCGCCCGCAAGCCGCGCGCCAAGAAAGCGGCCGAGCCCAGGGGTCGGCCCGAAGAGCGCAAGCCGAAGCGCGAGTCCGAAGCTCGCGACACGGCCCGGCGCGACAAGGAACCGGAACCGGCCGACGAGGGCTGGAATGGCCCGGTGCCGAGCTTCCTCGCCCAGGGCCTCGGAGGCTGAACGCCCTATTCCTGCCGGATCGGCGGATCGGTCTCGATCCGCAGCCACGGATGCCGCCGCTCGTCGTAGACTGACACCGTCGGCTCGGGAAAGGACGGATCGGCGAAGGCGCCAACCGGAATGCTCACCATGCCTGGCCGCCGCTCGATCTCATAATGGACGTTGGAGCCGCACCGCGGGCAGAAATGAAACCGCCCCCAAAAACCTTCCTCGGAGGTGCGGGTGAAGACGGCGCTCTCCCCGTCGATACGAACCTGATCCTCGCGGAACGTCGCGTTGAAGGCGAAGGGAGCGCCGGTCCGCCGCTGGCAATCCAGGCAATGGCAGACCGAGCGGCGAACCGGCTCTCCGGTGCAGGTCGCGCTCAGGGCGCCGCAGGCGCATCGTGCTACTCGGGTCGTCATCGTCTCGCCTCCACTTCCGCCGGGCGCCGATCTAAGCAGGATTCGGACGCGGACGAAAGTGGAGGCGGAGCATAGCTACAGGCCGACGACTCCGTCGTCGTCCTTGGTAATGACGATCGTCGCCGAGCGCGGGCGAGAGGTGGCACCGCTGTCGGTCTGGGTGGCCGGCCAGTGGCCGTTTCCGTCGTCGCCCGGATGCTGGATGTTGACGAACAGCGCGCGGCCGTCGGGCGTCGAATCGATGCCGGTGATCTCACAGCCTTTCGGCCCGACCAGGAAGCGGCGCAGATTGGTCCCGGGCGCCGCGCCGACGATCGTCGACTGCGCGGCCATGGCCCCGTCGGCGCCGACATTGGTGATGGTGACCGGCCCGCCATCGCCTAGCCTGCCCGGCTGGGCGGCCAGCATCATGCAGTTGGAGACGTCGGTATAGGCGCCGTCGTCGGTCTGGATCCACAGCAGCGGATTGACCTTTCCCGCGGCGTTGGTCGCGCGCGAGAACCAGAGGCCGTCCGGGCTGGAGAAGTCGTTGCTGGCGTCCAGCGCCGAAAGGTTGACGTTGCCGGAGTCGAGATCGGCCCCCGCGCCGAAGGCGTAGACGTCCCAGGCGAAGCGCGTCGCCTCCCCGCTGTCGTTCGCTTCCTTGAGACGCAGGATGTGGCCGTTGGGATTGCCCCGCTGGTCCTCGCCGTCGGTTGTCGGATCATTATAGTGGCGTGGATTGGCGGCGTCCGTGCCGTTCAGCGGACGCCCCGACGCGCTGTTGTTCGTGAGGGTGAAGTAGATTTCGCCGGTGACCGGGTTGGTCGCGCTCCATTCCGGCCGGTCCATCCGCGTGGCGCCGAGGGCGTCGGCGGCGAGACGGGCGTGGATGAGCACGTCCGCCTGATCCCGGAAGGGATAGGACGCATTGCCCGGCGTGAGCGGTCCCCGGCCGAAGATCAACGGAAGCCAATCGCCCGTGCCGTCGGCGTTGAACCGCGCCACATAGAGCGTCCCCCGGTCGAGATATTTGTCGCCGATGGCGAGCCGGTCGTCCGCCCGGGCATCCCCCGCCGACCAGGCCGCCGCCGAGACGAACTTGTAGATATATTCGCCGCGGCCGTCGTCGCCCATGTAGAAGGCCGGGCGGGCGCCGTCGCTGAACAGGCCCGGCCAGCAGCCTTCATGGCCGAGGCGGCCGAGCGCGGTGCGCTTCCGGGGCGCTTTCGAGGGATCGTAGGGATCGATCTCGACGACCCAGCCGAACTGGTTGGGCTCGTTGCGAAAATCCCCGGTCGCATCGGCCGCCTCCGGATCGGCCGTGGCGTTCCAGCGGGAATAGGCGGTGCTGCTCCGGTCGGCGGGCTGGACGGTCGTCCAGGCGAAATTGCCGCCGTTCCCCGCCCTGACGCCGTAGCGGCCGAGCGCGGTCGCTTCCGCCGGAGTCCGGGCTGCATCGTCGCCCTCGTCGCGCCGGAAGTAGAAGGCCCAATTCTCCTCGCAGGTGAGGTTCGTGCCCCAGGGCGTGTAGCCGTTGGCGCAATTGTTGATCGTGCCGCGGCCGCGCGTGCCGTCGGGCGAGAAGCGCGTGCGCATCTGATCGCTGCCGGCGGCCGGCCCCCTGAGCTCGGTTTCGGTGAGCGGGGTGACGCGGCGGTTGAGCGCCGAGCCCTGGACATAGCTCCAGCCGCCGGCGGCGTCGCGGGTCACCTCGACGACGCTGACGCCATGGGCCTCCATCTCCTTCAGCGCCTCCGATTCCGGACGGGGCGCCGGGGTCGGGCCGTTCGGATGCAGGAAATCCTGAGTGATGTTCTCATGGTTCATGACCAGGAGCCCGCGATTGCTGTTCGCATCGTCCCGGTCCCCGCTCGCGGAGAGACCGTAATAGAAAAGCGCGTCGTGATGGTCGCCGGCACGGTCGTCGAAGCCGCTGTCGCCGCCATTATTGGCATAGGCCGGAACACCGCCCTTGATGGGATCGCCCAGCCGGTAAAGGACGGTGACGCTATAGCCGGCCGGGACGATCACCTTGTCCTCAAGGCTCTTCGATACCGCGTCGAAACCGAGGCGCGCGGGAGTGACCGTGACGGTGCTTTCGTCCGAGACCTCGCGGCCTCGCGCGTCAGCGGCGCTGAAGCGGAAGACCAGCGGCGTCGATTCCTCCACGCTCGGCGCGATGAAGCTGGCGGTGGCCGAATCGGCGTTGGTCAGCGTCACTTTCGGGCCGGAAACCTGCTCCCATTCCGCCGAATCCGGATCGCCGTCGGTCGTGCCGCTCAGGACGACCACTCGTCCGGCGCTGGTCTGCGCGTCCTCGCCGGCATCGACGGTGACGTCGCTGTTGCCGTTGCCGTCGTCGCAAGCGGCCAGCAGCCCAGTCGAAACGGTCGCCATGGTCAGCGCCGCGACGCCCCCGAACAGGGTCTGGCGCCGCGAATAGCGTTCGCCGACGATGCTGGCGAAGGTCGGATTGCCGGAGCGGTTGGTGTCGACGTCTCCGTCCGAATAGCCGACCGGGAAAAGGTTTGAACTGTCCATTAGAAAGCCCCTGTTCGTGCATGACTGCGGGGGCTTGATGGAGGAACGCCGTGTCAGGCCGCGGGCGCTTCCGGGACTCGACGAATGCCGGAATGTGACAGTTGAATGGCGGTGCCGGCCGGCACCGCTCAGCGCGGCGCCCGCCTCATGATCGCATGGGGTATGACATGGTCCGTCACCGCGTCGGCGTCCACTTCGAATCCGAACTTGCGATAGAAGCGGATGGCCCGCTCGTTGTGGCGGATGACATTGAGCCAGAGGGGCCGCTTCGCCCCTAGCCAATCGATCCCAGCCTCCATCAGCGCGGCCGAAACGGGCGTGCCGTGGAAATCGGGATGCACCATCATCCAGTCGAGCTCGCGATTGTCCGGCGCATGAACGGTGGCGATCACATAGCCGGCGAAGGCGCCATCGACGAAGGCGGCGACGAAATGCTGATGCGCGTTCGATGCCGCGGCCAGGCAGGTCGGCGCGCTGATGGCGACGATGCGGCGGTTGGAAGCGATCTGCGCTTCGGTGAGGTTGTCGCGATAGAAGGTGGCGCGAGTGGCCGCCTCGGTAAGGCGGGTGACGGCGTCGGCGCCGCTCCGCTCGGCCGCTTCGCGGTCGATGAGCATTTCGATCTTCATCTTTTCCTCAGCCGAGATGACGTTCCAGGACGATGTGCGTTGAGACTTCGCCCACGCCGGGAACCGCGGCGATTGCGGCGCGCGCGTCCTCTATGGCGGCGACATTGTCGCCGTCAACTCGGAGAATCAGATCGACGGCGCCGCCGACCGAATGGATGGTGGCGATGGCGGGAATGCGCTTCAGCTTCGGCACGATGTCGGCGCAGCGCCGGCCGGGTTCGAGGCGCAGCATCAGCCAGGCACTCTCGCGCGCTCCGACGGCGCTGCCCTCGACCAGGGTGAAGCCGGCGATGGCGCCGGACGCCTGCAACTTGGCCAGACGCTCCTGCGTGGCGGTCCGCGACAGGCCGAGGTCGCGCGCAAGGGCGACGATCGGACGCCGGGCATCGCGCTTGAGGAGAGTGAGCAGCAGCCTGTCCTTATCGTCCATCTTCCCGCCTTCCCCGACCGGCATTCTGCCGGCGCTTCCGTCTTATTGCCTAATGAAAGCGGCAGAAAGGGTCGGCAAGGATGGCGTCGAAAGGAGACCGCTCATGACACTCGACCTCGGCCGGGCTGTGCTGCTGCCCATCGACATTCAGCGAGGCTTCGACGATCCGCGCTGGCCCAAAAGATGGAACCCGGATTTCGAAGCCAATGCGCTCGCCCTCATCGCCGACTGGCGCGCCTCGGGCAGGCCGGTCATCCATGTCCGCCACGATTCGGTGCAGCCGGGCTCTCCCTTCACGCCCGGCCAGCCCGGCAACGACTTCCGCCCCGGCTTCGAGCCTCTTGCCGGTGAGCCGGTCGTCTCGAAAAGCGTCAATTCCGCCTTCATCGGCACCGACCTGGACCTGAGGCTGCGCCGGCTTGGCGCCGAGACGGTGGTGGCGTTCGGCATCTCGACCGACATGTGCGTCTCGACCACCATCCGCACCGGCGCCAATCTCGGGTGGAAGATGGTGTTGGTCGCCGACGCCTCCGACTGTTTCGATCTGCCGGACGGTCAGGGCGGGATCATTCCCGGCCGCGCGATCCACGACGCCCACGTCGCGACCCTCGCCTACGAGTTCTGCGATGTCGTCAGGACGGCCGAACTGCTGCCGCTGGCGAACGCCGCCTAGCCGCGGAGATAGCGAGCCCTGAAATCGTCGGCGAAGGCGCGGAGGCGGCCCTCTGCGATGGCGGCGCGCAGGTCCGCCATCAGCGCCTGGTAGAAGTTGAGATTGTGCTCGGTCATCAGCATCGCGCCCAATATCTCGCCCGAGCGGATCAGATGGTGGAGGTAGGCGCGGCTCCACTGGCCGCAGACGGGGCAGTGGCAGTCGGGATCCAGCGGCTCCGGGTCCTCCGCATGCTTGGCGTTCTTGATGTTGATCGGCCCGTCGCGCGTGAACGCCTGACCGGTGCGTCCGGAGCGGGTCGGGAGCACGCAGTCGAACATGTCGATGCCGCGCTCGACCGCGCCGACGATGTCGTCAGGCTTGCCGACGCCCATCAGATAGCGGGGCCGATCGGCGGGAAGCATGCCCACGGCGAAATCGAGCACGCGGAACATTTCATCCTGCCCCTCGCCTACCGCCAGGCCGCCCACCGCATAGCCGTCGAAGCCTATGTCGGTCAGCCGATCGGCGGAGATGCGGCGCAGATCCTCGTGCATCGAACCCTGTTGGATCCCGAACAGGGCCGAGACCGAGGCATGATCCTGGCCGGCATCGAAGCCGTCGCGCGAACGCCTGGCCCAGCGCATCGAGCGTTCCATCGACAGCGCCGCCTCGTCGCGGGTGGCGGGAAAGGGCGTGCACTCGTCGAACGCCATGACGATGTCGGAGCCCAGTAGCCGCTGTATCTCCATCGAACGCTCCGGCGTCAGCATATGGGCCGAGCCGTCGAGATGGCTTTTGAAGCTCACCCCCTCCTCGCTCATCTTCCGGAGGTCCGAGAGGCTCATCACCTGATAGCCGCCGCTGTCGGTGAGGATCGGCCGTTCCCAGCCCATGAAGGCGTGCAGCCCGCCCAGCCGCGCCACCCGCTCGGCGCCCGGACGGAGCATCAGATGGTAGGTGTTGCCAAGGATGATGTCCGCCCCGGACGCACGCACATCCTGGGGCTTCATCGCCTTGACGGTGGCCGCCGTGCCGACGGGCATGAAGGCGGGCGTGCGGATGTCGCCCCGCTTCATGGCAATCACACCGGTGCGTCCGGCGCCATCGGTAGCGGAGATGGAGAAGGAAAAACGCGGACGATCGGACATGCCGCCCCCTAGCCGCTGGTGCCGAGCGAAGTCGAGGGGCGTATATGATGAGTCCGTGCCAGCGCCCCCTCGTCTTCGCTCGGGACGAACGAGGTTTGGATATCAAAGGCTAGAGAGCCATCTCCCAGATTTCGCCTTCCTCCGGCCTGCCGAAGACATGGTGGGTTTCGGTCTTCACGATCGTCATGCCCGCGGCGGCATAGATGCGGCGGGCGCTGAGGAGCACGCTGTGGGTCCAGAGCTGCATCTTCGCGTAGCCGGCGGCGCGGGCGAAGGCGATGCATTCGGCGACCAGCGCCTGTCCAATGCCGAGACCGCGCGCCCAAGGCTCGACATAGAGGAGGCGAAGCTTGGCGATGTTATCGCCGCCATCGACCAGCAGCACTGAGCCTGCCATCGCGCCCGCCCGCTCGGCCACCCAGCATTGCTCGAGCCCCGGCTGAAAATCGCGGAGGAAAGCGGACGTGATCTCGCCCTGCAGTATCTCCATCGGCCTGCCCCAGCCCCAGCCTTCGGCATAGAGGATCGATTGGCGGGCGGCGATCAACCCCATGTCGCCGGGCCGGAAGGTGCGCAGCGTCCAATCCGCGCCTTCGCCGCCGCCGAGCAGCGCTTGCGCCGTCTCCAGCGCCTTGACCAGCGTCTCCCGGTCGGTGGTACCGAGCGGCGCCAACCGCGTCTCCACCTCCGCCCGCGTCCGCCGATCGAGCGCGCCGAACGCCGCCCGACCCGCCGGCGTGATGGCGATCGGCCGCCGACGCGCATCCTTGCCTCGTCCGCGACTGATCCAGCCCCGCGCCTGGAGGCGGCGCAGCAGACGGCTGACATAGCCCGCATCCAGCCCGAGCTCCGCCTGCAGCTCCGAGGCGGTAAGAGCTTCCCGATGCGCGATCTCGTAAAGCAGCCGCGCCTCGGCGAGTGACAGGTCGCTCCGCATATAATGAGCGTCGAGCGCGCCCACGAAACGCGTGTGGAAGCGGTTGAACGCGCGGAGGGCGGTCACGGCATCGCTCATGGTACCAATTGCTAGTGCATTGTTGACGGAGTCAACTAAATTCAACATTCCTGGCGCCGTGGAGTTGACGCTGGTGGCGCCGCCGCGCTGCGGCTAAAGTCCGCGCGCCTTTCATGGGAGATTGCCCGATGCGCCTCGCCGCCCTTGCCTCCACCCTGGCCCTCGCCCTTGCCGCCGTCCCTGCCGCCGCCGCGCTGCCGGTGGGCGCGGAAGCGCCGGATTTCACGACTCGCGGCGCGCTGGCGGGAAACCCGTTCCGGCTGCACCTCGAGGAGCAGCTGAAGCAGGGGCCGGTGGTGCTCTATTTCTTCCCCAAGGCCTTCACCGAGGGCTGCACCCTGGAGGCCCACGCCTTTTCGGAGGCCGCCGACGAGTTTCGGGCGGCGGGCGCGCGGGTGATAGGGCTGTCGGCGGACGATTATGAGACGCTCGCCAAATTCTCGGTCGAGGCGTGCCGCAACGCCTTCCCGGTCGCCACCGCCAGCCCGGCGACGATCAAGGCCTATGACGTCGCCCTGGCGCAGAAGCCGGAGCTTTCCGACCGCACCTCCTACGTCATCGCCCCCGACGGGCGGATCGTCTACGTCCACAGCGCGATGGACTGGCGCGACCATGTGAAGAACACGCTGGCCGCCGTGCAGGCGTGGAAGGCCAAGCAGCGCTGAGCGGACGCGAGCCGCCGCGCGCGCCCTCTCTAATAGCGATCGTTCAGCGCAAAGATCGGTTTCCGCTCCCGCCATGCGCCGTCGGTGAAATCGGGGAAATCGAGCGTGCGGTTGCCGTTGGCGATCGATTGTTCGGACAGCGGCGTGATGGCGCTCCAGGCCACCGCATCATAGATGTCGATCGGCATCGGATCGCCGGCCTTCAGCGCCTCGATGAAGGCGTGGATGACGAAGAAGTCCATGCCGCCATGCCCCGCGCCCTCCGCCTGGGCGCCGTGGCGCCGCCAGAGCGGATGGTCGTATCGGTCGAGCCAGGGCTGCGCCGGCTCCCATTGGTGCGGCTCGCTCTTGCCCTCGATGTAGATGGAATCGTTGACGTCCATCCATAGTCCTTCCGTCCCCTGCACCCGGAAGCCGAGCGAATAGGGACGCGGCAGCGACGTATCGAGGGTGAGCAGGATCGTCTCGCCATCGGCGCAGGCGATCTGCGTCTGGACGATGTCGCCGAGCGCGAATTGGACCTTGGCGTTCGGGTGGCTCGGCCCCGCCTGGTCGACGATGTAATCGTGCAGACCGCGCGCCTTGCTGGCGTAGCTGGTGAGGCGGGTGAAGCGGTTGCCGCGATGGATGTTGGCCTGCATCGCGCAGGGACCGATGCCGTGGCTGGGGTAGAGATCGCCGTTGCGGGCGACGCCGTGATCGGTCCGCCAGCGCGCCTCCGACCAGCCCTTCTCGCCGAACTCGACGCCGCCGCCATAGGCCTTGCCGGGCTCGCCCGAGTTGAACTTCACGGCGCGAAGGTCGTGCTGATAGCCGCCCTCCAGATGGACGATTTCGCCGAACAGCCCCTGCCGCGCCATGTTCAGCACCGCGAGCACGTCGCGGCGGTAGCAGACATTTTCGAGCAGCATGTAGGGCGTGCCGGTGGCGAGCTGGGTGCGCAGCACGTTCCAATGATCGTCGAGGGTGATGCCGGCGACGACCTCGCAGCCGACCGCGACCTTGGCCTTCATCGCCTCGATCGCCATCGGCGCGTGCCATTCCCAGGGCGTGGCGACGATGACGCCGTCGAGCCGCGCCTGGGCCAGCATCTCCCGCCAGGCCTGGTCGCTGCCGGTGAAGACCTCAGGCGCCGGCTTCCCGGCCTCGGCGACCTGCTTCAGCGCGCGGTCGAGCATGAACTTTTCGACATCGCACAGCGCCGCCACCTCGACATCGTCGCGGCGGGCCAGCTCCTTCAGCAGCACCTGGCCGCGCATGCCCGTGCCGATGACGCCCAGACGAAGGCGGCTCGCCGGCCGCGCCCGGACCATCGCCGGTAAGGAAGCGGCGGCGGTGAAGGCGGCGGCGGTGGACAGGAACTGACGACGATTCATGCAGGACGGCTCCCCTGATGTGGGGCGTCCCAGCCACGGCCCCGATGAGAAGCCGCCTTCCTGCACCGGCACCGAGGCCGGGTGCAAGACGGGGCAATTGCGGTCAGCCGGCCGCCGGCTCTCGGGCTAGGGTCGGACGGGGGTTGATGCGCCCTTTCCGACCACGGTGGTCCAGGGCAGGACGCGCCAGGCCCGGACGATGCCCTCGCGAACATAAGGGTCCGCCGCGGCGAAGGCGGCGGCTGCGTCGGGATTGGTGAAGATCAGCATGGCGGACTCGACGGGATCGCCGACGGCGCCGCCGAGGAGCAGGTCGCCCTTGTCCGCGGCTTCCCACGCAAGAGCCAGATGCGCATCGCGAAAGGCAGGGCGGCGATCGAGATAGTCGGCGGCGAGATCGTAGCTGAGGAGATAGTGGGGCATGGAGGCGACCTGTTTCACGCGGTGGAGGGATTGTCGAGAGCGACCATTCGCGTCGACGTGGCTTTTCGATAACTCAAGGCCGCGTCATTGTCAGTGCGCCTATAGAAAGGAGTGAACGCGATGGCCGACAAGAGCTCCAACACTCCCGCGAAGGCGGCCAAGCCGGTCCTCCTTTCGGGCGGGAACCCGCAGATCCCGAAAGGCCATGGCGAGGCTCCCGTGCAGGCCTATATCGAGGCGATGCCGGGGTGGAAGCAGGAGGTCGGCCGCCGCCTGGACGCGCTGATCGAGCGCGCCGTCCCTGGCGTGCAAAAGGGCGTGAAGTGGAACTCGCCCCTCTACGGCGCGCCGGATGCCCCGCCGGACCATTGGTTCGTCAGCTTTCATTGCTTCGACCGCTATGTGAAGGTGACCTTCTTCCAAGGCGCGTCGCTGCGGCCGGCGCCGCCCGAGACGTCCAAATATCCGGACATTCGCTATTTCCACATCCATGAGGACGACGCGCTCGACGAGACGCAGTTCGCCGACTGGGTGAAGCAGGCCAGTCAATTGCCGAATGAGAAGATGTGAGGAAAGAACGATGAGCGACGAGAACCCTTCCCAGCTGATCGATGCGAAGATCGAGGGGCTGGGCGACTGGCGGGGCGAGGTGCTGCGCCGTGTGCGGGGGCTGATCCGGGAGGCGGACCCGGAGGTGGTCGAGGCGGTGAAGTGGCGCAAGCCCTCCAATCCGGCGGGGGTGCCGGTGTGGGAGCATGGAGGCATCCTCTGCACCGGCGAGACCTACAAGGACAAGGTGAAGCTGACCTTCGCCAGGGGCGCTTCGCTCGACGACCCCGCGGGCCTGTTCAACGCCAGCCTCGACGCCGGCACGCGGCGGGCGATCGACATCCGCGAGGGCGATGCGATCGACGGCGAGGCGCTGAAGGCGCTCGTCCGGGCGGCGGTGGCGGCCAATGCGTCCCACCCTCCCCGCTCCCGCTAGAAGCTGATCTTCACCGAGGGCGCGCTGCGCGTGGCCTCGCCATGGTGGACCGCCTCGATATTATTGCCGTCGGGATCGAGCAGGAAGGCGGCGTAATAACCGGGATGATAGGTCCGCTCGCCCGGTGCGCCATTGTCGGTGCCGCCGGCGGCGAGGCCGGCGCGGTGGAAGGCGTCGACGGTGGCGCGGTCCCTGGCCTGGAAGGCGAGATGGTGGCGGCCGGTGAGCTTTCCCATCGCCTCCGGGCTGTCGGCCGAGGAGACGAACAATTCGTCGTACCAGAAATGGGCCTCCGCGCCGCCGCCGAGCGGGATTTCGAGCACGTCCATCACCGCCTCGTAGAAGCGGCGGCTGGCGCGCAGATCGGCGACGACGAGCTGGATATGATCGATCAGGCGGCCGCGGTGCAGCTCCATGCTTTCCATCAGCGTCTCCCGTTTTTCGGCCCCGCCCTGCGAGCGGGCGCTCCACTGGCGCCCTTCCCGAAATGGCGTAGGATTGTCCAACCGCAATCGACGGAGGCTGCACAAAAGTGGCCAAGCACCGCATCTACACGACGAGCGTCGCGAGCGTTTACCCGCATTATGTCGCCAAGGCCGAGAAGAAGGGGCGGACGAAGGCGGAGGTGGATGAGATCATCGGCTGGCTGACCGGTTATTCTCGGCAAGCGCTGCAGGCGCGGCTCGACGCGGGCACGGACTTCGAGACCTTCTTCGCCGAGGCGCCCGCGATGAACCCGGCGCGCTCCGCGATCACCGGCACGGTGTGCGGCGTGCGGGTCGAGGCGGTCGAGGAGCCGGTGATGCGGGAGATACGCTATCTCGACAAGCTGATCGACGAGCTGGCCAAGGGCAAGGCGATGGAGAAGATCCTGCGGGCGGGGTGACGGGGTCACCCTAATTTTTCCGCGAATGGTCACCAAAGGTCGCACTGGCCATGGGGCTTGCCGGACGGGCCTGAACGCGCCGCGGCGACGGAGGAGCGGACGATGAAAAGAGCCGGGACAAGGAAAACGCCTTCCGATTCGCCAGCCTGACAGGCGAAATCCTATTTGTATCCAACAATCCAAGCGACCGCGTTCAAGGGCCGTCGGCGCCGGCTAACAGGTCAGGCTTCGGCCGGAGGCGGGCCGGGTTCGCGCAGATAGGCGAACATGTGCGGCACGTAATCGGCCTTGCCGATCTCGATCCCTTCCTTCCGCAGGATCGCGTAGGCGGCCATCAGGTGGAAGTAGAATTGGCCGAGCGCCCAGTCGCGCGCGAATTGCTCCCGCGTGAGATCGAAGGTGAGGCCCATCGGCAGGGTGAGCGCGAGCGGGTCCCCGGCGGGCGCCTGATCGAGCGCGTCCGGGGCGAGGCCGCCCAGAAAGGCGAACGCCTCGTCGATGCGGGCGCGGGCGGCGGCCAGGGTGCCGGGCCGGTCGCCGGCACCCCGGCCCTCGTCGAGCAGCGCGTCGAGCCCCTCCAGCGGCCGGCCCATCAGGCGCAGCGGCGCCTCCTGCGCCTGGACGCAGGCGAAGCGGATCTGGGTGGCCAGCGGGAACATGTCCGGCGCGAGCCGCGCCCGCAGCAAGACTTCGGCGCCGTCGGCCCCACGCTGCGCCTCCGCCTTGTCGAGCAGCCCGCCCAGGCCGCGGAGCATGTTGCGGTAGGTGGGGACGAGGAGTTCGGTCAGGTTCACATTGTATCTTTCGGGTCGTATTGCTCGGCCTCGTTAGCGGTCGAAGAGTCTCAGGGTCTACCGCGACCGGACACAGAATTCGATCGAGGACTTCACCCGATACAAGGCAGACCCTGAGAATTTTAAAGCCCAAGCGGTCGCTGGCAAGTATGCTGAACCGAACAAACCGAAGAAGAAAAAGGCCGCAACTGACACATCGAGCCCTTGTCAGGCTCCGGTGAGCTCAACGGCTGGCGGCGGGGCCCCGCTCAGTCCCCTGCGACAATGCCTGCCGTTCAAAGGGCATGAGGCCATCACGATCATAAGCTGCGATATTATCCAACCGGATCGCCTCGTATCGCTCCTGCAGCTCCCTTGCGCGTTCAAGTTGCTCTTCGGTAACTTCCGCATTGAGCATAGGCCCGAACTGCTCCTGCATTGCCCGACTGACGCCTTCAAACGAGAAGTCGCTCTGCATTCCTCGCCTCATGGCAAAGTTAAGAAGCCTTGCGCAGCGATAGGGAATGTCTCGGCCGGCCAGAAACTGCTTGAATATCCACAGGATGCAATCAGCTACCTGAATGCCGGGACTGCTATCAGAGGCAGAAACCTCAAAATCCGAATTGTGGACCTTTCGTAAGACCCGCGTTTCACCAGGCAAGTGGATTGGGTCTGGCAGAGCATTCGCAACCATTTTATGCCACTCGGCAAGCGTGCTCTCAAACTGAGATTGTCGGTCATGCCGGATTCGGCGAACAGGGCGTTTCCACTTCTTCGACAGATCCTCAAGCCCATCAAGCAAATTGGTGAACGCGACCATATTGGGCATATGGCCATTCTTAGCCTGCCTGCCCGCTTGATGAAAATCGAGGCCCTCCGGATGCGCCTTTGACCATTCCAGGGCGTCGGTGATGACCTGTCGCGAGCGCTTGTCTGGAAGGAGGTCAACTCTGTCTATTATCGCTTGGCATATTTCCGGAATTAAGGCGCGCGCCCGCACCTCCGACCGTTCCATGAGCATAGACCAGAACAGCTTCGCGACATGCTCATCCAGGAGAAAGGCCACCTTGAACGCCAGAATCAGCCTCAAGGGCCGAATGTTATAAGTCTGCCAAGGGACTGCCGGGTTCTCGCCGCTATCGAAAAACGTATCGAAGATCTTAGTCGCAAGGAGATACCGCTTCTCCACGCGCGAAATAAAAAACCGAGCATCCGCCTTCTTCAATAACTTCAACAAGTCGTCTGCGACCTCTTCAAGAGGCCCAAAGCCAAGCTCGGATGCATGGAGCGCTGGTACCCCTATCCGGCGGCAAATCCGATCATATTCACGCTTATACGCTAAGTCGAAATCCGTCTTCGTGATAAGTGCCGCAGTAAGAAATAGGGGTTGAGCGTCATCGAAAAGGTTCGCTCCCGTGTTCCCGGTCTCGTCGATGTAGGCATACATGCTAAGTGTCTCTCAATTTAGCGTAGTCATAGCAATCTCAGTCATGCTCGCGGCCGCCCGCGCCGACATATATCTCGCTCCCAACCTCCCCAAACCTCTCGCTCATCGCCGCCATCCCGGCCTCAGCCTCCTCGGCCGCTATGAACGTGTCCGCACTCGCATTTTGATTCGCCGCGAAGTCTCTTACCTCTTGCGTGATTTTCATTCTGCAGAACTTCGGCCCGCACATGGAGCAGAAGTGGGCGGTCTTGGCTCCCTCGGCGGGAAGGGTCTGGTCGTGATACTGTTCGGCGGTGTCGGGGACGAGGCTTAGGTTGAACTGGTCGCGCAAGCGGAATTCGGAGCGGGCGCGGCTTAGGCAGGGTCGCACCCCGCCATCCCGACTGGCCAAACAGCTCCACGCCTGTGTATGCGGCCCCTCACAGGAGACCCGACATGCCCGGCAGTGACGACTATGTGTTCGACGAGGAGAGCGGCGAGTGGATGCCGGCGTCCGAGCTGGCGGCGAAGCGGGCGGCCGAGGGGGCGGTCGAGGTGCGCGACGCGGTTGGGAATCTGCTGGCCGACGGCGACCAGGTGACCTTGATCAAGGACCTTGAGGTCAAGGGCGCGGGCCGGACGCTGAAGCAGGGCACGCTGATCAAGTCGATCCGGCTGACGGGCGATCCCCAGGAGATCGACTGCAAATATGAGGGGATCAAGGGGCTGGTGCTGCGCGCGGAGTTCGTGCGCAAGCGCTAAGGGACCCTCGGCCTTCCTCCCCGAGCCGGGCCAGATCGCGCGGGCGAACGCCGCTGGCCTTCGCGAGCGCGACTGGGGGCGATTGGGATCGGGTTGCCTGTGTCGGCAAGGCGATGCATCTTCGAGCGAGGGGAGGCCGGGATGATCGAATTGCTTTTGCCGCTTGGGGTGCTGTTCATCCTCTACCTGTATCTGCGCGCCGTTGTGGAACTCATCCGTCACTGGATTTCGAACCGGACGATCCGCGAAGCCATCAACAAGCAGCCGGAGGCCGTGGGCCCGCTTATCGAGAAGCTGGGAATGGAGTCGACCCGCTGGACACCGAGGATCGTGGGCTGGATGATCGTGGCGGGGAGTCTCGCGCTGCCGCTCATCGGTTTGCTGGAATGGGCGACTGGTTTCGACCCGAACCTGTTGCTGGCGCTGGCGGCGCTTGCGGTGGGGCTTACGCTGGTGGCGCTCGGAAGAAGGCGGGCTCGCCTCGTGCTTCAGGAAAGCCGAGGCGAGCCTGGCTCCTAGACTCTATTCAGCCGCCGGGAGGTAGATTTCGCCGCCTTTCTCGCGGAATTTCTCGCTCATCTCGGCCATGCCTTTCTCCGCCTCGACTTCGTCGAGGCGACCCCTCTCTCCGCTCAGCTGCGCTGAGTCGCTCTCTCCCGCAAGGGGAGAGAGGCTGGGGGAGGCTGCCAGGAAGGTGTCCGCGCTCGCATTTTGCTTCGCGGCGAAGTCCCTCACTTCCTGGGTGATCTTCATGCTGCAGAATTTGGGGCCGCACATGGAGCAGAAGTGGGCGGTCTTGGCGCCTTCGGCCGGGAGCGTCTGGTCGTGATATTGCTCGGCCGTGTCGGGATCGAGGCTGAGGTTGAACTGGTCGCGCCAGCGGAATTCGAACCTCGCGCGGCTTAGGGCGTCGTCGCGCATTTTCGCCGCGGGGTGGCCCTTGGCGAGGTCGGCGGCGTGGGCGGCGAGCTTGTAGGTGACGACGCCGACCTTGACGTCGTCGCGGTCGGGGAGGCCGAGATGCTCCTTGGGAGTGACGTAGCAGAGCATCGCGGTGCCGAACCAGCCGATCATCGCGGCGCCGATCGCGCTGGTGATGTGATCGTAGCCGGGCGCGATGTCGGTGGTGAGCGGCCCAAGCGTGTAGAAGGGCGCCTCGCCGCAGGCTTCGAGCTGCTTGTCCATGTTGGCCTTGATCTTGTGCATCGGCACGTGGCCGGGGCCCTCGATCATCACCTGGACGTCGTGTTTCCAAGCCACCTGCGTCAATTCGCCTAGTGTCGCTAGCTCGGCGAACTGGGCCTCGTCGTTGGCGTCGGCGATGCTGCCGGGGCGGAGGCCGTCGCCGAGGCTGAAGGCGATGTCGTACGCCTTCATGATCTCGCAGATTTCCTCGAACCGGGTGTAGAGGAAGCTCTCCTGGTGGTGGGCGAGGCACCATTTGGCCATGATCGAGCCGCCGCGGCTGACGATGCCGGTGACGCGCTTGGCGGTCATGGGCACGTAGGGCAGGCGGACGCCGGCGTGGATGGTGAAATAGTCGACGCCCTGCTCGGCCTGCTCGATCAAGGTGTCGCGGAAGATCTCCCAGGTGAGGTCCTCGGCGATGCCGCCGACCTTCTCAAGCGCCTGGTAGATGGGGACGGTGCCGATCGGGACGGGCGAGTTGCGCAGGATCCATTCGCGGGTGTCGTGGATGTTGCGGCCGGTGGAGAGGTCCATGACCGTGTCGGCGCCCCAGCGGATCGCCCAGACCATCTTGTCGACTTCGGAAGCGACGTCGGAGGCGACGGCGCTGTTGCCGATATTGGCGTTGATCTTGACCAGGAAGTTGCGGCCGATCGCCATCGGCTCGGATTCCGGGTGGTTGATGTTGTTGGGGATGATGGCGCGGCCGCGGGCGACCTCGTCGCGGACGAATTCGGGGGTGACGTAATCGGGGATTGAGGCGCCGAAATCCTGGCCGTCGCGCACGTGGTCGCGCATCTGCTCGCGGCCCAGATTCTCGCGGATGGCGACATATTCCATTTCGGGAGTGATGATGCCCTTCCGCGCATAGTGCATCTGGCTGACGTTGGCGCCGGGCTTGGCGCGCAGGACCTTGCGGCGGACGTTGGGGAAAGGCTGGACGCCGCCGGAGCGGTCGGGGCCGAGCTGGCCGTTGTCCTCGGGACGGACCTCGCGCTGGGTCACCTCCTCGACGTCGCCGCGGCCGCGGATCCAGTCGCGGCGAAGCTCCGGGAGGCCGGCCATGATGTCGATGCGGGCGTCGGGATCGGTGTAGGGGCCGGAGCAGTCGTAGACGCGCAGCGGCGGCTCGCCGGAGGAGGGCTCGAGGTCAATCTCGCGCAGGGCGACGCGCATGCCGTCCCTACCCTCCACGTAGATCTTGCGGCTGCCGCGGATGGGGCCGGTGGTGACCTTCAGTTCGGTGCGGGCGGGAATGTCGGCCATGGATCGTCTCCTCTTCACTGGAGGGAGATCGGATGTGCCGAACGCCCTCCCTACGCCGGTGTCAGCCGGATCAGGTTCAACGGGTCGCGGGCCGTGTCAGCGCCGCCTCTCAACCGCATGCGTGCGGTCCCCCGGGGGATGAGGAGGCCATAGGCCAAAGCGGCGGGATAAGGAAGCCTAGCAGGCGAGCGGCTGGGACGGGGCGCCCTCGGCCGGCGCTTTCTTGACGCCGGCGAGGCAGGTGGGCTGCGGCGGCTCGACCTTTACCGGGGCGGACTGGCCGAGCGGCGCCTGGGCCGCCTCGTCCGCGCCGGCGCCGGTGAGTGCCCAGCGGTGGGCGGCGGCGACGGCAGCGCCACTGCGGGTCTGGGCGGCCAGCACGGTGGCGACACCCTCGCGGCTGGCGGGCTCGTAGCGGCGCAGGACGGCGCGCTGGAAGCTGTCGATGCTGGCGCCGCCCTCCCCCGCCTCCTCGGCCGCCTTGGCGGCGAGCGCGTCAGCGCCCTCCGCCGACCCGTTCGATCGGGTCAGGGCCGCGAGACGCGCGGGCGCGGCGAGGGCGGGCTCGCTGCCGCTGTGGCGATCGGTGAAGGCGGCGGGTTTTCCCCAGCCGCCGGCCCAGCGGTAGAAGATGTGGGTGCCGACATTGGCGACCTTGGAGAGGGTCGAGCTCCAATAAGGGACCACCCAGTTGGTGTGATAATGGGTGGCATAGCCGACCGGGGCATAGACCTTGCCGGCGAGCGCTTCCTCCGCGACCTTCTTGGCGCGCTGCCAATAGGGCGCGATCGGGGCGCGGACGAGCGAGCCGTCGCAGGTGAAGGTGAACTGGCAGCCGGTGGCGCGCTCCGAGCCTTGATAGACGACGCCGCAGACGCTGTTCGGGTAGGCGGGGTGGCGGAGGCGGTTCAGCACCACCTGGGCGACGGCGCGCTGGCCTTCCAGCGGCTCGGTCGCGGCCTCGTAATAGATGGCGTTGGCGAGGCATTCGAGCGCCCGCTGGTAATCGGCCGCGCTGTGCGAGCGCTGGTCGAAGGCGCGCGCGGCGGGATTGGGGCCGTCGACGAGCGGAATCGAGGCGTTGAAGGCGACGGCGTCATTGGGGTCGACATGGCGGAATTCGAGCGGCTCCGGCGCGGGCGGGGCGACCTGACGCAGGGCGCGCGGCAGGTCCGGCGCCACCCGGGCCACGGCGCGGCTCTCGATGCCGGTCACGCCCATCACATTGAGCCCGGCGATCAGATACAGCCCCACCAGCGTAGCGAGCACCAAGGTCGTCGGCCAATGACGGCGGTCGAGACTCGGGACCGGCAAGGACCTGATGGCTGTCAACATCCAGCGACTCCACGGAACGAACCCGCCACCGAGGCCGCGCTGGACCTCCGGCACCCCCTGTCGGTTCGCCACATCACAAGTTTCAAGCAGGACGCCTCCCTCCCGCGAAGCGCGCGCCTATAGCATGGATTTACGTCCGCCGCCAAAAGGCCGATTCGACCGATACCGCTGAAAAGACGATGAATTGCGGCGTTGCAGCGGGCGGCGCCCACGAAAAAGGGCCCGGAGCGGACGCCCCGAGCCCTTGCGATACTGCCTTGGCAGCGGCGTCAGTCCGCCTGGCCCTGTATCTCGCCGCGGCTCATCGCCGAGACCAGCGCCTCGCCCGAGACGCTGAAATTGTCCGCCGGCAGCGCCGCGACCCGATCCCCAACGGCAACCAGAACCGTATCGACGGCGCCGTTCGCGGTGCCGCGGACCTGGTTGACGGTGCCGATGGCGCGCCCGCTCGTGTCGCGGACGATCATGCCCGGCGAGACAGAGACGGCGCCGGCCGAATTGGCGGCCGCCGATCCCGCCGCGGCGAGCGAGCCGAGGCCGGCATTGGCGACGCCCGACGCCGCGCCCGAGGCGGAGCCGGAAGCGGATCCGGCGGTGCCGACAGCGCCGGTCGCCGCGCCTCCCGCTACCTCCGCGGCCGTGCCGACGGCGCTATCGAGCGCGCCGCGCACCGCGTCCGTGCCGACGGCCTCGACACCGATGCCGGCATTGCCCGAGGCGCCGGCGTCGGCGTTCGCCGAGACGTTTCCGGACCCCAGCAGCGACGAGGTGGCGCTGGTCACCGAACCGGCGACGGAGCCGGAGGCGCTGCCGCCGGCACTGGCGCTGCCCGAGCGGGTGTCGACATTGCGATCGATGCGGGTCGCGGTGGAGCTTCTCACCGCGCCCTGGGTTGCGTTGCCGAGTCCGCCGACGGGATTGCCGAGGGTGCCCCCGAGCGTGCCGCCGACGGTGCCGCCCAGCGTTCCGCCAAGTCCGCCGCCGCCAAGAAGCTGTGCGGAGGCCGGCGCGGCGACGAGCGCGAGCGCGGCCGTGACGGTTGCGAGCCTGAATTTCATATCCTGTCTCCTTGCCTTTCGGATGAGGCGATCGAAGTCCTCACCCCGGCTAACGAGACGGCTTCCCGGTTTAATCCGGCCCCGGCAAAAATTTCTACGGAACGGGAGTCCGGCAGGTGCCGCAGACGAGGCCGCGGCCGAAGCGCTTGTCCGGCCCCTTGGGACCCAGATCCTTGGCCTCGGCATCGAGCGCGGCGACCGAGCCCGCCCGGGCGAGACGCGCGGCCACGAGCGGCACCGCGTAGGAGGTGCCGCGCACTTCCTTGATCCCACCCGCGACGTCGGCGGCGGCCATGTCGGCGCCGGGCGCGGCATAATCGAGATGGAGGGCGCGACCGGCCTCGATCAGCGCCCGATCCTTCCGATCCACGCCGGTGACGGCGATCACGTCCTTGTACGAGGCCGGAAAGGACGGCGGGGCGGCCGGCCCGTCATTGCCGACGGCGGCGACGATGCGAGTCCCCCGCGCTTGCACCTTCTCGACGATCCTGGCGACGAGAGGATTGGCCGGGCCGACCAGGCTGACGCCGACGACTGGGACATCGCGCGCGGCCATGAAAGCGAGAGCCCTGGACAGGGCAAGCGCGTTGCCGCCCTTGGGATCGCGGCCGTAGATATCGGCGACGAGCAACCCCGCCCCGGGCGCGGCACCCTGGATCGGGCCGGATCCGACCGCCAGGGATGCCACCGCCGTGCCGTGGGCACTGGGCGCGGGGGCGCCGGCGACGAAGCCTTTCTGCTCGATGCCGCCGCTGAGCGAAGGATGGGCGCCGACACCGCCGTCGATGATGCCGACCTTCGCCTCGACGCGGCCGCCGCTCTGCGCCAGCGCGGCCGCGGCGGCGCCCGTGACGGACGCGGCGCCGCTCGGCAGATGGATGTGGTTGGGCGTGAAATCGCCGCCGGGCGCGATATCCTCGAGCCGCTCCATCGCCTCTTCGAGCGACAGGCCGCGCGGCGCGACCAGGGTGACGGAGCGGAGACCGAGCCCTTCGAAATCCTCGTCGGCAATAATGGAGAAGCCGGCGCTGCGCGCGGCGGCGAGCGTGGCGGGCGCCGGGTCGACGGCGATGATCTCGCCGCGCACGGCGGGGCCGACGTCCGTCATCTCCAGCGCCTCGGGATGAGCGCGGACCAGATCACGCATGCGACCGAGGCGGCTATCGGCAAGACGGCGGGCGGTCTCGCCGATCCGGTCGACGGTACGCGTGGCGCTATCGAGCGCGTCGATGCCGGTGCGGCCAACGCGATCGATCACCTGTCCGACACCGGCCGGAAGCCCCTGCCCGAGACCGCCCGGCAGAAGCTGGGCCCCGGCCGCGGTCGCGCCGAACAGGGCAAGCGCTCCGAGCGCCAGCGTCGCAATGTGTCGGCCGGGCTTCATGACGGCGGCTCCTTTGCATTTTTTTCCTGTATCGCGGATTAAACGGTCCGCCCCGCCCGTTTCCTCCCCGACGACAGATGGAGATGCCTGTCCAGGCCTTCGAACGCGAGCTGCTGACGCTGCTGCCCCGGCTCCGCCGGTTCGCCCGTTCGCTCGCCCGCGACGCGGCCGATGCCGACGACCTTATCCAGGTCGCGCTGGAGCGCGCGCTGAAGGCGAAGGAACAATGGCAGGCGGGGACGAGACTGGATGCCTGGATGTACCGGATCATTCGCAACTGCTGGATCGACGAAGTGCGGGCGCGGACCCGCCGCGCCCAGACATTCGCGCCGGAGGAAGCGGGGATGAACGTGGCGGGCCAAGGCGATGCCGAGCTGAAGGTGCAAATGTACGACGTGGATCGGGCGATGGGCGAGCTGCCGGACGAGCAGCGCGAGGTGATCGCGCTCGTGCTGGTCGAAGGGCTCGCCTACAAGGAAGCGGCGGAAATTTTGGACATCCCGATCGGAACATTGACGTCGCGGCTGACGCGAGGGCGGCAGGCGCTGGTGCGGCGGCTGGAGGCGGCATGATGACCGACGACGAGAAGCTGATGGCCTATGTGGACGGCGAGCTGATACCCGCCGAACGCGAGGCGATGGAACGCGCCCTGGCGAAGGACCCGACCCTGCGCGAGAAGCTCGCCGAGCAGGAACGCCTCAAGGCGACGCTCGCCGCCCATTACGGACCGGTCGCGGCCGAGGAGGTGCCCGAGCGTCTGCTGGCGATGCTGGGCGCCGAGACCGGACGGGCGGATGTCGCTTCGCTGAGCGCCGCGCGCGAGAAGCGACGGCGGCCGTCGTGGCGCCAGCTCGGCACGATCGCGGCCAGCCTGGCCGTCGGCCTGCTGGCGGGGCAGATGGTTTCGCTCCAGAGGGGCGACCCGCTGGCCGTGAACGACGGCGTCCTGGTAGCCGAGGGCGGGCTCGCCGAAGCGCTGGACAGCCAGCTCGCCTCGGCCCAGGCGCCCGGCGCGGCGACACGGATCGGCGTCAGCTTCGCGGACCGGCAGGGGCGCTTCTGCCGATCCTTCGACGCACCGGCCTTCGCCGGGCTCGCCTGCCGCGAGGGCCAAGACTGGCGCGTCATCATGACCGCGCCCGCGCAAGGCGGCGGCGAGGCGCAGTATCGGCAGGCGGGATCGTCCGTCATCCTCCAAGCGGCGCAGGAGATGATGGCCGGGGCGCCGCTCGATGCCGAAGCCGAGCGGGCGGCGGTGGCAGCCCGCTGGGAAAATCCCGCCGCCGATCGGGATTAAAGCCGCCGCGGCCTTCGTTTCTCTCCCGAACCATCAGTCAGAGCGGGAGTGAGTCCATGCGTATTCCATCCATCTTTTTCGCGGCCATGGTGCTGATCCCGGCGTCGGCCGCTGCAGCGCCGGCGGTCGAGCTTTCCACCGGCCTCGACTATCGCGAAGGCGAATATGGCACGGGCGAGCGCATTGAGACCTGGGAAATTCCGGCGAGCGTCCGCGTCCAATCGGGCCGAGTGATCGTCAGCGCGACCCTCCCCTATCTGCGCGTCGATGCGCCGGGCAATGTCGTCGGCGGCGGCAGCGGCATCCTCGGGCTACCGATCATCGTCGATCCGACCGAACCGCCGGGGCGCGTGCGCCGCGAGGGGGTCGGCGACCTGGAGCTTGGCGCCGCCTATATCGTGCCGAGCGAGGCCGTCGGCCTCACCTTGTCGGGACAGGTGAAGGTGCCGACCGCCTCCGCCGCCAAGGGCCTCGGCACCGGCGAGTTCGACTATGCCGTGGGCGCGGAGCTTTCCAAGACGTTCGGCCGAGTCACGCCGTTCGTCGGCGTCGGCTACACCATGCCGGGCGATCCGGGGAGTTTCGAGCTTCAGGACAGCCTGTCCGCCCGCGCCGGCGCGGCGGTGCAGATGGGCAAGAGGGTGCGCGGCCATGTCGCCTATGGCTACGCCCAGAGCGTAAGCCCGCTGGTGCCGGACGAACAGCAGGTCTCGGCCGGGCTGAACGCGGGTGTGTCGCAGAGTCTGTCGCTGGGAGTCTACGGCTCGGCCGGACTGTCGGAGGGCTCGCCGGACGTCGGCGCGGGGGTCCGGCTGGGCACGAGCTTCTAGGGACACGTCATCCCGGCGAAAGCCGGGACCCAAGAACGGAGGCGTTCGAGTGTGGGTGCCGGCGCTTGTGCCTTAGATTGACGGGCGGTGTTCTTGGGTCCCGGCTTTCGCCGGGATGACGCGAGCGCCGATACCATTCCACCACCAATTCCCCGTGGCCCGCTCAATCCCCCATGCGGGCGCCGAGGACCATGTTGGTGACCCAGCCGTTCAAGATCTTGTTGTAGGCGGCGCGGTCCTTTTCCGTGGAGAGGGCATGGTCGGCGCCCTTCAGCACGCGGTAAGTGAGCGAGCGGGCGCTGCGGAAGGAGGCCATATAGCCGCCGACGGCCGGGTGCGGCACCATCTCGTCGCATTCGGATTCGACGATCAGCACGTCGCCCTCGAATTCCGAGCAGGCGCGCAGCGCGCGGTTGTCGCTGTAGCTCAGCCAGGTCTGGCGATATTTGTTGAGATCGTCGCGATCGAGCGCGGCCTTGGGCGTCTCCCAATCCTCGTCACGGTAGAGGGCGGGGACGCGCAGGGCGAGCCAGTTGACCGGCCGCATGGAGGTGAGAATGGCGGCGAGATAGCCGCCATAGCTGCTGCCGACGACGGCGATGGCGGACTTGTCGACCTGCGGCTGGCCGGCGAGGAAATCATAGGCGGCGCAGAGATCGTTGAGATTCTCCTCGCGCGTCACCCTCTCGCGCATTGGCTCGGTGGCGGCGTGGCCGCGAAGGTCGAAGGTGAAACACAGGCAGCCAAGGCGCGAGATTTTGCGGGCACGCCTCAGATCCTGGGCCTGGCTGCCGCCCCAGCCATGGACGAAGAGGATGCCGGGGACGAGCTTCTCCGGCGCGAGGATGGTGCCCTCGATCTTCTGCCCGTCGACCCCGATCGTGACCTTGCCCCTGCCGTCGCTCATGGCCGCACCATCGCATATTTGACCATGGACCCCTCGGCCTCGTCGATGCCCTGGAAATAGATCGCCGCGCCGGCCGGAGGCGGATCGAAATCGCCATAGCGCTCGACCGTGCAGGCGCGGACCTGGTTCAGGTCCGGCTGCTCCTGGAACGCCTCCATCGCCGCGATCTCGGCACCTGTGGCGCCGCCGAGGCGCCAGCTTTGCTCCAGCACGCCGGAGCATCGCTTGCCGCGCGCATTCGTCCCCTGCGCCACGTCGTAATTGCGGCGGGAGGCGACAAGGCCGGGGAAGCATTCCGTCGCCGCCGCATCATATTGCGAGGCCTGGATGACGGCGAGGCGGATGGGCTGGGTAAGGTCCAGCGCTAGGAGCGCATCGAAGCCGCCGCGGGCGAAGAGCAGGTCGGAGCCGCCATAGACCTCCTCGCCCTTGCCACTGGGCGTGGTGCCCTGCGTCCCCACATAGCTCACCAGCAGCTCGCCCACACGGGCGAGGCCGACGCTATAGGTCTCGACGGCGGCCAGATCCTCTTCCAGGACCAGTCCGCATTCCGAAAGCTGCGAAAGGTCCTGGGCTTCGAGCTCGGCGGCGAGCGCTTCCAGGCTCTCGACCGTGGCCTGACCCTGGCCGGACGTGGCGAGCACGGGCTTGAGGCGCAGCGGCCCGCGCTCCAGCAGCTCGCGCGCGGCGCGGCGGGCATCGTCCAGGGTGAAGACGGTGAAGCCCGCCACCACGCTCCCCTCCATGTGGCGGGCAAAGGCGTGGGACCAGCCGGGGGGCGCCGCGGCGGCGGGATCGACCAGCGCATGGGTGATGGCCTTGGTCGCGACGAAGCGATGGGGCACCACGCCGCCGAAAAGGTCATGCTCGCCTTCGATGCCCAGGGCGGCGGCTTCGTCGGTGAGGATCGTGTCGCTGGGGACGAAATAGAGCGGCCCGGGATAGTGGACCTCCGGGTCATGCTCGCCGGCGAAGTCGAAGCCCTTGAGAGCAGCGAGCCGGCGGCCGACCTCGCGGCGCGTGGCGGCGTCGTGCTGGTTGGCGAACTCGCCTTCTCCGCGCACGTAGAGCACGACCGCGCCGTTCGACGCTCCGCCGCTTTCCTCTCTTGTCCTGAGCGTGGTCAGCACCGTCAAAACCGTCTCTCCCGTCCGTTGCAAACTTCGTTCACAATGTCCGGGACGACCCTTTTGTGCCGCGCTGGCGTCGCTCCGGCCGAAACGCTACTGTCGATTCCGACAGGGCCAAACGATCCGAGGACCCCATGAACGAGCGCATCTCTCCGCCGGCAGCCGCCATCCAGGGCAGCCATTGCACGCCCGAGCAATATGAGGCGCTCTACAGGCAATCGGTCGAGCAGCCGGATGCGTTCTGGGCGGAACAGGCGAAGCGGCTCGACTGGTTCAAGGCGCCGACGGAGATCGCCAACTGGTCCTTCGATCCGGTGGACATTCGCTGGTACGAGGACGGCGTCCTCAACCTCTGCCACAATTGCGTCGACCGGCATCTGCCCGAGCGCGGCGACCAGGTCGCGCTGCTGTGGGAGGGCGACGAGCCGGGCGTGACGCGGAGCCTCACCTATCGGCAGCTCCACGCCGAGGTGGTGCGCATGGCGAATGTCCTGAAGACGCAGGGCGTCAAGAAGGGCGACCGCGTCACCCTCTACCTGCCGATGATCCTGGAAGCGGCGGTGGCGATGCTCGCCTGCGCGCGGATCGGGGCCGTCCATTCGGTGGTGTTCGGCGGCTTCTCGCCCGAGGCGCTGAGGGGACGCATCGAGGATTGCCGCAGCCGCATCGTCGTCACCGCCGACGGCGGTATGCGCGGCGGCAAGGTGGTGCCGCTGAAGGCCAATGTCGACGCTGCGCTCGATGGCGGCCCCGAGGTCGACGCCGTGCTGGTCATCCGCCATTGCCGCAACGACGTCGCCATGATGGAGGGCCGCGACCGCTGGTATGACGAGGTGGCGGCGGACGCTTCGGACGATTGCCCCTGCGAGCCGATGAATGCGGAGGACCCGCTGTTCATCCTCTATACGTCGGGCTCGACCGGCAAGCCCAAGGGCGTGCTGCACACGACCGGCGGCTATGCGGTGTGGACCGCCCTCACCTTCCATTATGTGTTCGACTATCGGCCCGGCGAAATGTTCTGGTGCACGGCCGATGTGGGCTGGGTCACCGGCCACAGCTATGTCGTCTACGGCCCGCTCGCCAACGGCGCGACCAGCCTGATGTTCGAGGGCGTGCCCAACTATCCCGATTGCAGCCGCTTCTGGGACATGGTGGAGCGGCACAAGGTCAACATCTTCTACACCGCGCCCACCGCCATTCGCGCGCTGGCGCGCGAGGGCGAGGCGCCGGTGAAGAAGCACGACCGCTCGTCGATCCGTATCCTCGGCACCGTCGGCGAGCCGATCAATCCGCAGGCCTGGCTCTGGTATTGGCGAGTGGTCGGCGACGAGCGCTGCCCGATCGTCGACACCTGGTGGCAGACCGAGACGGGCGGGATCATGATCACCACCCTACCCGGCGCGCACGACATGAAGCCGGGGTCGGCGGGCAAGCCCTTCTTCGGCATCGTGCCGGAACTGCTCGACGCCGAGGGCAAGGCGCGGGGCGGCGCGGCGGAGGGGAACCTCTGCATGGCCACGAGCTGGCCGGGGCAGATGCGCACCGTCTACGGTGATCATGAGCGTTTCGTGCAGACCTATTTCTCGGCCTATCGGGGCCATTATTTCAGCGGCGACGGCTGCCGCCGCGACGACGACGGCTATTATTGGATCACAGGCCGGGTCGACGACGTCATCAACGTCTCCGGCCACCGCATGGGCACGGCCGAGGTGGAATCGGCGCTGGTCTCACATAAGCTGGTCGCGGAGTCGGCGGTGGTCGGCTATCCGCACGACATCAAGGGCCAGGGCATCTACTGCTACGTCACCCTGATCGCGGGCGAGGAGCCGAGCGACGCGCTGGAGACGGAGCTGAGGCAGCATGTGAGGAAGGAAATCGGCCCGATCGCGACGCCGGACCTCATCCACTTCACGCCGGCGCTGCCCAAGACCCGCTCCGGCAAGATCATGCGCCGCATCCTCCGCAAGATCGCCGAGAATGAATATGGCTCGCTGGGCGATACCTCGACCCTGGCCGACCCCGGGCTGGTCGACAGCCTGATCGAGGGGCGGAGGAACCGGTAGAACGCGGGGCGTCAGCGGGCCTCTGACGGCTCGACGAAGTGAAATAGCGTCACGCCATATTTGCTGAGGCTCCACACGATACGGGCGAGACAATGATAGTCGGCGCGAGCGGGCCGGATCACGCGTAGCGGCGTCCCGTTGGCGGCCCATTCCTTCGCGCGCGCGGCGAGCTGCCGCTCGGTCAGCGTGCGATCGGCCAGCCTTACCCGGCATCCGCCGACGCGGGTGCCGGTGACGACGATCGTCTCCGCGTCCTCCGCGCCTGGGTCGGTCGCCGGCGGCTCGGCCTTTCCGGCCGAGGGCGGCGGTAGCGGGGCGAATGCCGGAACACGGGTCTCCGGAAGAGGCGTGGCGACCTCCCTCTCCTGATCCGGCCGGTCAGACTCCGGGGAGCCACCCCCTCCAGCCCTCCACATGGCTATGCGGGCGAGCGCGCCGTCGCGCGATTCCAGCTCCGCCCGCAGGATCATGTCGTCCTTCGACATCGGTCCTTCCAGATAGGGATAGGCGCCCTTGTCGAGCGCCAGGCGGAGCAGATTTTCCCACTCCCGGCAGGTGGTGAGCGCCGCCTCGGCCAGGAGCCTCGGCGGCTTTTCGGATGTCTTCGCCAGGGCGCCGGCCTCGTTCTCGGCACATTCCCGCCAGCCGCGTTCGACCGCGAGGCGGGCGAGCGTCGCGCGGCCCTGATCCTGCATCCATTGCGGGTCCGCGATATTCGCCGACAGCTCGCGCCGCTCTTCGTCAAGGCGTTGCCGCTTGTCCTCGTGCCGGTCCGAAGACGGCTGGGCCGCCAGGATCGTCGCCGCCAGGGTGACGGCGACGAGCGGATCGACAGGCAGAAAGCCGGGCATGAAGCAAGTCTATCAGCCGGCCGGATCGTCTTCCACTCGCTGCGAAAAGCGAGGGGCAGGCGCCGGCTGAACCAAGCCGTCCGCTTCGATGAAGGTGCCGCGGGCGGCGTTGTGGGGATGGGCGGGAGCTTCGGCCATCGACAGCACCGGCGCCACGCAGGCGTCGGAGCCTTCCAGCAGCGCGCACCATTGGTCGCGCGGCCGGGTGCGGAAGAGCTCGGACAGGCGGTCGCGGAGGCCGGGGTCGTTTTGTGGAACCGAAAGGTTTAGCTTTCCCGCCAAGGCGGCGAAGAATTGGGGCTCCAGCGCGCCGACTGCGATGAACTTGCCGTCGGCGCATTCATAGCTGTCGTAAAAGGCGGCGCCGCCGTCGAGCAGGTTCGCGCCGCGTTCGTCCTTCCACATTCCGGCGGCGAGGAGGCTCCAGGTCTGGGCGGCCAGGAGCGCGGCCCCGTCGACCATCGCGCAGTCGATCACGCTGCCCTTTCCCGTCGCGCGGGCGGAGAGGATGCCGGCGAGCATGGCAAAAGCGAGCAGCATCCCGCCCCCGCCGAAATCGCCGACGGCGTTCAGCGGCGGCGTCGGCTTGCCGTCGGCGCGGCCATAGCCGTGGAGATTGCCGGCGAGCGCGATGTAGTTGATGTCGTGCCCGGCGGCCCCGGCGAGCGGCCCCTCCTGCCCCCATCCTGTCATGCGGCCGTAGACGAGGCGCGGATTGTCCCGGCACAGCAGGTCGGGCCCCAGCCCCAGCCGCTCCATAACGCCTGGGCGGAACCCCTCGATCAGCCCATCGGCCGAGCACGCCAGATCCCGCGCGCGAGCCGCGTCGGCCTCGGCCTTGAGGTCCAGCGTCAGTATTTCCGCTCGGCCCCGGCGAAGAATGTCCTTGTCGGGCGGGATCGGGGGCGCCCAGCCGGCCCGTTCGATACGCACCACCTCGGCACCATGGTCCGCCAGCATCATCGCCGCGAAGGGCGCCGGTGCGAGCCCGGCGAATTCGAGGATGCGAAGGCCGGCGAGCGGCTTCACAAGGGTCCGCCCCGCCAGCCGGGCATCTCCCGCTGGCCGAGGGCCACGTCCACCGCGGCGGCGGCAAGGAGTCGCGTGGAGTCGAGAATCGGGAGGGGCGACACCGCCTCTGTGATCAGTAGCGGAATCTCGGTGCAGACCAGCGCCGCCGCGTCGCAGCCGCGCTCCGCCATCGTCTCGATGATGCGGACATATTCGGCGCGGGAGGCGTCGGTGAAGACACCGAGGCAAAGCTCGTCGAAGATGATGTCGTGGATGATCTTGCGGTCGGCCTCGTCCGGTATGTCCCAGCCGAGACCGCGACGGGCGAAGGCGCCAGGATAGACCGGGCCTTCCATCGTCCAGCGCGTGCCGAGGATGGCGATGCGGCGGCGGCCATCCGTCGCGGCGCGGTCGGCGACCACCTCGGCGATGTGCAGGCAGGGGATCGGGAAGGCCTCACCGGGCACCTCGAGCGCGATATGGGCGGTATTGTCGGGGAGGACGAAAAAGTCGGCCCCGGCGGCCGCGAGCTTTCGCGCGTCCTCCATGAAGAGCGCGCGCAGGGCCGGAAGATCGTTCCGTTCCCAGGCGTCCAGCGCCTGGTGCATGGCGACGCCGGTGAGAGTGATCTCGGGATGATTATGCGGGCCCAGATGGCGAATGCCTTCCATCCAGGCCGTGCGGTAGCAGAGCGTCGCCCCTTCGGCGCTGTGGGCCAGGATGCCGATATGCTTCATCGGCTCATGCTGGCCCGGGCGCAGCGAAGGGGCAAGCCTCGATGATGTTCAACCGAACGGTTTATCACCTGTTAGTGAAACCGTTCGGTTGAACAACGGACTCAGCGCGGCGCCATGCGAATGGCGCCGTCGAGGCGGACATATTCCCCGTTGAGATACGGGTTCTCGGCCATGAATACGGCAAGGCGCGCATATTCTTGAGGCTGGCCGAGGCGTTTGGGGAAAGGCACCTGTGCGGCGAGCGCATCCTGCACATGCTCCGGCATCATCGCGACCATCGGGGTCTTGAAGACGCCCGGAAGGATGGTGTTGACGCGGATGCCCTCGCCCATCAGGTCGCGGGCGATCGGCAAGGCCATTCCAAGCACGCCTGCCTTGGAGGCAGAATAGGCGGCCTGGCCGATCTGGCCGTCCTGCGCGGCGACCGAGGCAGTGTTGATGATGAGGCCCTTCTCGCCATCCTCCAGCGGTTCCAGATCTGCCATCCCGGCGGCGGAGGCGGCGAGCACGCGAAACGTGCCGATAAGGTTGATCTGTATGGCGAGCTCGAATTGATGGACAGGGTAGCGCTTAACCGCACCGGTTTCCTTGTCGCGCCCGACCGTCTTCACGGCGTTGGCGACGCCGGCACAGTTGACGCAGATCCGCTCCTGCCCATGCGCCTCGCGCGCCCTGGCGAAGGCGGCATCGACCGCCTCGTTGGACGTCACGTCCACCTCGCAGAAGATGCCGCCGATCTCGGCAGCGACCTTTTCCCCCTTCTCCGCATCGCGATCGAAGACGGCGACCTTCACGCCCTTTTCGGCCAAGGCGCGCGCGGTGGCCTCGCCGAGGCCGGACGCGGCGCCGGTGACGACCGCGGATATTGAACCGTCGAGTTTCATGTTTTCCCCTTCCGATCGAGCGAATGCGTTTGCGGTTCACTAGAGGGAAGAGACGCCGCTCGACAAGCTTGGCTATTCAACCTTCGGCGGAAGAGGAAACAAGGTCAGGAACTGTTCCGCCAAGGCACGATCACCTTCTAGGGTAAGCGCGCCCGCCTCGGCCAGGGCGTCGAGAGGCTGCTTGCCGTAGACCGCCGCCGCCAGCGCCGCCGCCGTGCCGGTGAAGATGAAGTCGGCACCTTCGGGGTCTCCCCGCGCGATCTCCAGCCGGCCGTCCGCCATGCTTCCGCGAAACGCCTCCCTGCCGAGGCGCAGGCCGAGACTGGCCCGCATGCCCTTCGCCCGCTCGCCATCGAACATGGTGCGGAAACTGAGGATGATCGAAGTGGAGCTGATCGGCAGCGTCGGGTCGTGCGCGGGAGAGCGGGCCGCCCAGCGGCCGAGGCTCTGCACGATAGGTTCGGCCTCATAGCCCCATTGGGTCAGCTCATAGACCTGAGTCGAGGCGGGCGGAGGCAGCTTCCTGCGGACCAAAAGGCCGGACGCTTCCAGCCCTTCCAGCCGCTGGGTCAGCACATTGGCGCTGATTCCGGGCAGATCGGCGCGAAGGTCTGAGAAGCGCTTCGGTCCGAGCATAAGCTCCCTCAATACCAGCAGGGCCCAGCGCTCGCCGACCAGATCGAGCGCATGGGCGGTGCCGCAGGCGTCGTCATATCGCCTTTTCGAGGCGGCCTGGCGCTCGGTAGTTACTTTTTGTGACTTCATAGTTGCTTTTACTAACTCACGTCGGCATGAATGGCAATCAGCGATTCGGAGGAGACGACCATGTCCAAGCTGATCTTCGTGAACCTGCCGGTGACCGACCTTCAACGCTCCGTTGCCTTCTATGAGGCCATCGGGGCCGAGAAAAACCCGCAATTTTCGGACGATACGGCGGCATGCATGGTCCTTTCCGAAACCATTCACGTGATGCTGCTGACCCATGATAAGTTCCGGCAGTTCACGCCCAAGCGCATCGCCGACGCGCACGCCACGAGCGAAGTGATGGTCGCCCTTTCGGAGGACAACCGGGAAGGCGTCGACCGCATCACCGAGAAGGCGCTGGCGGCCGGCGGCCGCGAGGCGCGCGACGCCGAGGATCTCGGCTTCATGTACAGCCGCCCGTTTGAGGATCCGGATGGCCATATCTGGGAGCCGTTCTTCATGGACATGGAGGCCGCGACGGCCGCGATGTCCCAGCCGGCCGAGGCCTGAACGCGAAGACAAGGAGTGTCGAAATGGCCGCACAGCATGAACTGTCTATTACCCGCTATATCGATGCGCGCCCCGAGGCCGTCTATCGCGTCTGGACGGAGCGCACCGGCGAATGGTGGTGCCCCAAGCCCTGGACGACACCCGTGGTCGAGTGGGACCTGAAGGCTGGCGGACGCGCTTTCACGGTGATGCGGTCGCCCGAGGGCGAGGATATGCCCCACGACGGTATCTTCCTGGAAGTGGTGCCGAACGAGAAGGTCGTCTTCACCAACGCCTTCACCGCCGGCTGGAATCCGCAGGTGCTAAGCGGCGACGGCTGCGACTTCGGCATGGTCGCGATCGTCACCTTCGAGGCCGAGGGCGAAGGCACCCGCTACACCGCCCGCGTCCGCCACTGGGACGAGGAAGCGCTGAAGGCGCATGAGGCGATGGGTTTCCACGAAGGCTGGGGGCAGGTCGCCAACCAGCTCGCCGAGCTGGCCGAAGCCGGGGAAACGACCACGGACCGAGCGGCGGCCTGAGCCCCAGGAGGAGAGCATCATGCCTGTCGACCCGAGCGCCGAGATCGAGATCACCGCCCTCAAATGGGTGCCTGAGATGGCCCATGGTCTGGTCCGCGACATCCGCGTCCGCTGGGCGCTCGAGGAGGCGGGCCTCAGCTATCGCGAACGCCTGCTCGAATTCCTCGGCGAACGTTCGCCCGAGGATCTTGCCGAGCAGCCGTTCGGCCAGGTGCCGGCCTATAGGGAAGGCGACGTCCATCTGTTCGAGAGCGGCGCGATCGTGCTCCACATCGCCCAGAATTCGGACGCGCTGATGCCGTCCGACCCCGCCGGCCGCGCCCGCACGCTCGCCTGGGTGATCGCCGCGATCGACAGCGTCGAGAAGCCGATCTGGAACCTCGTCGAGATCAACATCTCGGGCGGCTCCGAATGGGGCCGCCTGCGCCGCCCCGAAGTCGAGGACTCGATCCGGCGGCGGCTCGGCCAGATCTCCGACTGGCTCGGTGAGAGCGATTATCTGGAGGACCGCTTCACCGCCGGCGATCTGATGATGACGACGGTACTGCGCATCCTACGCCGCACCGACTTCGTCGCCGAATATCCCAATCTCGCCGCCTATCAGGCCCGCTGCGAGGCGCGGCCCGCCTTCGCTCGGGCGCTGGCGGCGCAGCTCGCTGCATTCAAGGAACATGAACCCGCGGAAGCGGCCTGAACGGCCGCGGCAAGAAGGAGAAGCAGCATGACCTATGTGGAAGGATTTGTCTGCGCGGTCCCGAGCGCCAACAAGGAAGCCTATCGCCAGCATGCCGCCGATGCGGCGCCGCTGTTCAAGGCGTTCGGCGTGAGGCGCCACTTCGAAGCCTGGGGCGACGACGTGCCGGACGGCAAAGTGACCGACTTCAAGGGTTCGGTGCAGGCCAAGCCTGACGAGACCGTCGTCTTCGCCTGGTTCGAATATCCCGACAAGGCGACGCGCGACGCCGCCAACGAGAAAATGATGAGCGATCCGCGGATGAAGACGATGGGCGAGTCCATGCCATTCGACGGTCAGCGGATGATCTATGGGGGCTTCGACTCCTTCATCGATGAGTCCACCGGCGGACGCGGCGCTTATGTCGATGGCTTCGTGGCGCCGGTCCCGGAGGGCAACAAGCAGGCCTATCGCGACATGGCCTCCAAAGCCGCGGCGAAGTTCAAGGAATGTGGCGCCGTGCGCGTGGTCGAAGCCTGGGGCGACGACGTGCCCGACGGCAAGGTGACCGACTTCAAGCGCTCGGTGAAGGCCGAGCCGGGGGAGAATGTCGTCTTTTCCTGGATCGAATGGCCGGACAAGGAGACCCGCGACGCGGGCTGGAAGGCAATGATGGAAGATCCCGACATGCAGCCGGACAAGGACAAGATGCCCTTCGACGGAATGCGCATGTTCTGGGGCGGCTTCAGGCCCGTGCTCGACACCGCCGCGGAGACAGTCCCGTCCCGCGAACCGGCCTGATTGGCCTTCAGGGAGGCCGCGCCGCGACCTCCCTCCTCTCTACCGATGAAAGGACTTGTCCATGTCCGACCACGCTCCAACAGCCGAACGTTCGTCAACGCTCTCCGGAAGCGAGGAAGGCCGCAACCCGCATGGCAGCTTCATCTGGTATGAGCTGCTCACCAGCGATCCCGACGCGGCTGCCGAGTTTTACGGCGAGGTCATCGGCTGGAACGCACGAAATGCGGGCCAGGCGGGCATGGACTACCGGCTGTTCTCGATGGACGGCACCGATGTCGCCGGACTCATGAGATCGGAGGAAGGGATGCCTCCACCCGTCTGGCTCGGCTATATCGGCGTCAACGACGTCGACGCCGCGGCCGCCCGGATCAGGGAGGCCGGCGGTTCGATCCACGTTCCGCCCACCGACATCCCCAACGTCGGGCGCTTCGCGATGGTGGCGGACCCGCAGGGCGTCGTCTTCTACGTCATGCGCGGGAATATGGATCAGGCGAGCACGGCCTTTGCAGCGCAAAGCCCCGGCCATTGCCGCTGGAACGAGCTCGTCGCCACCGACCAAGCCGCCGCGCTCGATTTCTACATCGACCAGTTCGGCTGGGAGAAGGGCGACGCCATGCCGATGCCTGTCCCGAGCGGCGCCGAGGGGGGCGAGGCCGGCGACTATCGCTTCATCAATCATCACGGCGAGATGATCGGGGCGATGATGAACAGCATGGGCGGCAAGCAGCGGCCGATGTGGAACTTCTATTTCGGCGTTCGGGACATCGATAAGGCAACCGAGGCCGTCCGCGCCCATGGCGGCACCATCACCTTCGGCCCGCAGGAGATTCCGGGCGGCGAATATGCCGTCAACGCCATCGATCCGCAGGGTGCCGCCTTCGGTCTCGTCGGCCCCAGGAAATAAGGAGAGCGAAGCATGGCCACCAAGACTGACAACAAACTCGTCACTTGCCTGTGGTTCGACCATGGCGAGGCGCGCAAGGCGGCGGAGTTCTACGCCGCCACCTTTCCCGACAGCCATGTCGGGCCAGCCATGACCGCCGGTGCCGACTATCCCGGCGGCCATCGGGGCACTGAGCTGACCGTCGAGTTCACCGTCCTCGGCCGGGCCTTCGTCGGCCTCAACGGCGGCCCCAACTTCAAGCCCAACGAGGCGATCAGCTTTCAGGTCTACACCGACGACCAGGAGGAGACCGATCGATATTGGAACGCGATCGTCTCCAATGGCGGGCAGGAGAGCGAATGCAGCTGGTGCAAGGATCGCTGGGGCTTTTCCTGGCAGATCGTCCCGCGCGTGCTGATGGAAGGCATGACCCATCCCGATCCAGCCGTCGCGAAACGCGTGATGGAAGCGATGATGACCATGCGCAAGATCGACATCGCCACCATCGAGGCGGCGATCGCCGGCAAAGAGACGGCGGACGCCTGAGCCATGGCGAGCGGCTTCGCGCATATGGCTTTCCCCAACGAAAGCCCTGCCTATCGGGAAGCGCGCAACCAACTGCTCGGGGCCGAGATCGCGCTTCGCCGCCAAACCGAAGCCGTGGCCGAGATGCGCCGCGCGCTTCCGCCGGGCGGCGAAGTGCCCGAGGATTATGTCTTCGAGCGGATAGGCGCCGATTTCCGGCCGGAGATGGTGAAGCTCTCCGAGCTGTTCGGCGAGCATTCGACGCTGCTCCTCTACAGCTACATGTTCGGCCCCGAGCGCGATGCGCCCTGCCCCGGCTGCACGCATCTGCTCGACTGCATCGACGGCGCCGCCCGACATGTGCCGCAGCGCGCGGCGCTCTATGCGGTCGCCAAATCGCCGATCGCGCGGCTCGCCGCCTGGGCTCATGATCGCGGCTGGAACCACCTGAAGCTGCTGTCCACGGCGGGCAACGAATACGACGCCCATTATTACGGCGACACCGGCGCGCTGACGCCTGCGATGCGCGCCGAACGGGGCTACAAAGACGGCGAGGTCTGGGATGAACCGATGCTCAACGTCTTCGTCCGCGACGGCGGCACGATCCGCCATTTCTGGGGCAGCGAACTGGTCTTCGCTCCCGACGATCCCGGCCAGGATCATCGCGGGCTGGATTTCATGGACCCCGTCTGGGGCATGCTCGACACGACGCCCGAAGGGCGCGGGAAGGAGTTCTTCCCGAAGGTGAACTACTGATTTTCAAGAAGCGCGCGCGGCGGAGACAATGCCGCCAATGAAGCGCGTCGATATCGCCGCCGCCGAACGCGCGGCGGAGGGCGAGGCAGTGGCCTGAACCGTCGCCGTCATTGCGAGCAGAGCGAAGGAATCCAGCCGCGGCGCAGGCTGGATTGCCGCGTCGCTCCACTCCTCGCGATGACCGAACACGGGTTATCCGGTTTTAGCGACTCACCGTTGCCAGTGCCCTCGCCAGCCGCTCGGGGTCGCCGGTCTTGAGGCCGGCGATGTTGATGCGGCCGGACTGGGGCATGTGGATGGCATGGTCCCGGCCCAGCGTCTCGGTCTGCTCGGCGCTGAGCGGGAGCATCGAGAAGATCCCGCGCTGCGACTGGACATGGCGGAGCATCGGCACCTCGCCCGAGAAGCCCCCCAGTTCGCTCCTGAGCTCCAGCAGGCGGCGGCGCATGGCGTCAAGCTCCTCCTCCCACAAAGCCCGCAGGCGCGGATCGCGGAGGATATGCGCGACCGTTCCCGCGCCATGAGCGGGCGGCATGGAGACGAGCGAGCGGCTGATCCGCTCCATCTGCCCCTGCACCCGGCGCCGCTCGTCCGCATTGGCGCACAGCGCGAAGAGAATGCCCACCCGCTCGCGATAGAGGCCGAACGCCTTGGAGCAGGAGACGGCGATGAAGGCGCGCGGCACGGTCGCGGCGGATTCGCGGATGATGTCGAGATCCTCCTCCAGCCCGTCGCCGAGTCCGTAATAGGCGGCGTCGATGATCGGAACGGCGCCGCGTTCGACGAGCATCGCGAGAAGCGCGCGTCGCTCGTCGCGACTGAGGTCGGCGCCGGTGGGGTTGTGACAGGGGCCGTGAAAGACGAACAGGTCCCCGGGACGCGCGCTGGTCGCCGCTTCCGTGATCGCCTCGAGATTGAGGGCCTGGCGGTCGGTGTCGAAGTAACGATGCGTGACCAGCTCGAGCTCCGCCGCGCCGGCGAGGGTGGCGTGGTTGGGCCAGCTCGGCAGGCCGAGGTGCATCCGCGCGGACGGGTCGGCGGCGAAAGCGGAGTCGACGGCGATGCGGAGCGCGCCGGTGCCGCCCGTGCCCTGGATGGCGGCGATGCGGCCGTCCCGGACGGCGGGATGGTCGGCGCCGAAAACCAGGTTCGTCATGCCCGAGACGAAGGCGTCGTCGCCGTGCAGGGCCTGATAGGCCTTGCTGTCCTCCTCGCCGAGGATCGCCTCCTCGGCCGCCTTCACCGCCCGCATGATCGGTGAGTGGCCGGCGGCGTCGCGATAGACGCCGACGCCGAGATCGATCTTCTCCGGCCTCGGATCGGCGCGGAAGCGGGCCATGACGGCGTGGAGCGGATCGGCAAGCGGTTCGGGAAATCGATCGAACATGGACAGCCCCTCAGTCTGGATAGCCAGGACGGATGGCGCTATGACGGCCTAGACACGGCCGGGGCAAGTGCCTTTCGCCCCTTACAACAACGGACGAGCGCAATGACGGGCAATCCCTTCACCCACCACCCGCATGAAGTCGGCGAAACCTATGGCGAGCATTTCGCCCACGCGGGCCGGTCCGGCTTGAGACTGGTGGGAAGCGGCCTTGCCTGCCTGATCCACGCGGTGTTCCCGTTCCTGTTCGTCCATACCGCCAGCGACACGGTGCGCGACATGCACCGGGGCATCGCCAGGCGGGTCGATGCGCCCAATTGGGAACGGCATCCGATCATCTGAGCGCAAGAACGGGGGGCATGATGCGAGGACTTGCCTTGGCGGCGCTGCTGCTGTTGGTGCCGTCCATGAGCGACGCCAGGCCGAGAGCACGTGAGGCGGGGATCGAGATCGGCATCCTCTCGCCGGGGCCGCTCAACGCCATCACCGACGTGGCGGGTGTCGAGGTCGGGCACGTCACCCTGATCGAAGGCCAGACGATCCGCACGGGTGTCACCGCCATCCGTCCCCACGGCGGCAACCTCTATCAGGACAAGGTCCCGGCGGGCTTTGCGGTGGCGAACGGCTACGGCAAGTTCATGGGCTCGACCCAGATCAGGGAGCTGGGCGAGATCGAGACGCCGATTCTCCTCACCAACACCATGTCGGTGCCTGAAGCAGCGGCGGGCATCATCGAATGGACGATCGCACAGCCCGGCAATGAGGAAGTGCGGTCGGTCAACGCCGTGGTGGGCGAAACGAACGACGGCTATCTGAACGACATCCGCGCCCGGCGCGTCCGCAAGGAGGCCGCGATCGCGGCCATCGACGCGGCGCAATCCGGTCCGGTTCAGGAAGGCTCCGTCGGCGCCGGCACCGGCACCATCGCCTTCAGCTGGAAGGGCGGCATCGGCACCAGTTCGCGCAAGCTGCCGCAGACGCTTGGCGGCTATACCGTCGGCGTGCTGGTGCAGAGCAATTATGGCGGCGCCCTCGTCGTCGACGGCGCGCGCGTCGGGGAAGCGCTCGGAAAATATTATCTGAAGAACGAGGTCGCGTCGGACGAGGCCGACGGCTCGGTGATCATCGTGATCGCGACGGACGCCCCGCTATCCGATCGCAATCTCGAGCGCCTCGCCCATCGCGCCTTCGTCGGGATCGCGCGGACGGGGTCGCCGATCACCAACGGCTCGGGCGACTATGCCGTCGCCTTCTCGACCCACGAGGCGGTGCGCCGGCCCCCCGCCCGGCGCGAGGCGGCGAGCACGATCGGAGAGCTGCCGAACGAGATGATGTCGCCGCTCTTCCAGGCCGCCGCCGAAGCGACGGAAGAGGCGGTGATCAACTCCCTGTTCGCCTCGGAGACGATGGACGGCCATCAGGGCCGGATCGAGGGGCTGCCGATCGAGGAGGTCGTGCGGCTCCACCAGCGCATCAAGGGTGACTGAGCCCGGTCTCCCGGGGGACGAAGGTTTTACTTCAGATGCCCTAACTGCCTAGCCGCTCCGCGTGCCAGCGGAGGTGATCCTCCATGAAGGTCGCGATGAAATAATAGCTGTGGTCGTAGCCCTCCTGCATCCGCAGGGTGAGCGGGATGCCGGCCTTTTCGCAGGCGTCAGCGAGGAGCTCCGGCCTTAGCTGCTCCGCCAGGAAGTTGTCGGCCATGCCCTGGTCGACGAGCAGTTCGGGCACCCGCGCCCCGTCCTCGATCAGAGCGGTGGCGTCGTAGCGGCGCCAGGCGGCACGATCGGCACCGATATAGCCGGTGAGCGCCTTCTCCCCCCACGGCACCCGCGCCGGAGCGACGATAGGGGCGAAGGCGGAGACGGATTTGAAGCGGTCCGGAGTCTTGAGCGCGAGCGTGAGCGCGCCATGGCCGCCCATCGAATGGCCGGTGATCGCCTGGCGCTCCATGTCAGCCGGGAAATGCTCGGCGATCAGCTCCGACAGCTCGCGCGTGATGTAGCTTTCCATGCGGAAATGCTTCGACCAGGGCGCTTCGGTCGCATCGACATAGAAGCCGGCGCCCTTGCCGAAATCATAGGCTTCGTCATCCGCCACATCGTCGCCGCGCGGGCTGGTGTCCGGGGCGACGAAGATCAGGCCGAGCTCGGCGCAGGCCCGGCGATATTCGCCCTTCTCGGTCACGTTGGCGTGGGTGCAGGTGAGGCCGGAGAGATACCAGACGACCGGCAGCTTCACGCCTTCGGCATGCGGCGGGACATAGACCGAGAAGACCATGTCCGTCCCGGTCTCGGCCGAGGCGTGCCGATACACGCCCTGCACGCCGCCGAAACACTTGTTGGTCGAGACGGTATCGAGCGCCATCATTGCGCCGGTCTATAGAGGCCGCAAAGCTTGTTTCCGGCCGGGTCGCGCAGATAGGCGAGGTAGAGCTTGCCGAAGCCGCCCTCGCGATATCCCGGCGGATCCTCGCAGGTCGTTCCGCCATGGGCGAGGCCGGCGGCGTGCCAGGCATCGACCTCTTCGGGGGACGCGCCCGCAAAGCCGACCGTCCCGCCATTGGCATGGCAGGCGGCCTCTCCGTTGAGTGGCTTGCTGAGCATGAACAGCCCGCCATTGTGCATATAGAACACGCGGCCCTTGTCATCGATGCGGCCTGGCTTCGAGCCGAGCGCTCCGAGCACCGCATCGTAGAAGGTCTTCGACTTCTCGACGTCGTTGGCGCCGAGCATCACGTGTGAAAACATGCTTTCCTCTCCCTGTGGCGATGACTTCAATAGACCACGACGCTGCGAATGCTCTCGCCCGCGTGCATCAGGTCGAAGCCCTTGTTGATCTCTTCGAGGCTCAGCACGTGGGTGATCATCGGGTCGATCGCGATCTTGCCGTTCATGTACCAGTCGACGATCTTCGGAACGTCGGTGCGACCCTTGGCGCCGCCGAAGGCCGTGCCCTTCCAGACGCGGCCGGTGACGAGCTGGAACGGGCGGGTGGCGATTTCCTTCCCCGCCTCGGCGACGCCAATGATGATGCTCTCGCCCCAGCCGCGGTGACAGGCTTCCAGGGCGGTTCGCATCACCTCGGTATTGCCCGTCGCGTCGAACGTATAGTCGGCGCCGCCGTCGGTCAGCTCCAGGAGCTTCGCGACCGTCTCCTCGCGCGACAGGCCCTTGCTGTTGAGGAAGTCGGTCATGCCGAACTGGCGGCCCCATTCCTCGCGGTCGGGGTTGATGTCGACGCCGATGATCTTGTCGGCGCCCACCATCTTCGCGCCCTGGATGACGTTGAGGCCGATGCCGCCGAGGCCGAACACGACGACGTTGGCGCCCGGCTCCACCTTGGCGGTGTTGACCACCGCGCCGACGCCCGTGGTGACGCCGCAGCCGATATAGCAGCTCGTCTGAAACGGTGCGTCCTCGCGGATCTTGGCGACAGCGATCTCGGGCAGGACGGTGAAGTTCGAGAAGGTGGAGCAGCCCATATAATGGTAGATGGGCTGGCCCTTGTAGCTGAAGCGCGTCGTGCCGTCGGGCATCAGGCCCTTGCCCTGCGTTGCGCGGATGGCGGTGCAGAGGTTCGTCTTGCCGGAGAGGCAGGATTTACACTGGCGGCATTCGGGCGTGTAGAGCGGGATCACATGGTCGCCCGGGGTCACGGAGCCGACGCCCGCGCCGACCTCGCGCACGATCCCCGCGCCTTCATGACCGAGGATCGAGGGGAAGATGCCCTCGCTATCGAAGCCGTCGAGCGTGTAGGCGTCGGTATGGCAGATGCCCGTCGCCATGATCTCGACCAGCACCTCGCCGGCCTTCGGCCCCTCCAGGTCGAGCTCGACGATCTCGAGGGGTTTCTTGGCTTCGAACGCCACGGCGGCGCGAGTCTTCATGATGCGGGTCTCCTTGTCGTGCCGCCTCCTACCCCTTCGTCACGAGTGAAGTCGAGGGCGCTGGCACGGACTCATCGCATACGCCCCTCGACTTCGCTCGGGACGAACGAGGATGGCTAGGGCAGCTTCGCCTTCGGGAAGCCGCCCCAGGCTTGGTCGTAATCGAGCTGCATCTGCTCGCAGTTGAGGGCGAACTCCGTGGGCCGGAAAGGCCAGCAGCTTTCGACCATGAAGGCCATCGTGCCTTCGATCCTGTGGGGCTTCAGCTCCGCCTCGCTCGCGCCCTTCCAGCTGGCGACGTCGGGGCCGTGGCCGGACATCATATTGTGCAGGGACATGCCGCCCGGTGCAAAGCCCTCCGCCTTGGCGTCATAGGCGCCGTGGATCAGGCCCATGCACTCGCTCATCACGTTGCGGTGGAACCAGGGCGGGCGGAACGTGTCCTCGGCGACCATCCAGCGCGGCGGGAAGATAACGAAATCGGCATTGGCTCGCCCGGGCACGTCGGACGGCGAGGTGAGGACGGTGAAGATCGACGGGTCGGGATGGTCGAAGCTGACCGTGCCGATCGTGTTGAAGCGCGAGAGATCGTATTTCCAGGGGGCGAGATTGCCGTGCCAGGCGACCACGTCGAGGGGCGAATGATCGAGCGTCGTCGTCCAGAGCGAGCCCAGATATTTCTGCACAAGCTCGAATCCGCCGTCCCGGTCCTCATAGGCGGCGACCGGCGTCTCGAAATCGCGAGCGTTGGCGAGGCCGTTGGAGCCGATCGGCCCCAGCTCCGGAAGGCGGAAGAGGCTGCCATGATTTTCGGCGACATAGCCCCTCGCCTCCCCGTCCGGCAGCAGCGCGCGGAAGCGGACGCCGCGAGGGACGAGCGCGATCTCGCCCGGCGCCACGTCGATGCGGCCGAGCTCCGTCAGAAGGGCAAGGCGGCCCATCTGCGGGATGAACAGCAGCTCCCCGTCGGCGTCGACGAAGAAGCGGTCCTCCATGTCGCGATTGGCGCGGTAGACGTGGACGGCCACCCCCTCCAACTCGGCGGGATCGCGGTTTGCGACCATGGTCACCAGGCCGTCGATCAGGTCCGTCGGGCCGTCCGGCATGGGGAGCGGGTCCCAACGCAGGCGGTTGGGCGCGAGCGGCTCGTTCGCGGTGCCGGGCGCGAAGAGCTTGGCCCCTTGGTAGCGGCCATAGGGCGGATGCTCGGCGCTGGGACGCATCCGATAGAGCCAGGAGCGGCGGTTCTCGTGGCGGGGCGCCGTAAAGGCAGTGCCGGACAGCTGCTCGGCGTAGAGGCCGTGCGCCGGCTTCTGCGGCGAATTGCGCCCTTGTGGCAATGCACCCGGCACCGCCTCGGTCGCGAAATGGCTGCCAAAGCCGCTCATGTAGCCCTTAATGGTCACGCTGCCTTGTCCCTAGCTGAAGTCCTTCGAGACGCCGTTTCGACAAGCTCAACGGCTCCTCAGGATGAGCGGCTTATATCAACTCGCTCATCCTGAGTAGGGACTGAGCTTGCCGAAGTCCCGTATCGAAGGACCTATCGCATCAGCACCAGTTCTTCCGCCATGGTCGGGTGAAGCGCAACCACGGCGTCGAAATCGCTCTTCTTGAGCTTGGCCTTGACGGCGATGGCAGCGGCCTGGAGGATTTCGGGCGCGTCCGGGCCGATCATGTGGATGCCGACCACTTCCTCGGTCTCGCCATCGACGACGAGCTTGTAGAGCGCCCGTTCGTTGCGGCCGGCGAGGACGTTTTTCATCGGGCGGAAATCCGACTGGTAGGTCTTCACCGTGCCGAGCCGATCGCGTGCCTGGCCTTCGGTAAGCCCGACGCTGGCAACGGGCGGGTGGCTGAAGACGGCCGAGGGGATGCTTTCATAATCGACCCGCGTCGGCTTGTTCCCGAACACCGTGTCGGCGAAGGCGTGGCCCTCACGAATGGCGACAGGGGTAAGCTGGACCCGGTTGGTGACGTCGCCGACGGCGTAGATGCTGTCGCAGCTGGACTTGTTGTCGGCGTCGACCATCACCGCGCCTTTCTTGTCGAGCTCGACTCCTGCGGTTTCGAGACCGAGACTGTCGGTGTTCGGCCTGCGCCCGATGGCGAAGAGGATGGCGTCGGCCTCGATCGGCTCGCAGCCGGTGAGGTAAGCCGTCAGCGTTCCATCCTCCCCCTTCTCGATCTTCTGGAAGGCGGCATTGAACTTGAAATCGATGCCCTTGGTGATCGAGATCTGGAGCAGCCGATCGCGCAGCGCTTCCTCATAGCCGCGCAGGATGGTGTCGGAGCGGTTCACCACCGTCACCTTGCTGCCGAACTCGTGGAAGATGCCGGCGAATTCGTTGGCGATATAACCGCCGCCGGTGATCAGGATGCGCTTCGGCAACGCGTCGAGGTGGAAAACCTCGTTCGACGAGATGCCGTGCTCGGCGCCGGGAAAGTCGAGCATGACGGGCGTCGCGCCGGTAGCGATCAGTATCTTGCCGGCGGTGACGGTGCGGCCGCCGGAAAGCTTCACCTCATGCGGCCCAGCGACGGTCGCCCTCTCCTTGATGATTTCGACCTTATGGCGCTCGAGATTCTCGGTGTAGAGGCCTTCCAGCCGGTCCACCTCGGCGAGGACATTGTCGCGCAGGGTCGGCCAATCGAAGCGACAGTCCGGCACTTCCCAGCCGAAGCGGCGGGCGTCCTGCAGGTCCTCCGCGAAATGGGCGCCGTAGACGAGCAGCTTCTTGGGAACGCAGCCCCGGATGACGCAGGTGCCGCCAACCTTATGCTCCTCGGCGATCGCCACCTTCGCGCCATGGGCCGCCGAGACCCGCGAGGCGCGCACGCCGCCGGAGCCGGCACCGATGACGAAAAGGTCGTAGTCGTATTTCTGGCTCATTCACGAGGCTCCAGCCAGACGGAGCGCCCGGCAAAATCGGTGGTGATAAGGAAATGCTTGAGGATCGAGGTGCCGATATTGAGGTCGGTGGCGGTCTCGCCCGGGTCGATGGCGGCCGGCACGTCATGAAAGGTGCGGCCGGCGAGGGTCAGGCTCTTGAGCCGCACTATGTCGCGATCGACAGCGCCACCCAGCCCGCCGCCGCTGCGTCGCTCGACGATGCGGTCGGACGATGTGAGGCCGATCTTCTCGGCATAGGCGCGCCCTACCATCACGTCGCTGCCATTGCCGAGATCGAAGGCGGCCTGGACAGGCCCATGCCCCTCGATCGCGGCGGGAATGGTCGGGATGCCACGCTGATCGGTTACGGGAAGAGGATCGCCCGTCGCCGGAGCCGCGTCGGCGAGAGCGATCGAGCCGCCCTCGAGGTCGATCCGAAACCGCGCGCGATCGAACAATTCGCGGCCAAGAATCATCGGAACAGGCCGCCCGATCAGCCGCGACAACACTTCGTCGAGGTCGAGAATGGCAACCTTCTGGTTCAGCTTCACGCCGGCCGCGTCGACGGCGACGCCTTCCGCAAAGCTCGCTTCCATCTCGTTCGCGCCCGATCCGCGGGCAGTGGCACTGCCGGTGGAGGCGAGGCCGAGCTTCGCCGCGAAGTCATCGTCGAGGATGGTCATCTCGGCCCCGGAATCGAGAAGGGCGGTGCTGGCCTGCCCGTTCACCGTCACCGGAAGGAAAAGGCGATTGCCGAACATCTCCAGCGGTTCGGCCATGGCTGGAGCGAGCGGCGCCACGGCGAGCAGAGCCGCCCCTAGCCAGTGGATCGATTTCACGCCTGTTCCTCTCCAAATGCACGCGCGATCAGCGCCTTGGTCGACGGATCGAAGTCAAGATCGCCGCCGCCATCGATCGCCTTGGCGATCTCCTTGCCAAGCTCGACGCCGAACTGGTCGAACGGATTGATGCCGAGCAGCACCGCATTCGCGAAGGTGCGATGCTCGTAGAAGGCGATGAGTGCACCAAGCGTGCGTGCATCGACGCGGTCGAGGAGGATCGTCGTCGAGGGCCGGTCGCCGGGGTAGCTGCGCGCCGGATCGTCCGCCTCCCGGCCCGCCATGAGCGCCGCGGCCTGCGCGAAGCAGTTGATAAGGAGCTGGCGATGGTGGTCGAAGGCGAGGCCGTGTTCCGGCTCGATCGCGGCGACGAACTCGACCGGCACCAGATGCGTGCCCTGATGGAGGAGCTGGAAGACGGCATGCTGTGCATCAGTGCCGACGCCGCCCCAGACGATCGGCGAAGTGGCGCGGCTGACGGGCTTTCCATCCGAGGTCACGTTCTTGCCGTTCGATTCCATTTCGAGCTGCTGCAGATAGGCCGGGAGCAGGCGCAGCCGCTCGTCATAGGCGAACACGGCGCGCGTCTCGGCAGCGCGGAGGTTCGCATAATAGCGATCGACGAAGGCGGCGAGGATGGGCGCGTTCTCGGCCAGGGGCGCCAGGCGGAAATGCCGATCCATCGCGGCGGCGCCTTCGAGCAGCTCCTCGAACGCTTCCCAGCCTAGCGCCAGCGCGATGGGGAAGCCGATGGACGACCAGAGCGAGTAGCGGCCGCCCACCGTCTCGGCGAAAGGTAGGATGCGGGTCTCGTCGACGCCGAACTCCACGGCTTTATCGGGATTGGCGGTCAGCGCGACGATGCGGCCATAAGGGTCATCAACCCCCGACTCCTGCATCCAGAGCAGCGCCGATTGGGCGTTGAGCATCGTCTCGGAGGTGGTGAAGGTCTTCGACGCGATGACCAGAAGGGTGGTCTGCGGATCGAAGCGGCCGAGCGCGGCTTCGAGGGCCGCGCCGTCGACATTCGAGACCACAGCCGTCTCATAGCGCTGTTCGTCGCGGCCGAGCGCGTCGATCAGGAAATCGGGGCCAAGCGCGGAACCCCCGATGCCGATGTGGAGGATCGATCGGATCGGCCCGAACGCCTCCGCCTCGATCGCGTCGATCAGGGCGCGCATGCGCGCGTGGAAGCCCTGGGCGCGGGCGACGCTCTCGGGCGCCCCCTGCCCCCGCTCCGCCGTATGCTCCGCCGCCCGGCCTTCGGTGACATTGACGGTCTTGCCGGAGAAAAGCGCCTCTCGGGCGCCGGCCAGATCGCGCGTTTCGGCCAGGGTTTCGAAGCCGGCGAGCAATGTCTCGCTCAAATGGGTTTTCGAAAAGTCGAAGCGGATGCCCGCCTCCTCGACGGACAGGCGCGCGAGGCGATCGGGTTCGGACTCGAACAGGGTGCTGAGCGGCTGGACCTCGGCCTCTTCCAGCGGCTTCCATGCGTCCTTCATTCGCTTTCCTCCTGTTCTGGCGGTCTATCTAGGGATGCTTCGCGGCAATGCCAATTGACGCTATCGCCGATAGGTGTAATTACACGCTTATGCTCAGCACGCTCTGCGCCTGCAACAAGCTCCGCCGCTCGGCCCGTATCGTCAGCGCGCTCTACGATGAGGCACTGGCGCCGTCCGGGCTGACGGTCGCGCAATTCTCCCTGCTGCGGATGCTTCAGCGTGCCGGCCCGTCCTCGCTCAGCGAATTCGCCGAGGCGAGCGGTTACGACCGCACCACACTCAACCGCACCCTGGCGCCGCTGGAGGCGAAGGGGCTGGTCGAGTCCAAGCCCGGCAAGGACCGGCGCAGCCGTATCGTCGCCATCACCGGCGAGGCGACGCAGGCGATGCGCCGGGCCCAACCGCATTGGGAAGAGGCGCAGGCGCGGATCGAGGCCGCGCTCGGGCCCGACCACGGCAAATTGTTCGAGATGCTGGACCGGATCGAGGAGATGCGGGCATGACCATGCGCAGGCCCTGGATCGTCATCCTTTCGGCGGCCCTGATCGTCACGCTCGCCATGGGCGTGCGCCAGTCCTTCGGCCTGTTCATGCCCCAGATGAGCATGGCGCTCGACATCGGCCGCGAGACGTTCGGGCTGGCGGTGGCCATCCAGAATCTGCTGTTCGGCCTCACCCAGCCCTTCGTCGGCGCCATCGCCGATCGGCACGGCGCCGGCCGCGTCGTCTTCTGGGGCGCGCTCGTCTATGTCTCCGGCCTCGCCCTTGCCGCCTGGACGGGAAGCGCGCTCGGCCTGCACCTCTCCTTCGGCCTGCTCATCGGTCTTGCGATGGCGGCGACCACCTTTGTCGTCGTGCTCGGCGCCGTCGGCCGAGTGGTCGCGCCGGAGCGCCGGACCCTCGCCTTCGGCATCGTCACCGCCGGCGGATCGCTCGGCCAGTTCCTGGTCGTGCCCGGCGCGCAGATGCTGATCGGCGAGCTCGGCTATCGGATAGCGCTGATCGTGCTGGCCGGTGTGGTCGCGCTGATCGCCCTTCTCGCGCTCGGCGTCGCCGGGCGGCCGGAGGGCGGGCCCGACGGGGGACCGAGTCAGTCCCTCGGCGCCGCCTTGCGCGAAGCGGCCGGACATCGCGGCTATTGGCTGCTCAACGCCGGCTTCTTCGTCTGCGGTTTCCAGCTGGTCTTCATCGCCACCCATTTTCCCGCCTATCTGACGGATAACGGCCTTGGCCTCGCCGTCGGCGCCCAGTCGCTCGCGCTCATCGGCCTGTTTAACATCTTCGGCTCTTACATTTTCGGCCTGTCCGGCGATTATCTGCGCAAGAAATATGTGTTGAGCGGCATCTATGCGGTGCGCGGGCTCGTCATCCTGCTGTTCCTCGCCCTGCCGTTGACGCCTGCGAGCGCCCTCGTCTTCGCTTCTGTGATGGGCTTCCTCTGGCTCGGCACGGTGCCGCTCACCAGCGGCCTCGTCGGCCAGATATTCGGGGTCCGCTATCTCTCTACCCTCTACGGCATCGTCTTCATGAGCCATCAGCTGGGGAGCTTCTTCGGCGCCTGGCTCGGCGGGCTCATCTACGACCGGAGCGGGTCCTACGACGCGGCCTGGGCCGCCGCGATCGGGCTGGGCTTCGTCGCCGCCATCCTGCACCTTCCCATCAGCGACCGACCGGTCGCGCGGCTGGAGCCCACCCCGGCATGAAGCGCCACCTCCTGCTGCTCGCCGCTGTGGCGCCGCTGCTCGTGGGCGGCGCCTGGCTCTGGCGCGACCAGGGGACGATGATCGCGCTCGGCGAGTTCGTCGCCTCGTGCTTCTAGCGTCGGTAGCCGGCCCCATCGAGGAACAGATCGCCTGATCGCTTGACCGGCCCCGCCGCCCAAGCGAAAGCAGCGTCGATGGACAGCGAAACCCGCCTCGAGACCCGCTCTTCGGCGCCGCCCGCGGAAAGGAAGAAGGAGGGGTTTCGCGAGACGACGCGCTTCCTCCTCCTGCTGTTCGTCTTCGCGCTGGTCCTGAGGAGCTTCATCGTCGCACCCTTCAGTATCCCGTCGGGATCGATGCTGCCGACGATGATGATCGGCGACTATCTGTTCGTCGCCAAATGGCCTTACGGCTATTCGCGCTTCAGTCTGCCGTTCGGCCTCGGCAGCTTCGACGGCCGCATCCTCGCCGACGCGCCGGAGCGGGGCGACATCGCCGTGTTCCGCTATCCCGGCGGCGGCGACGACGATTATGTGAAGCGCGTCATCGGTCTTCCCGGCGACACGGTCCAGATGAAGGACGGGGCGCTGTGGCTGAACGGGACGGAAGTGCCGCGCGTCCGCGTCGCCGATTGGCTGATGCCGATCACCCCCAACAGCCCCTGCCGCACCGTCGATCCCGAGGCCGCCCGCGTGGTGGAAGATGAGGACGGCAACCGCTTCTGCGCCTATGAGCGCTATCGCGAGACGCTCCCGGGCGGCGAATCCTACTACATATTGGACCAGATCGACGGCATCGCCGACGACACGCCGCTCCACGTCGTCCCGGAAGGCCATTATTTCATGATGGGGGACAATCGCGACGACAGCCTCGACAGCCGCTTCTCGCTCGCTGCCGAGGGCGTCGGTTATCTTCCCCACGACTATCTGATCGGCGAGGCGATGATCGTGTTCTTCTCGACCGACGGCGCGGCCGAATGGCTGAAACCCTGGACCTGGATTTCGGCCGCGCGCTGGGACCGGATCGGGGAGACCTTCTAAGCATGAGTAGCGCCGAAGGGATCGCCGACTGGGTCGAGCAGACGCTCGGCCACCGCCCGGCCGACGCCGCCTTGTTCAAGCGGGCCCTCACCCATGGCAGCCGGGGCGACGAACATTATCAGCGTCTGGAGTTCCTCGGCGACCGCGTGCTCGGCCTCGTCATGGCGAGCTGGCTCTACGAGCTGTTCCCGGAGGAGCCGGAGGGCAAGCTCTCGCGCCGATTCAACAGCCTCGTCTCGCGCGAAACCTGCGCGGAGGTGGCGCGAGCGTTCGGCGTCGGCGGGCATGTCATCCTCGGCAAGCAGGCTCGCGACGATGGCGCCGCCGACAGCGACAATGTGCTGGGCGACGTCGTCGAGGCATTGATCGGCGCGCTCTACCTTGAAGCGGGGCTCGACAAGGCCACCGCCTTCGTCCGACGGGCTTGGGCAGATCGCCTGAGGCAGGACGACCAGGCCCCCAAGCACCCCAAATCCGCCCTCCAGGAATGGGCGGCGGCGAACAACCGGCGCCCGCCGGCCTACGAGCTCAAGGGTCGCTCGGGGCCGCACCATGCCCCGAGATTCATTGTCGAGGTGGCGATCAAGGGTGTCGGCGAGGCGAGCGCCGAGGGCTTGTCCAAACAGGAGGCCGAGACGGCCGCCGCCAAGGCGCTGCTGGAGAAACTGACATGACCGAACGTTGCGGCCTGGTCGCCGTGGTGGGCGCGCCCAATGCGGGCAAGTCGACGCTCGTCAATGCGCTGGTGGGCCAGAAGGTCGCCATCGTCAGCCCCAAGGCGCAGACCACGCGCGTCCGCCTGATGGGCATCGCCATCCAAGGCGAGGCGCAGATATTGCTGCTCGACACGCCCGGCATCTTCGCGCCGCGGCGGCGCCTCGACCGGGCGATGGTGGCGGCCGCCTGGGGCGGCGCGCAGGACGCGGACCTGATCGCCCTGGTGATCGACGCCAAGACGGGTTTCTCGACGCGGATCGAGGAGATGCTCGATACGCTGAAGGGCCGCCGCGAGCCGAAGATCCTCGTCCTCAACAAGGTCGACGTGACAGCCAAGGAGGAGTTGCTGACACTCACCGCACGGCTTAGCGAGCGGCTCGATTTCGAGGAGATCTTCATGGTTTCCGCGACCACCGGCGACGGCGTCGGCGACCTCAAATCCGCCCTCGCCGCGCGCATGCCGGAAGGCCCTTGGCACTTCCCGGAGGAGCAGGTCTCCGATGCCACCGACCGCATGCTCGCCGCCGAAGTCACCCGCGAGCAGCTCTACCACCAGCTCCACGCCGAACTGCCCTATGCCAGCGCGATCGAGACCGAGAAATATGAGGAGCGGAAGGACGGTTCGGTCGCCATCCACCAGCAGATCCTCGTGGGCCGCCCCACGCAAAGGGCGATCGTGCTGGGCAAGGGCGGCGCCCGCATCCGCGAAATCGGCGCCGCCGCCCGCCAGGAGCTGAGCCAGCTCCTCGGCCGCAAGGTCCACCTCTTCCTGCATGTGAAGGTTAAGCCGGACTGGGAGGAGGATCGGGGGCTCTACCGGGACATCGGCCTGGATTGGGTGGAGTAGAAGTCGTCAGTCAGTCCGAACCGACGCGTCCTGCCGCTATCTTATAAACCAAGTTGCGGTCGCGCTTTCCCACGGCAACGACAACCACTGTCACCGTCTCATCCTCGACACGATAGACGAGCCGATAACCTGCCGATCGAAGCTTGATCTTATAGCATCCTGGCATCCCCGACAGGCGCGAGGCGGGCGCATGCGGCTGCACCAATCTTTCAACCAGCTTTTTCTTGAACTGCTCCCGCACATTGGAGCCGAGCTTTTCCCATTCCTTGAGCGCGGTCGGCAGAAAGGCGAGCCTATAGCTCGTCAAGCGAAACCTCTATCGGGGTTTCACCGGCTCGCTCACGAACCATCGCCGCCAGCTCGATATCCTCAAGTCGGTCGACAAGTTCTTCCCATGCTGCCGCGGGCACGAGGTAGGCGGAAGGCGTATTGCGGTTGAGGATAGCGACCGGAAAACCCTCGGCCGCTTCGATTACGGCTGAAGGATTCTTCTTGAGGTCGCTGATGCTGACGCTCGCCCCGGCGAGAAGCTGATCAAGCAATGGATGTGCGCCCATGACCTTTTAATAGGGCTTGCAACTGGTCATGTCAAGAAATGGTGAGGACGATCTTTCCCACATGCTGGCTGCTTTCCATTCGCCGGTGGGCGTCGGCGGCGCGTGAGAGTGGGAAAGTGCTGTCGATGACGGGGCGGATATGCCCGGCCTCCAAATGCGGCCAGACCTGGCGGCGCAGGTCGTCCGCCACGCTCGATTTGAACTCGACCGAGCGGGGGCGGAGGAGGGAGCCGGTGAGGGTGAGGCGCTTGGCCATGATCGGCCAGAGCGGGATTTCGGCCTTGGCTCCACGCTGCGCGGCGATGGAGACGTGGCGGCCCTCCTCGGCCAGGCAGGCGAGGTTGCGCGGGACATAGTCGCCGCCGATCATATCGAGCACCACGGCGACGCCGCTCGGGGCGAGGCGCTTCACCTCCTCGACGAAATCCTGTGTCTTGTAGTTGATGGCGTGGGCGGCGCCGATCTCCTTCGCGCGGGCGCATTTCTCCTCGGAACCCGCGGTGACGAGGACGGTGAGCCCGAAGACCTTCCCGAGCAATATGGCCGTGGTGCCGATGCCGCTCGTGCCGCCGTGGGCGAGGACCGTGTCCCCTTCCCGCGCCCCGCCGCGCTGGAAGAGATTGCTCCAGACGGTGAAAAAGGTTTCCGGAAGGGCCGCCGCTTCGAGCATGGTGAGCGGTGCCGGCACGGGAAGACATTGTCCGATGGGCGCGGCACAATATTCGGCATAGCCGCCGCCACCGACAAGGGCGCAGACCTTCTGTCCCGCCATGGCCGAATCGACGTCGTCGCCGACGGCCACGACCTCTCCGGCGATCTCCAGGCCGGGAATGGTCGGCGCCCCCGTGGGCGGCGGATAAACGCCCATCCGCTGTGCCACGTCCGGCCGATTGACGCCCGCGGCCGCCACTTTCACCAGCACCTCGCCCCGACCGGCCTTCGGCACCGGTCGCTCCACCAAGGTGAGGACCTCGGGGCCGCCGGGGCCCTCCGGGTCGATCGCGGCCGTGGTGGCTGGAAGGGTGGTCATCACGTCACGCTCTCCAAAAGAAATCTGGGGATATTTCGGGGCCGTGATTGACTCAAGCGCGCCATCGGCGGACTCTTCGCGACATGGATCTGGACGAACTCTTTCCGGATAAGCCAGGCGACCCGCTGACGCTGCTCGTCAAGCAGGATCTCGATCCGCTGTCGGTCGAGGAGCTTCATGCGCGCATCGCCATCCTCGAAGGCGAAATAGCGCGCGTTAAGGCGAAAATTGAAGCCGCCGTTAACCATCGCGCAAGCGCCGACGCGCTATTCAAGAAATGAAGCAGGCGGGGCAACCGCCGATGACCTCCGCCGTTAATAGGAGCGAGTCCTTGATGCCCGGACACCCAGCCCCGACATTAAGGATAAGTTGCCCGTGAAAACCCATTGCGGGCCAAAGGAGTAAGTTAATGCCGTCATTCGCCCGCGAATTGGAACAGACGCTCCACACGGCGCTCGCCGAAGCGAGCGGCCGCAGGCACGAATATGCGACCTTGGAGCATCTTCTGCTCGCCCTTATCGAGGACGCCCACGCCTCCAAGGTCATGTCGGCTTGCGGCGTCGACCTCAAGGAACTGCGCGAAGGCGTCCGCCTCTATCTCGACAATGAGTTGGAGGCGCTGAAGGTCGATGGGGAAACCGACCCCTCCCCCACCAGCGGCTTCCAACGCGTCGTCCAGCGCGCCATCCTCCACGTCCAGTCCTCGGGCCGGGACGAGGTGACCGGCGCCAATGTCCTCGTCGCGCTTTTCTCCGAGCGCGAGAGCTATGCCGTCTATTTCCTGCAGCAGCAGGACATGAGCCGCCTCGACGCGGTGAGCTACATTAGCCACGGCGTCGGCAAGGGCGAAACCGCGGCCGAACCGGTCGAGGTGAAGGGCACCGAGGAAGAGAAGAAGGACGAGAGCGGCAAGAAGAAGGGCGAGAGCGCCCTCAAGCAGTTCACCGTCAACCTCAACGAAAAAGCCCAGGCCGGCCGGGTGGACCCGCTGATCGGACGCGGGCCCGAGGTCGACCGCACCGTCCAGATCTTGTGCCGCCGCTCCAAGAACAACCCGCTCTACGTAGGCGATCCGGGCGTCGGCAAGACGGCGATCGCCGAGGGGCTGGCGCGCAAGATCGTCGAGGGCGACGTGCCCGACGTGCTGAAGGAAGCGACCATCTACGCCCTCGACATGGGCGCGTTGCTGGCAGGCACCCGCTATCGCGGCGATTTCGAGGAGCGGCTGAAGGCCGTGGTGAACGAGCTCGAGAAGCTGCCGCATGCGATCCTTTTCATCGACGAGATCCACACGGTGATCGGCGCCGGCGCCACATCGGGCGGCGCGATGGACGCGTCGAACCTGCTGAAGCCGGCGCTGTCGGGCGGCACGATCCGCTGCATCGGATCGACCACCTACAAGGAGTTTCGCAACCACTTCGAGAAGGACCGGGCGCTGCTCCGGCGCTTCCAGAAGATCGACGTCAACGAGCCGACGGTCGAGGACACCATCAAGATCCTCGCCGGCCTTCGTTCGGCGTTCGAGGAGCATCACAGCGTCAAATACACGTCCGACGCGATCAAGTCGGCCGTCGAGCTTTCGGCGCGCTACATCAACGACCGCAAGCTGCCCGACAAGGCGATCGATGTGATCGACGAGGTCGGCGCCATGCAGATGCTGGTGCCGCCGTCGCGCCGCAAGAAGACGATCACCACCAAGGAGATCGAGGCGGTCATCTCGACCATCGCCCGCATCCCGCCGAAGAGCGTGAGCACGGATGACAAGAAGGCGCTCGAGCATCTCGACCGCGACCTGAAGCGGGTCGTCTTCGGCCAGGACAAGGCGATCGAGGTGCTGTCCTCGGCGATCAAGCTGTCGCGCGCCGGCCTTCGCGATCCCGACAAGCCGATCGGCAACTATCTCTTCTCCGGCCCCACCGGCGTCGGCAAGACCGAGGTGGCGCGCCAGCTCGCCTCGATCATGGGCATCCCGCTCCAGCGTTTCGACATGTCCGAATATATGGAGCGGCATTCGGTCAGCCGCCTGATCGGCGCGCCTCCGGGCTATGTCGGATACGACCAGGGCGGCCTCTTGACCGATGCCGTCGACCAGCACCCGCACAGTGTGCTGCTGCTCGACGAGATCGAGAAGGCGCATCCGGACCTGTTCAACATCCTCCTGCAGGTGATGGACAACGGCAAATTGACCGACCATCACGGCAAGACGGTCGATTTCCGCAACGTCATCCTCATCATGACGACCAATGCGGGCGCGTCCGACATGGCGAAGGAGTCGATCGGCTTCGGCCAGATCACCCGCGAGGATGTGCAGGAGGAGGCGGTGAAGAAGCTCTTCACCCCCGAGTTCCGCAACCGTCTCGATGCGATCGTGCCGTTCGGCTATCTGCCGCCGGAGGTGGTCGCCCGGGTGGTGGACAAGTTCATCCTCCAGATGGAACTGCAGCTGGCGGACCGCAACGTCCACATCAGCCTCGACGACAACGCCAAGAAGTGGCTCATCGACCGCGGTTACGATCGCCTCTACGGCGCTCGGCCCATGGGCCGGCTGATGCAGGAGAAGATCAAGCAGCCGCTCGCCGAGGAGTTGCTGTTCGGCAAGCTCCTCAACGGCGGCGAGGTCAAGGTCACCATCAAGGACAACGCTCCCGCGTTCGAGATCGTCCCCGCCGCTCCCAAAGCGCGCAAGAAGCGGGGCGGCGGCAAGAAGAAAGCCGAAGAGCAGAAGGCCTGATCGTCAACGGCGCGAAGCAATCCAGCATCAATCAAGCTGGATTGCTTCGTCGCTCCGTTCCTCGCGATGACGAGTTTCCTTGGGCATAGGACCGTTCGCCCCCCTGTGACAAGCGGACTCCCGCTCCGCCGCGACTGAGGCTATTGTGGCGCGCTCATTGAAGGAGCATCGCCATGCCGAGCCTCACCTTCTACACCAATCCCCGATCGCGCGGGCGGGTCGCTCGCTGGATGCTCGAGGAAGTGGGCGAGCCCTACGAAACCGTCATTCTCGATTATGGAACGACGATGAAGGGCGCCGAGTATCTCGCGATCAACCCCATGGGGAAGGTGCCCGCGATCAAGCATGGCGACACGGTCGTCACCGAGGCGGCCGCCATTTGCGCCTATCTCGCCGACGCCTTTCCGGAGAAGGGCCTCGCGCCGCCACTCGGCGATCCGCGCCGGGGGACTTACTTCCGCTGGTTGTTCTTCGCGGCCGGCTGCGTCGAGGCGGCGGTGACCAGCAAGGCGCTCGGCCTCCTTGCCCCCGCCGACAAGAAGCAGATGGTGGGCTATGGCAGCTATGAGGAGACGATCGACGCGCTGGAACGCGCCGTCTCCGCCGGGCCCTATATCTGCGGCGATCAGTTCACCGCCGCCGACGTCTATGTAGGTTCGCAGATCGGCTGGGGCATGATGTTCGGCACGATCGACAAGCGACCGCTGTTCGAAGATTATGTGGCGCGTCTCCAGTTCCGCCCGGCCGCGCAGCGTGCGAACCAGCTCGACGATGAGGCGACGCCCAAGCCGGAGCCCCAACCCCAACCCGCCTAAGGAGATGCGAGATGAGCGAGGACGACCGCGGGCCCTTGCCGGGCCATCGCAGAGAAGCGGCGATCAAGCTTTACGACCGCTTCACGCATGAAGGCATGGATCGCCGAAGCTTCATGGCGGAACTCAGCAGGATCGCGGGGGGCACGGCCGCGGCCAACGCCCTTCTGCTCGGCATCGCCGCCAGCCCGGTCGCGGCGGCCGTCGTGCCCGAGAATGACGAGCGCCTCATCGTCCGCCGCGGCTCGCTCGGCGTCGAAGGCCGGACGCTGAACGGCTATGTCGCCACGCCCCGGGCGGCCACCGGAAAGAAGATCCCGGCTGTCATCGTCATCCATGAAAATCGCGGCCTCAACCGGCACATCGAGGATGTGACGCGGCGGGTGGCGCTTGCCGGCTATTTCGCGGTCGCGCCCGACTTCCTGTCCGAGATGGGGGGCACCCCCGCCGACGAAGACAAGGCGCGCGAGATGATCGGCCGGCTGGAGCTACAGGGCAGCGTCGCCGATGCCGTGGCCCTCCTCGATGCCACCCGCAAGCTCGATCACAGCAACGGCAAGGTCGGCGCGATCGGCTTCTGTTGGGGCGGCGCCTTCGTCAACCGCCTGGCGGTCGCGGCCGGCGACAAGCTCGATGCCGGCGTTGCCTATTACGGCCCGGCGCCCGACCCTTCCGAAGCCGAGAAGGTCAAGGCGTCGATGCTCCTCCACTATGCCGGCAATGACGAGCGAGTTAACAGGACCGGCGGCCCCTGGACGGAGGCGCTCAAGAGAGCAGGAGTGGACGTGACCGCCCATCTTTATCCCGGCGTCGAGCACGCCTTCAACAACGACAGTTCGGCGGCCCGGTACGATAAAGCGGCTGCGGACCTTGCCTGGAAGCGCACCATGGATTTCCTTGGACGCCATCTCGGCTGACGCGCGCGAAAGGGGGCAAACCGATGGATAATAGCCGCAGGGCTTTGCTCGTTCTCGCCGTCTTGGCGATCCTGCTGTTGATCGGCACCGCGGTCTACACCGGCAACGCCGCCATCTATCTTCTCGCCGCCCTGGCCACCGGACCGGCACTCCTGGTCTGGCAGCGTCGCGGAGCCGACCGCTGACAGACATCCGCCGCGTCCCAAGTGAAAGACGATCGATGATGATCAAGGCGGTGCGGTGGCTGACGCTGGTGCTCAGCAGGGGCTCCGGCGACCGCGGCCGCCACGCCGCCTCGCCGCTCGCCATTCCACTGGTGGGCTGGCGTGACATCGTGATCCGGGTGTGGCGCAACGCCAAGGCCGACAATCTCAACGTCCTCGCCGCCGGGATCGCCTTCTACTCCTTTCTCGCGCTGCTGCCGCTGATCGCCGCGACAGCAATGATATACGGGCTGGTGAGCACGCCCGCCGAGGTGGTCCGGGATGTGAGCAAGCTGGTGTCGATCATTCCCGATCCGGCGCAGCCCTTGGTTGCCCAGCGCGTCGTCGAAGCGATCACCGACCATCGCGGCAGCGCCCCCGCCCTGCTGATCGCCTTGCTGCTCACCGTCTATGGAGGTGCGCGCAGCGCACGATCGATCACGGCCGCCCTCAACGTCATCTACGGGGAGGGAGACGTGCAGCGCTTTGCCCGGCGCTGGGGCATCCCCATCCTCGTGGCGCTGGGAAGTGCGGCGCTCATGCTGCTGGCGCTGCTGGCGATCGCTCTCTTCGGCTATGTGGGAGAATTGATGCCGGAGGGTATACCGCTCGATTGGGGGGTGGCGAAGCTTGGCTTCTGGCTACTGATCACATTGGGCATCAGCGGGGGCAGCGCCCTTCTTTACCGCTACGCGCCTTCGCGGCGCCACGCCCGCTGGAAGTGGATTCTGCCCGGCGCGCTCATGACCACCGGCTTGTGGTTGCTGGCGACCTTTGCCTTCGGCCTCTATATCGCCCGGGTGGGGCGTTTCGACATCAGCTACGGCTCGCTGGCCGCCGTCGTCGTGCTCCAGCTGTGGATATATCTGTCGGCCTTCATCCTGCTGCTCGGCGCGAAGCTCAACGCCGAGATCGAGCTTCAGACCTTGGAGGACACTACTGTCGGTGCCCCTCGCCCCGCCGGACGTCGGCATGCCGCCTCCGCCGACGAGACCGGAGAGATACCGCAGGTCGACCTGGACCTTCCGCAATAGGAAGAAGGCCCGGCGTTTCCGCCGGGCCTTCTCCCCTTCTCCATCAGGGCCGTGCCTATTCGCGGCTGCCCATGAACTGGAGGAGGAAGGTGAACATGTTGACGAAATCGAGATAGAGCGACAGCGCGCCCATGATCACCGTCTTGCCCATCATATCACTTCCGGCGACGTGGAAGTAGAGGCTCTTGATGCGCTGCGTGTCATAGGCGGTGAGCCCCGCGAACAGCAGCACGCCGATGAAGCTGATCGCCAGCTGGAACGCCGTCGACTGCACAAACAGGTTGATGATCATCGCGACCAGCAAGCCGACCACGCCCATAATGAGGAACGTGCCGAAGGCCGAGAGATCCTTCTTCGTGGTGTAGCCCCAGAGGCTGAGGCCGGCGAAAGCCGCGGCCGTCGCGAAGAAGGTGGTCGCGATCGACTGGCCGGTGAAGACCAGGAAGATCGAGGCCATCGATAGGCCCATCACCGTCGCGAAAGCCCAGAAGAGCAGCTGCGCCGTGCCGGTCGAGAGCCGGGTAATGCCGAAGCTCAGCACCATGACGAAGGCGAGCGGCGAGAACATGATCACATATTTGAGGATGCCCGGCCCCATCAGGATCTGAGCCGCATATCCACTGCCCGCGAACAGCAGCGCGACGATGCCCGTGAGCAGCACACCGGACGCCATGTAATTGTAAACAGAGAGCATGTAGGACCGCAGGCCCGCGTCGAAGGCCACGCCCTCCCTGCCGACCGTGGTCGGCTGTGGCGATGCGGTCGCCCGCGGGTCAAATCCATTTGCCATTTCGAACTTCTCCTTTGGCGGCGGGTGAACGCCCAACCGCTCAGCGCAATATCGGGAGAATCGCGCTGTCTTTCAAGGAAAACCGGACCGGGCTACCGTGCGGCCATGCACCGCCTGTTCGTCGCCATTCGCCCGCCGCGCCATATCCGGGAACAGCTGCTCGCCACCATGGGAGGCGTTCGCGGCGCACGCTGGCAAACCGACGACCAACTCCACCTGACGCTGCGCTTCATCGGCGAGGTGGAGAGCCATGTCGGCGACGATATCCATGCCGCCCTCGGCGCGATCCACCACCCGCGCTTCGAGATCGCGCTAGACGGCATTAGCGGCTTCGAGCGGCGAGGCCAGGCGGAGACCCTCTGGGCCGGGATCACGCCTCAGGAGCCGCTGAAGACGCTGCACAACAAGATCGACCAAGCCATCGCCCGGGCGGGCGTCGCGCCCGATCAGCGCGCTTATCTGCCCCACATCACGCTGGCTCGGCTCAAACGCGGTTCCGGTTCGATCTCGGCTTTGCTCGAACGCTCGGGCGGGCTGACAAGCGCGCCGTTCGCTGTCGGCAGCTTCTGTCTTTATGAAAGCCATCTGACGCCCGAAGGCGCCGTCTACTCGATCGTGGAACGATACGATCTTGACTAGGCCCGAGCCTGTTCGAGCAGCCGCTCGACCATGCCGGCATAGCTGGCGCCGAACAGTCGCAGATGCACCAGCGCCGGGAAGAGCTGATAGATGATCCGGCGCTCTTCCCAGCCCGGCTCCAGCGGCCCGTAGGCATCCCAGAATTCCGGAGGCGGCGATCCGAACAGGGTCAGCATGGCGAGGTCGACCTCGGCATGGCCGTAATAGCAGGCGGGATCGACAAGGGCGGCAAGCCTCCCTTCGGCTACCAGGATGTTCCCGCTCCACAAGTCGCCATGGAGTAGGGCCCGAGGCGGATCAGCGGGCAACAACTCCCTCAGCCGTTTCGCAAGCCCTCCGATGCGGTCGCGCCAGGGTCGGTCGAGCACCCGCGCCGTCGAGACCAGCCGCTGCTCGCCCCAGAATTCCGGCCACTCCCTTCGCTGCCGGTTGTCCAGTGCGACCGAGCCGAGCGCATAATCCACGGGCCAGCCATAGCCCTGACCTCGCCGAGCATGGAGATTGCGGACGGCCGCCCCGATATCGGCCCAGGCGTGCGGACTGAACAGGCCGTCATGCTCGACATGTTCGAGCAGCAGCACGCCCTCATGCTCGCCTTCCACGGCCGGCGCCGCGACGCCGGCGGCGGCGAGCGCCCGCAGCATTGCCGCCTCGGTCGCCACCGCGGGCCCGCCCTTGGCGACGATCCGACGTCCATCCGGCCGGCGGATCAGCAACACTTCCGACAGATCCCCGCCGGCAAGCCGCTCCAGCCGCGCCTCAGCAACCCCCGTCAAAGCCGCGACCTTTGCGGCGAAGGCGCTCACCCTCGGGCGAGCCTCCGCGCCAGCGCCTTCGCACCGGCCGTGACGTCGGCCCAGGTAAGGTCGAAATGCTCGTCCTCACCGTAATAGGGATCGGCCACCGCCTCACCCTCGCGTCCCTCGACATGATCCAGCAACAGTGACAGCTCCGCCGTGCCGCCCGCCGGTCGCATCCGCTCCAGATCGTCGAGATTCTGTGCGTCGAGGGCGACGATGTGGTCGAAGCGCCGGAAATCGTCCGGCGTCACCTGCCGCGCCCGCAGATGCGTGATGTCGACGCCGTTCCGCTCCGCGACCGAAGTGGCGCGCGGGTCGGGGGGATGGCCGATATGCCAGTCACCCGTCCCGGCGGAGTCGATCTCTACATCCAGCCCGAGCGCCTCGGCCTCGCGTTTGAAAGCGGCCTCGGCGAGGGGTGAGCGGCAGATGTTGCCGAGGCAGACGAACAGAACCGATTTCGTCATTGGGGTCGTCGTGCCCGCGGACAGGCTAGGCCGGCCCAAACACGCCGCAGGCGATGCGGGCGCCGCTGTTGCCGGAGGGATCGGTGCGATAGTCGTCGGGACCGGCATGGATGACGATGGCTGCACCGTCCGCATCCAGCATGGCCCCGCCGCTGCCCGCCAGTTGGGCGCCCGAAATCGTGTATTCGAGCGTGCCGCTGCCATCGGTACCGACCAGGATGTTGGGCATGTCCCCTTTGTGCATTCCGGCGGGATTGTCCTTGCCATGCTGCATGTTGGTGGGATTCCAATGGCCGCCGGCAGTGTCGAAGCCCGGCGCGGCGCATTGGCCGGTCATGTGAACATGCGCGCCATGAGCTCCCTGCGGCAGGCCGGAAGCCTCGACCCGGACCCGGATGCTGTCGCCCGACTGGCTCGCCGTGGCCGAGCCGACCACCTGGCCCGTGGCGTCGCGCAGTTCCGCGCTTGCCGTCGAAGCGGCCGGGGACGTGTCCGAATAGGTTTCATTGTTCACGCTCGTGCAAGCCGTAGCACCGATCACGGCCGCCGCTCCGATGGTCAGGATAGGCATCTTCATCGTCATACTCCTCCTGTCTTACCGGATGAACGAACCGGGGCCGCAACGGTTTCGACGTCGACCCGTTTGCTGTCACGCGCGGGCTTGCCCAGTCCGTGCCACTCGAGGCCTGCATTCTCCACCTCTTCTGGCGGATAGATGTTGCGCAGATCGACGAACACGGGCCGCGCCATTGAGGCGCTGAGGCGTTTGAGATCGAGCGCGCGCAGCACGTCCCACTCGGTGACGAGGACGATGGCGTCCGCGCCCTCCGCAGCCTCGTAGGGGCTGGCGCAAAACTCGACGTCGGGCATCAACGGTCTCGCCTGCTCGACCCCTTCGGGATCATAGCCTCGGACCTTCGCGCCGGCATCGTGCAGCGCCTGGACGATGGCGATCGACGGCGCGTCCCGCATGTCGTCCGTATTGGGCTTGAAGGTGAGGCCGAGCAGCGCGATCGTCTTGCCTCGCGCGCCCCCGTTTAGGGCGCCGATCACCTTGCGTCCCATGGCTCGTTTTCTGAGGTCGTTCACCTTGACGACCGATTCGATGATCCTGAGCGGCGCCTGATGATCCTCGGCCGTCTTCAGGAGCGCCAGCGTGTCCTTGGGGAAGCAGGAGCCGCCATAGCCGGGACCTGCATGGAGGAACTTGGGTCCGATCCGATTATCGAGGCCGATGCCGCGGCTCACATCCTGCACGTCGGCACCGACCCTCTCGCACAGGTCGGCGATCTCGTTGATGAAGGTGATCTTCGTCGCCAGAAAGGCGTTGGCCGCATATTTGATGAGCTCGGCGGTTCGCCGGCTGGTGACGACCAGCGGAGCCTTGTTGAGATAGAGCGGCCTGTAGATCTCGCGCATGATCTCGGCGGCGTCCTCGTCCTCCGTGCCGACGACGATCCGGTCGGGCCGCTTGAAATCCTCGATCGCCGCGCCCTCGCGGAGAAACTCGGGATTGGATACGACCATGGCCTTTGCGTCCGGGGCGGCGGCGGCAATGATCCGTTCCACCTCGTCGCCCGTTCCCACCGGCACCGTGGACTTGGTCACAACCACGGTGGGTTGGCGCAAGGCGCGGGCGATCTCTCCCGCTGCCCCGAAGACATAGCTGAGGTCGGCATGCCCGTCGCCGCGGCGGGACGGCGTCCCTACCGCGATGAACACGGCCTCCGCATCGGCGACCGCAGGGCCGAGATCGGTCGTGAAGGAAAGGCGTCCGTCAGCGACGTTGCGTTCCACCAGCTTGTCGAGGCCCGGCTCGAAGATCGGCGTTACGCCCTGGCGCAACGCATCGATCTTGGCCGCGTCCTTGTCCACGCAGACCACATCATGGCCGAAATCGGAGAAGCAGGCTCCAGAAACCAGCCCGACATAGCCGGTTCCGATCATCGCAATGCGCATGGGATTTCCCTGAAACGATAAAGGCCGCGCCAACTTAACAAAGCCGGCCCCTTCGGAACAGACCTCTCATCGAGGCTGCACGAGGCTGATCGAGACTAAATCGTTCCGCAGCTTGACCAAAGAAAAGGAGCCGGCCCTTGCGGACCGGCTCCCTTCTCATTTGGTTCCCAGCCGCCGGAGCGGCCGAGGACGACCTTACATGCCCGAACCCGGACCGAAGGTGATCTCCACGCGCCGGTTCTGCGGCTCGCGGACACCGTCGGCGGTTTCGACCAGCGGACGGCTCTCGCCGAACGCCTCGGTGGTCATGACGCCTTCCGGCACACCGCGGCCGGCCAGATAGGCACGGACCGCGTCGGCACGACGCTGCGACAGACCGACGTTGTAGTCCGCCGAACCGGAACGGTCCGCGTGACCCGCCAGCACGACCTGCGCCTGGCCGGTCTGCTGATAGGCAGCGGCCGCGTTGTCGAGGATGGCAGCCGCCTGCGGCGTGATGTCCGACTTATCCCAGTCGAAGAACACGATGAACGGCCCAGCCGGGACAGCCGGCGGAGGCGGCGGAGGCGGCGGAGGCGGCGGAGGCGGCGGAGGCGGCGGGGGCGGAGGCGGCGGCGGAGGCGGCGCAGCTCCGAAGTTGAAGATGATGCCGCCGAGCAGGCTGTGGCTGCGGAAGCGATATTCCGCCGGCGCGCCGTTGAACGCGACATAGTCCAGATCGGCAACGTTGAAGAAACGATACTTCAGCTGGACGTCGATGTTGTCGGTGATCGGAGCGCGAACGCCGGCGATCGCCTGCCAGGCAAGACGGGAATCGCTGTCGTCGATGAACGGCGCGACATTGTCGAAACGCCGCCAGTTGTTCGCCTTGATCTTGGCCAGACCGATACCGCCGCCGACGAAGCCCTGAAGGCCGTCGTCGTCGCCGAAGTCGAGCATACCGTTGACCATGAAGCTAAGCGCGCTGGTCGAGCCCGCGGCGTCGTCCTCACCCTGGCCCACGACGGGATCACCCGGGATCGGAATGCTGAACGTGCCGTCGTTGACGCGGGCCTTCTTGTAGCCCACTTCAGCCTCGATCCGGGCACCGCCGAGGTCGTAACCGGCGAACAGAGCGCCGTCATAGCCGAAGTCGTGATAAACACGGATCTGGCCGTTCGAACCCGGTAGCTGGGCCGTTTCGCCGGCGATTCGGACATCGTAGTCCTCGACGATCATCGCGCCGAATTCGCCGCCGACGTACCAGGCGCCATCGCGCGCAAGTGCCGGAGTCGCGAGCACGGTGGATGACAGCGCCACAACTATGGCGAGCTTCCGCATAAATCTTTCCCCTTTCTTATTCGCGTCCCAACGGGAACGACCTAGAACTCAATACGGTAAGCGGAGTTTCCGTGCAAGCACGCTTATCCCTCCAATTGTTGCCGAAATGCCTCAGTTTATGGATAACAACCAAGACCCCTCGCCAGACGCCCCCACAAACGAGGCATAAGGTCATCGGTTTCACCGCAGGAACAAAAAAGATCAATCGATCAGGCCGTGTGACATTAATGTCGCAATCAGGGCATCGATAGCCGCGCGCGCTTCCTGATCAATTGTCGTTCCACCTGAAGGACTTGGCACGGCCGGCTGCCGCTCGCCCACCACTTGCTGGCCGCCGACTGTGATGCGCGCGACGGGCCACTCCCCCAGGCTCCAGCCGCTGCCGGTCCAATGCAGCCACAGCCCTGCGCTTTTGTTCCAAGCGGCCATGCCGGGCTGGGGAAGGATGAAGCGCCAGCCGCTTTCGGTCCAGCCGGCGACCTGGTCATCCCTGCCGATCCAGTCGCCGACCGCTCCCGAGGCGACGATCCAGCTTTCCCCGACCTGGGGCGCCGGCGGCGGTGTCGAGAGCGGCCCTTCCTCCACGGCGGCGTGGACCGCCAGGTCGAGATGCGTCAGCGCCTCATTGTGAAAGACCTCCTTTTGCGCCTGTCCCGGAAGGATGAAGGGCAGTTGAAATCGGGCCGTGCCGCTCATGGATAAATTCTCCAACAGATTCAGAATATTTCTCGAAACGGTGAGCCGCTCCGCGTCGTTCTTCTTCGAGGTCCGCTTCGTAACTAGGCTGGAACGACTATCTGCGCCGGGCGGGACGGCGCGAACGTGCCGAGCTGGCGCACGCCGATGGTGATATCGCCCACGGCGCCGTCCGCCGCCTGTGTCGCTGCCGAGTAGATGAAGGAAGAGGCCGAGATCGTGACGGTTCTGGTCAATCCACTCCCGGACAAGCTGACCTCATAGACCTCGCTTTCCTCGCCGAGCGGCGTGTCCGTTCCGCTCAGCCAGGTCCAGCCGGCCCTGCTCCGCCGCACCCAACTGATCGCCAGATCGCCATTGGCGGAGCGCTCCGCCGTGACATGCACCGGCGAGGGCGGCCGCACGGCTTCGCCGCTCACCACGACCGTCCCCTCGGCGGGTTCGGTATCGCCCAGCCCGCTCGCCAGCAGGCGCGCCTCGCCGCCGATCAGGGCAAGTGGCGGCTCGATCACCGCGAGGCTCGCGGCTTCGATCAGCACGAAGGGCTCGCCGGCGAGATGACCGGTGACAGCCCATTCGGTCCCTCTCCGCCCCCGGAGCAATCGCGACAGCCTGAAACGACGATTGCCCAGCGGTTCCGCGAGACCGAACTGGATCAGCTCGTCGCCGATGAGGGCGAGATTGTCACCGCCGACCAACGCGTCGTCGCTTCGGCTCTCCAGCCACATGGCGTCGTTGAGCAACTCCACCTCGACGCTCGTCACCCCATCGAACAATGCCGCCCCGCCCGAACCAAGCGTGGTCACGGCGGTTCCCATGACGGCCGGCGCCGCAGTCGGGCCCGCCTCCTGCCAGGTTGCTCCACCGTCATAGCTCGTCATGAGAGCGGCCCGCCGCCAGCCAGCCTCGACACCGGCGGCAGCCGCGAGCAGATGCGGACGCTCGCTCGCTTCCACGCCCGAGAGGGGCAGGTCGAGCAGCCGCAGGGTCGTCGGGCCGTGAAGCAGGTCCGCGTGCCCTATCGGCCGCCCTTCGCTAGCTTCCGCGGTATCGGGCATCGGCCCCGCTTGCACGCGCACCAATTCCAGGCTCGTCACCATCCGATCCACGGTCCAGCGCTCGATCTTCCACAATCCGGTTCGACCCTCGATCCTCACGACCATGCCGGGAACGATGTCCGCGCGTCGCCAGGGCAGGTGCAGCTTCGCCGTTGCCCGGCTCGCCCATAAAGCCGCCAGCCGGCGTTCCGCGATGGCCTTGGCCGCCCCTGCGCCGAGCACCGCCGGCAGCTGCAGGCGCTCGGTTCTCGCCGTCGGACCATGTCGCGTCGCCCGCTGGAGGCCGACCTGATAATCGCGCGTGACGTCATGGTAGGCGACGCTCACCTCCGCCGGGATGCGGCTGGAGTCCCGTTGAGCGAATTCGCTCCGGCCGCCGCTCTCGCCGGGCCCGCTCGCGCCCGCTTCCGCCTCGCTGATCGTCGCCGTCGGCTCCGCTTGAGCGCGAAGGACCAGCGACACACCGTCATCGCTGATCGTCAGCGGGACGACCTGGCCAAGGGCTTCGATGGCCCCGCGAACGCTGTCTCCGCCCGCGGCATAGCCGATCAGCGACGGCGTGGCGCCGCTGGTCACTGCGCCGCCGCTCAGCACCTCCGCGATCGTCCCAATCGTCACGGGTCCCTCATCCGCTTCGACCTCGAAGCTCAGCGACGGAATGCGATTCCCATAATCGGCGAGCTGGAAATCCTCGAACATCGCATAGGCGATACCGCGGAAGGCCGGCGCCTGGCTCTCACCCTCCGCGGCCACGATCAGCGGATCCGCGACCTGGTCCTCGCTCCCGAGATAGAGCCGATAGGCCGTCTCGCTCTTGAATTCTCCACCGGCGCCGCGGAGCAGCTTGCCGTCCGCCCAGATCCGCCCGACGCCACGGATCGCCCGCGCCGACAGCGCCACCGCGAACGATGCCGAATAGCTGTAGCTCGTCGTCTTCGGCCGCCCTTTTCCGCCGCTGGTCGACCGCGTCTCCTGAAGATCGGTCGACCAGATGACGGTCCCTGCCACGCGCATCTTCCCGAAGAGCTTGGGGATGGGCGTGCCATAGGATGAGGTCTGCACGCTGAGCTCGCCGAGGCGAGGCCCGTGCCGCCCCTTGGGCGCGAAGAGGCGGCTGTCGACCTGCTGCCCGATCATCGCGCCGATCGCGGCGCCGACCGGACCTCCGACGGCCGTCCCGGCGACGGTGAGGACCAGCGTTGCCATCAGCCTCGCGCCTCCGTCCCGGCGTGACGCTCGGCATTCCGCTCCGGACGCCCCCAGGCTGAAAGGATCGGCCACGGGACCGCGCCCGGCACCTCCACCACGCGCCGCAGCCCCATGTCCGCGTGAAGATAACCCTCCCGCGTCAGCAGGACGGCGTGCAGCCGCCCTGGTCCGGGTCGCACCAGCAACACATTTCCTTCAGTGGCCTCGGTCGGCGTCACCCGGATGAAGCCATGCCGTTTGAACTCCCGATGCACCTCGCTCGCATCGGAAGACCTCAGGCAATAGTCGCTTCGCACGCCGTCCAGCCCGTTCGCCACCGCCACTACTCCTATGCAATCCAGCCCCTGCTCCGCCGACCGCCCCTGCGGCCGGAAGCGCGCGCCCACGAGCGCCCTTGCGCGGGCGACGATCTCGTCCGTTCTCATGATGGCCTCGCTAGGCCCCGGGATACCGAGTCAACAGGTCGATGCCCGGAAGATGCGGTTCGCCTCGGAAATTCGGCACATTCGCAAAACGGCCGGAGCAGGTGACCAACCTTTTGTCGCATCCTTCGCTGATCTCGACGAGGTCGCCTGCGGCGGGCGGGAAATGCGACGGCTCCCGCAGCGTCAACACCGCCCCAGCGGAGGAAAGCACCGCACTTTCCAATCCGCTGTTGGCACCTGAAATCCAGCGCAGCCGCCCATAGCCATAGGCATTCGCAGCGGTGGCCGCGCTCTCCACCTGGATAACATCCTCGTCGATCACCGCCGCCACGCGAGTCACTCGGGTCCGCGCCGCCATATCCACCCGGCACCTCTTGTCGCCGAGTTGGGCGCGGCATTCGGGCGATGTCTGCTCAACCACCGGCACGTCGAGCAGCACTGTCGGTCCCTTGAGCTCGGCCAAGAAGCCGTTCCCCTCCGCGCTCACATCGCCCAGCCACCCTCGCGCCAGAAGGAGTTGCTTCCCTTCAGGCGCGGCCCAGTCGATCATGAACATTGTCACCGCGGCGCCGTCCCAGCGTCCGGCCGCCAGGTCGCTCTCGCTGATCGCGTCGCTGGTGAGCGCGCCGGATACGTCGAGCGCGTCGACATCGAACCCGTCCGAACGCGAGATCGCCGAAGGCAGCATCCCAGGTGCCGCACGGTAGATGAGATGCGCGATCTCCAGGTCTCGATCATGGGTCGTGAAGCCCATGGCCACGCCGTCCCGCCGCTCCACCCGCCAGCAAAAGGCGATGCTGGTGAGGTCGGGCTGAAGGAAGTCCGTCACGATCATCCCTCCCGTATCTCCACCAGCGGCACGCTGGCCGCCTCTCCCGCCGCGAAGGTCGCCCGGCTCACGCTCAGCCGGTCCTCGGCGAAGCGGACCGGAACGTCGAAGCGGAACCCCGCCCTCACCTCCGCACCGGCGGCCGGCGCGACCTCGAAGCGCACCATCCCTTTCGCCGCGAGCGTCCATCCGATCATCTGCTCGGCACCGTCGACCGACACTCGAACGCTCCCGGCGACGGGTCGAGTGATCCGCCGCACCTGGCCTTCATAATGTTTCACAAGCTCGAATTCGGTTCGTAGCCCGTCCCCGACCCCGATCGGCTGGTCAGTCGGGTGCGGCTCCCCGGTCATGCCGCTTGAGCTATTGTCGTAAGGATCCTCGAACCGGAACCCCACCGCCGCACCCCGTCGCGCGCGAAAGAAGGCGATCAGCGCCTGAAGCTCCGCCTCACCGCGCACGCCCGGCCCCGCGTCGAACCGCATCCGCGCGTCCGCCCAGTCGCTGTTGCGCTGCTCAGCACCACTCGCCGTGGTGACGACCGCCGTAGAAAAGGCCGGCTCGACCACCGCCTCGCGTCCCAACGCCACTGGAAAGCGCACATCCTCGAAAGCCTCCACGGCCGCCTCTCCTTCTCCAAACCAGGTGAAGCCGTCGCGCAGCACCTGCGGCAACGCCCAGACGAACACCTCCGCGGTCCCTCGCGCGAAGCCAGCCTCAGCCGCGGCCGCGATCGGTTTCCACTGATGTTTGTCTTCCAGGTTCAGCACGAACCCTGCGAAATAATGCTGCTCCTCGACCGGATAGCCGAGCCGCACGGACGTCTCCGCTACGCCCCGGGCCGTGGCCCCGCCATTGCCGGTGGTCGCCCAGTCATAATCCTCGAGCTGCAGCACATCGAAGGCGGGCGCCGACCAGGCGACAGGCACATTGGCCCGCTTCACCTCGGTTCCCTCGAGCACCGTCGGCAGATAGACGAGCAACAGCGCTTCCGCCCCCGGTGCTTCCGCCCTCACCGCCGCCACCAGATCCGCCGTGGATTGCGCCAGCACCGCCCCAGCCGCATCGAGCGTCGCCTTCTGCTCTTCGTCGAGCGGCACCCGCACATCGGCGATGGAGACCGGCGCGAACGCCGACACCGCCGCCGCATCGTAGAGGCAGATGCGACCATCAGCCCTCACCCACCACCAGGGCTCGCCGACCTGGAACCGCACCGCCGCGCCCGCATCGCGCGCGATCGCCGCGAAGGCACGGCCCACCGCCTGCAGATAGAACATCGCCCCCGAATGGGCCGGCGACAGCAGCGTCGAAGGCGGCTCCCACCCGGTCAACGCCGGCGAACCGTCCTCCGCCCGCTGCTTCCAATCGTTCCAGCAATGCTGGTCCAGCAGCTCGTAGGAGAGCGACAGAATGAGGTCGAAGCCGAGTTCCTTCGCCCGCGTCACCAAGTCCCGGTGCCATGCCGAGCAGGCCACATTGAGCGCGCTCCCGGCGAGGCTTACATAGAAGTCGCTCCCGAGCGCCTCGAGCCGGAAATAATGGCTCATCCCGACATAGTGGTTGATGATGCGGCGATAGCCGAGATGAACCACGTTCCTCAGCAGCCGCGCCGGGGTCACATGGTAAAGGTCGTCATAGCCCGTCGCCATTCGGAGCCGGTGCTCCGGCACCAATGTATCGCCGATCGACAGCACCGATCCCGATCCGTCGCAGACGATATCGCTGATCTCGACCCAGCCCTCCGCTGGCGTCGCCAGCGGCACATCCTCCTTGGTGTATCCCGGCGGCACGAGGCTAATGAACATCCGATCGACGTCGCCGGCCCAGACCGCTTCCCCTTCATGCGGGAACAGGAAGCCGCCTTCCACGTCCGCAAAGTCGAGGCTCACGACCGCGTCCTCGGGCGTGCCGACCGCATAGTTCCAGAGCCGCACGTACCAGCTCCGCGCAGCGCCGGACGAATCCCGCCCCTCGATCGTCAGGGTCGGGCCGTCTATCGCATCCAGGCCTCTCAAGCCCTGGCTTCGCCACCGGAAGCTCAGCCGGCAGGTGCGAAAGTCGCGCGCCGTCTCATAGGCGGTGAGCGGATGATCGAACCGGTCCTCCGTCTCCCAGATAAGCCCGGCCAGGTCGTTCGCCTTGTAGAAGACCGCGTCGACCCGAAGGGCGTTCGGCCCGGTCGTCACCACCGAGGCCATCATCGGCCGGGGAAAATTCACCGACCAGAAGCGCGCATCGAACCGCTTGATGAAGCCGAGCTGTTTCGCCGCACCGGCCGGCGCGAGCCAGTGTCCCATTCTAATCCTCCACCCGCATCAGCGCCTGCTTCACCGCCCGCGCCACCTGCCGGCTCGACGCGGCCAGCGCCTGCGGCTCAGCCCCCGTCGGCGCGTTGATCGTGATGCTCATCCGGATGTCGCGCTCCCCGGCGCGCGGCGCTTCCACGCGCCCGCTCGCTGTCGGCACGAACAGCTCCGGCCCGCGCTCGCCGACAAGATAGGCACGCCCCGGCGCCACCGGCCCGCCGGTCGCCCGCCCCGGCGCACCGAGCGCGGCGCCCAGTACCTGCGCCGCGACCGCCATCAAGCCGCTCGCCTGCAAACCTTGGGCTCCCGACAGCGACGCGACCCCGCCTCGCACCGCCGCCGCGGCGATCTCGGCCATGGCCGACAGCGCCACCCGCTTCAGGTCCTCGAACCCGACCCTTCCCGTGCGCACGGCTCGCAGCAGCGCATGCTCCAAGGCGTGACCGGCGCGGTCCGCGCCCGCCGCCAGCGGGCCTTCCAGCTGCGCCCGCATCTCCGCCACGTCCCGCGCGAAGGCGGAGGTGTCGGCCCGCACACCGACGACCAGCCGCTCGATTTCCTCATCCATCGGGAAACATCTCCATCAATCGCCTGAGGTCGTCGCCGGTAGCGGAGACGGCCGCCTCGCCCGCCAGCAGGCCCAGCACCGCGGCCAGCTCGGCCGGCGTCGCCCGCCAGAATTCGTTCGGCCGCCACCCCAGCAGCAGGCCGGCGGCGCCGGCCAGATGCCGCGCGGCGCGCGCGAAGGTCGCGCTCATCGTCCCTGCAATATCTGCGTCAGCAACGTCTTCAGCACCGGCGTCATCCCGGCGAGCCCCGCCTCCACGACGGCCGCACCGATCCTCTCCCGCGTGCAATGCTCGGGACGGTCCTTGATGCAATGCCAGAACAGCCCCGCCACCTCGACCAGCCTCAGTCCGCCTTCGGCCGCCCGCTCGACCAGCGCGAACAGCGGCCCCAGTTCTTCCTCCGTCGCGACCAGCGCCTCGAAGGACGGCCGCAGCACCAGCGTCTCGCCCGCCACCACGATCGCCGCCTCGCCGCGAGCCGCATTGGCGCCGCCGCTCATAACGTCACCACCGGACCGCTGCTCTCCAGGCTCAGCGTATAGTTCCGCTCGCCATTATAGTCGCCGCTATAGTCGAGCCGCGTCACCAGGAACTTGCCGCGCATCCGTTCCGCGCCCTCGAAACTCAGCTCATAATCATCGAGCAGACCGGAGAGAGCATTGGACTTAACTCGGCCTTCCGAGCCAGAACCGGTGAAGATACCGCTTGCAGATACCGAGATAGATCTTAGCCCAGCACCCGAAAGAAGTTCGCGCCAACCGCCTGAATCCTTGGACGTCACGTTGACGGCTTCACCATTCACCTGCATCTGCGTTGTCCGCATGCCAGCGACCGTGGAAAAGACGGGCGGATCGCCACCATCACCGATCTTCAGCAGAAAAGCGCTACCCTTTTCGGCACTCATCGTTTATTCTCCCATTGTTCAAACTGTTGCACGGGGGACTCACCATGATCTCTCATGTGCTTGCTTCTATGCTTTTCCTGCTCCAGTCCGGATCGACCGCCCAGGCCCGGGAAGCCTATGCCGCCTGCCTCGACGATGCCTTGCGTTCCAATCTCGAGAGCAGGGCGTCGGCGGCCGCCTTCGACCGGGCGGCGACGACGGGGTGCGCCGCGCGGGCAGCCGCTTTCCGCAACGCGATCCTGGCCGCGGAGACCGCCGCCGGCTCAAGTCGCGCGGAGGCCGAAGAGCTCGCCCATATGGAGGTCGAGGATCTCGCCGGAAGCATGCGGGATCTCTACCGCTTCTATCTGGAAGACGGCTCCCGTCCTAAATAGGCCGACAGGGCTTTCAGACGGTGTCGAGCGCCAACATCCGCGCTCGAAACTCGATCACACCCATCCAGCCGCGGGGTTCGGCACCCCGGCCTTCGCGGACCAGCCGACTGCGCACATGACGCAGGGTAACGAGGTGCCACCCGGCCATTTCGGCCACGGCCGCGAGGGCCGCCTCGGCCTCGCCCATCAGCCGTCGTAGCCGCGTCGGCCGCTCGCCCCCGTCGCGTAGCGTGACGGCGATCCGCAGCTCCCGGCCGACGCCGTTCTTGTGGCTCCAGTCCGTCTCCGCCCCCGCGTCGACTACCGCATAGGGGAAGGAAGCCCGCAGGGGCGCGCCGTCATAGACGCCGACGCCTTCAAGGGCCTGCAGCGCCGCCGTCGCGGCCGTCATGATCGCTTCCGCCGCCGTCATTGTCCTTTCCTCCCCTCATCCCGGGCACACTCCAGGACGAGCCATCGTAACCCCGCCTCGGTCATGAGCCGACGCAGGAGACCGCGGCCGGACAGGCCGACTCCCGCCTCCACCGCTTCGGCGCCTATTCCACCGGGCAGCGTCTCGCGCAGCCGTTCCGCCAAACTGGCGGCGCGCGCGTCCGCCCGGCGCTGCGCCGCGTCCTCGACGCGCCTGAGGAACCGCTTGAACATCCACGCCCTCCTCAACCTATCCGCATCCGCCGCCACGGTCGCCAAAGCGCCGTCACCGCCGCCGGCGGTCCCGCATCGCCCGGGCCGTCACGATGGGTGAAGAGGTGCGCCGTCAGCCGGACCATCCCCTGGCGCAGCGCTTCCGGCAGCGAAGCCCAGTCGGCCGCCAGCCCCGCCTGATACGCCACCTTGATCCGCACCGCGTCGCCCGCCTGGCTCACTCGGACCCAGCCCTCGCCATGCGCATCGATGTCGATCGCATAAGCCTCGGCGGAAATGGCAAAGGCCGAGCCGTCGCTCCGCACGCCCTCGACACCCGAAATGGCCTGCACCGGCGCCACCCCCAGCCGTGTCCAGGCGCCGCTCAGCTCAAGCGTCTCGCTGAACCCGCGCCTCAGCAGCGCCTGCCGCACGAACCGCTCGCACAGTTCCGCCGCACTCCCGATCAGTCGCTCGAGCATCGCATCCTCGTCGCTGCCTTCCACGCGCAAATAGGCCTTGGCCTCGCCTAGCGCCTCCGCGCCCGGCACCAATGGATCGCCGCTAATCATCGCGCCGCCCCGGCCCGGACGCGCATCATCCTCTCAAGACTCATCATCCCGCTCCCGTTTGTCTGGCGAATGGGTTGCGCCGCGCCGGCAAGGGGGAACCGGCGCGGCGCATAGGGTCCCAAGCCCAAGGCTCGGGACGGCGAGCGGGCCTTAGATCGCGAACTTCATCAGCTTGATCGCTTCCGAATTCACCACCTGGCCGCCGACCCGCTTGGTCGCGTAGAAATGCACGAAGGGCTTGTTGGTGAACGGATCGCGCAGGATCTGCGTCTCGCTGCGCTCCGCGATCAGATAGCCGGCCTTGAAGTTCCCGAACGCGATCGACAGGCTGTCGGCGCCGATGTCCGGCATGTCCTCCGCCTCGATCAGCGGGTAACCGAGCAGGGTGTCGGGCTGCCCCGACACCAGCCCCGGCTGCCACAGGAAGGCCCCGTCGGCGGTCTTGAACTTGCGGATGGCCGAGGCGGTCGCCGAGTTCATCACGAACACCGCGCCCTGGCGGTACGGCGGCCTCAGCGCCTGCACCAGGTCGATCAGCCTGTCCTCCGGATCGCTGGCCGGGAAAGCCCCCGCCGCGCCGGAATTTCCGCGGCCCTACTCGCCCGCCACCGCATGCACCCGCGCCCTGGGCTGCATCGGCAAGGTCACCAGGCTGACCTCGACCAGCTCCAGTTCGGTCAACTCCCTCGGCGCCTCGCCGCGCGCCTCCCGCACCCGATAGCCGAAGCTCAGCCCCGACACCGCTCCGTCCTTGAGCAGCGCCGCCGCCTCCCGCCCCGCCGCGCCGGAGGACAGTTGGCCGATCACCCTCAGGCCGCGCCGGTCCTCCTTCAGATATTCGATCCGCCCGATCGGCCGCCCCGCCTCATGCTGCCACAGCAAGGGCACGGCCCCCGCCCCACGATTCAGCGACCGCGCAAACGCCCCCGCCCGCACCACGTCGCCGCCCCGATCGGGCCGATCGAAGATCGCCGCATATCCCGCAAATCTCATGTTCAAGCTCCACGAAGGCGTTCGTTCGTCCCGAGCGAAGTCGAGGGGCGTATGTGATGAGTCCATGCCGCCGTGCCTCGACTTCGCTCGGCACGAGCGGTCATGAGCTGATCAAATCCGTCAGCCCCAGCTTCACGGCCATCCCGACCAACAAGGCGGCAAGGCCGAAGCGCACCGCCCATCCTACCACCGCCTTCCAGGCCGAAGCCTTGGCGTCGCGCCATGCCTGCAAGAGTTCCCTCAATTCGTCGACGTCCCGCCGAGCGCCCTGCCCTTCCAGCCCGAGCGTTCCCAACGCCCGTTCCGCCCCGGCCTCGCTCGCCTCCTCGATCAGCGCCCGAAGGGTAACGAGATCCGCCCCCTGACCCTCGGCAAGCGCCATCAGCCGCGCCAGCATGGCGCGATGTTCGTCCGTCATGTCGTGATCCTTCCAAAGCCCCTCTCTCATTTTCGGGAGAGGGAGGGGTCCAAAGCGTCAGCTTTGGGAGGGTGAGGGCCTGGGCTGATGCGACAGCGCCTGCGATGGAGAAAAGCCCAGCATCTCCCGCTTCTCCCCGTCGCTCAGGAAATCCGCCGCCGTCACCTGCGCCCACAGCCGCTCCCGGTCCTCGGAAAGCGCCGTCACCTGGTCGACATCGATCGCCAGCTTCGTTCCCGGCCACCAGGCCGACAGCGCTGCCCCGATCCCGCTCAATATCTTCTCCGCCAGCGGCAGCACCGTCAGGCGCCAAAGCGCCCGGTTCGCCTCGCGATAATTGGCGTAGGTGGCATCGCCCGGCAGGCCGAGCAGCATCGGCGGCACGCCGAAGGCCAGCGCGATCTCCCGCGCTGCCGCCGCCTTCAGGCCAACGAAATCCATGTCCGCCGGCGACAGGCTCATCGCCTGCCATTTGAGCCCGCCCTCCAGCAGCATCGGACGCCCCGCATTCACCGCGCCCTGGAAGCCCGTCTCCAACTCGGCCTTCAGCCGCTCATATTGCTCGCTCGACAACGCCGCCCCATCCGCCGGCTCGAACGTCAGCGCCCCGGAAGGCCGCGCCGCATTGTCGAGCAACGCCTTGTTCCATTTGGTCGCCGCATTGTGGATCGCCACCGCGCCCGCGGCCGCGCCGAGGCACCCAAGGCCATAATGGTCGTCGAGCGGATGCATGGCCTTGAGATGCACGACACTAGTCCGCCCCAGCCCGTCCCGCGCCGCGATCCGGCTCTTCGCCTCGCCGGCCTTGTAGACATAGGCGACCGGCCATCCCGCCGGATCCGCCTCGACCGACACCCGCTCCGGCCGCAGCGGATAGAGCTCTGCCGGCTTCCCATCCGCGTTCAGCAGCAACTGCACGAACGCATTGCCATGCAGTAGCAACTGCCCGGCGATTGTCTCCAGGAGCTGCGGGGAAATCAGTGAAGCCGTTCGGTCTGGGTCTGTCGAAGCCCTCCCATTCCCTTCCTTCCGGATGAAAGCGCCACTTTGATCCGCATAGACGGGCGCCCAGGCGACGCTCTCCGCCACCAGCCGCACCGCCCGCTGCGCCACGGGATTGCCGAGATAGGCCTCCCGCACCTGCGCCTCGTACGAGCGCGGCCACTCCCCCGCCGCCGTCGGCCCTTGCCACAGCCGCAACAAAAAAGGCCGGGGCTGAACCCCGGCCTTCCGCCCGAACCACTTCATGCTGATCTCCACTTGGATGGTCTAAGATCGACATCCGCTGGCGCCGTCGGGTGCAGCACAGCTTTCTGCTGCCTTTGCTCGACGCAAAAGAAAAGGGCCGCTCCCTCGGCGAGGACCGGCCCGAATCGCAATTTTCCAGCTTGTCTATTTAGTGCCACATCAGCGTCACGCTGTCAAGTCTTTTTACCGATCTGGTTCGTCACTAACCGTCGCATCCGGCTTTCGCCGCCGCTTAAGGCCAAAGCTCTGCACCGCCCGTTGCCAGGTCGCCAGCTCTTCGGCGTCGATGCCATAGCGTTCGCAGGCGGCTTCCGGCGTCAGCAGCCCCTCGGCGACGTCGGCGACGGCCCGTGCCTTGCGCCAGCTGGCGCGGCCCAACAATGATCTCGGTTTGGAGGGGCTTTTCCCGGCCTTCTTCGCCCCCCGGTCTCGGTCTTCGAACAGGATGATCATAACCCGCCTCGCGCGCTTCGTGATCCCCCTGCGAACCCTTTCGCGCCCGATACGGTTAACAAATGGTAAAGACCGCGCCGTCGTGCGACGGGCACGGCTCAACATGCGACGAACATGGCAGTGCGGGGGCCCGCCCGCGGCGGCTTAGGTGCAGAGCGCCAGATAGGCGATCTGCATCACCGTCCCTTCCTCCACCGGCAGCGGATTGTCGGGATATTCGACCTTCTCGACGACGTCCCCCTCCGCGGCCAGCTTGCGCCGCTCCGTGGCGTTGATCGTCTTGCCTTCGCAGTCGACCTTCAGGAGGAAGATGTCGTCGCTCGGCGCCTTGCCCGGATCGGTCATCCGGAACCAGGCTTGCCGCAGCGTCTCCTCGCGTTCGAGCGTCGAAGCGTCGATCGCGATCGACTGGCCGGAGAGCGCCGCGCCGAGATTGAGCCAGGCCGCCGGCCGCGGCTCCGGCTCGACCGGCGCGGGCGGGGCCGCGATGACGACCTTGGGGATGGCGTCGCAGGCGACGGTCGCCCGCACCAGCTCGCGCTCCACCACCGGGTCCTGCAGCGTGCTGGCGACATAGGTGAGATCGCGCAACGTCAGCCGATCGGACTCGTAATAGCCCTGCGTCACCGACCGCGCCTGCCGTTCCAGCCGCCGCATCTGCAGCGGCGTCAACTGGTCCGCCAGCGCCGAGCTCACGCATTGCGTCTGGCGCAGGTCGAGCCCGTAGCGGCTCAGCTGCGCCCTGACGATATCGGCCTTCGGCCCGACATGATCGGCGAGATTCCCCTTGACGCAGGCCGAAAGCAGGCTGGCGGCAACAAGGACGAAAGGCAATGCGCGCATCAAATACTGTCTCCCGCCGGTTTGCTAGCAACGCCTCTCGTCCAAGGGAAGGAGACTGGCGAAAATCGGGCGTATCTGACAGGGAAGGACAGCAACCGATGGTAAGGAAGGCGACGGCGTGGACTTTGACCTTACGGAACGCGAGGCCCTCTACCGCGACCGGGTGCGCGCCTTCATCGAATCCGAGATTCGCCCGCGAATGGACGACTATAAGAGCCAGCTCGCAAGCGGCGAGCGCTGGCAGCCCTTGCCCCTCATCGAGGAGTTGAAGCCGAAGGCGAAGGCGGCTGGCCTGTGGAACCTCTTCATGCCGCCCGGTCACGCCCTCGCCCATGTCGATGAGAGCTTCGAGTTCGAAGGCACTCAGCTCACCAATCTCGAATATGCCCTGTGCGCGGAGGAGATGGGCCGCATCCTCTGGTCGGCCGAGGTGTTCAACTGCTCCGCCCCCGACACCGGCAATATGGAGGTCCTCCACCGCTACGGCACGGCCGAGCAGAAGGAGCGGTGGCTCCGCCCGCTGATGAACGGCGAGATCCGCTCCGCCTTCCTGATGACCGAGCCCGCCGTCGCCTCCTCCGACGCGACCAACATCCAGTGCGAGATCCGGCGGGACGGTGACGATTATGTCATCAACGGCCGCAAATGGTGGTCGTCCGGCGCCGGCGACCCTCGCTGCAAGGTCGCGATCGTCATGGGCAAGACCGACCCGGAGGCGCGCAGGCACCAGCAGCAGTCGATGGTCCTGATGCCCCTCGATGCGCCGGGCGTCACCGTCGAGCGGGCGCTGACCGTCTACGGCTATGACGATGCGCCTCACGGCCACATGGAGATAGCGCTCGACAATGTCCGTGTCCCGGCCGCCAACATGCTCCTGGGCGAAGGCCGCGGCTTCGAGATCGCGCAAGGGCGCCTGGGCCCCGGCCGCATCCATCACTGCATGCGCACCATCGGCGCGGCCGAGGAAGCGCTCGAGGCCATGGTGAAGCGCCTCCAGTCCCGCACCGCCTTCGGCAAGCGCCTTTCCGAGCACAGCGTCTGGGAGCAGCGCGTCGCTCAGGCCCGCATCGACATCGAAATGTCCCGCCTCCTCTGTCTCAAGGCCGCGGACATGATGGACAAGGCCGGCAACAAGGCGGCTCGCCAAGAAATCGCGATGATCAAGGTCCAGGCCCCGAACATGGCGCTTCGCATCATCGACGACGCCGTCCAGGCCCATGGCGGCGCCGGCGTCTCCCAGGACTTCAACCTCGCCGCCAGCTGGGCCGGCATCCGCACGCTCCGTCTCGCCGACGGCCCCGACGAAGTCCACAACCGCTCGATCGCCCTCATGGAGTTCGCCAGACATGCGCCGGAGGGATGAGCCCCGCCGTCATTCCGGCGAAAGCCGGAACCCAAGAACACCGAAACTGGCCATATTCCCGCAGGCGGTGTGCTTGATCCCAGCTTTCGCCCGGATGACGAAGGAGTAGATTGCATGAGCCTCTTCGACCTCACCGGCAAAACCGCCGTCATCACCGGCTCCTCCCGGGGCATCGGCCGCGCCATCGCCGAGGCCATGGCCGATCAGGGCGCGAAGGTCGTGATCTCCAGCCGCAAGGCCGACGTCTGCGCCGAGACCGCCGCCGCCATCAACGCCGCGCACGGCGATGACACCGCCCTCGCCGTCCCCGCCAACATCTCCTCGAAGGAGGACCTCCAGAACCTCGTCGACGAGACCCGCCGCCGCTTCGGCCGCATCGACATCCTCGTCTGCAACGCCGCCTCCAACCCCTATTACGGCCCGATGGCCGGCATCGGCGACGATCAGTTCCGCAAGATCCTCGACAACAACATCATCGCCAATCACTGGCTGATATCGATGGTCGCCCCGGAGATGCTGGAGCGCAAGGACGGCTCGATCATCATCATCTCCTCGATCGGCGGCCTTACCAGCTCGACCACGATCGGCGCCTACAACATCTCCAAGGCCGCCGACTTCCAGCTCGCCCGCAACCTCGCCGCCGAGTTCGGCCCCGCAGGCGTGCGCGTCAACTGCATCGCCCCCGGCCTCGTCCGCACCGATTTCGCCCGCGCCCTCTGGGAAAATCCCGACACCTTGAAGGCCGTAACGCGCCTCACCCCCATGCGCCGCATCGGCGAACCCCACGAGATCGCCGGCGCCGCCGTCTTCCTAGCCTCCCCCGCCTCCACCTTCATGACCGGCCAGACGATCGTGGTCGACGGCGGCAGCACCATCGGAGTCGGCCTATGACCTCCTCGTCATCCCGGCGAAAGCCGGGACCCAAGAACACGACCGTTCCCGTCCTAGCCGAGCCGGTGTTCTTAGGTTCCGGCCCCCGCCGGAATGACGAGAGGAGGCGCGCATGAGGCTCGCGAACAAAATCGCCATCATCACAGGTGCCGGCTCCGGCATCGGCCGCGCCACCGCCGAGCTGTTCGCCAGGCAAGGCGCCTATCTCATCCTCTCCGACATTGCCGAAGCGGTAGAAGAAACCGCCGCCCGCATCGGCCCCGCTGCCGTCCCCATGCGCTGCGACGCCGGCAAGGAGGAGGACGTCGCCCACCTCGTCCGCAGCGCCGCCGCCCGCTTCGGCGGCCTCGACATATTCCACGCCAATGCCGGCATCTCCGGCGGCCTCGCCTCGATCTTCGAACAGACGCCCGAGGACTGGCAGGAGATCCTGCGCGTCAACCTCATCGGTCCTTTCCTCGCCATCAAGCACGCCGCGCCGCTGATGAAGGATCGCGGCGGCGGTTCGATCATCTGCACGGCCTCCGTCGCGGGCCTCCGCGCCGGCGCCGGCGGCCCGGCTTACTCCGCCTCCAAGGCCGGTCTCATCAACCTCGTCCAGCTCGCCGCCACCCAGCTCGCCGGCTCGAACGTCCGCGTGAATGCGATCTGCCCCGGCCTCACCGAGACCGGCATGACCCGGCCCTTCTACGACCATGCCCGCGCCAAGGGCCATGAAGACCGCCTCGGCCACCTAAACCCCCTGAAACGCGGCGGCGAACCCGAGGAAATCGCCCAAGCCGCCCTCTTCCTCGCCTCGAGCGAAAGCAGCTACGTCAACGGCCATGCGCTGGTAGTGGATGGGGGGCTGAGCGTGTCGCATCCGTACAACAAACAGGATTGGGGCGTGACGTCGGCATAGGACCTCCCCTCCCTGGAAGGGAGGGGTCGGGGGTGGGTAGGCGCGAAGCGCCGCTCTGATACACTGCCGAAATGAAGCGTCGCATCCCGAAGCGTCTGACTGACCGTGCCCGCGATCTTCGCAACAACGCGACGCCGCAAGAGCGCATCCTCTGGCGCCTGCTCTCGCGTTATCGCCCAAAATTCACTCGCCAGCTTTCGATACCACCCTTTGTTGCCGACCTCGCCTGTCGCGAGGCCCGGTTGGTCGTCGAGATCGATGGCAGCCAGCATATGGATTCCAAGGCCGACGAAGGCCGCACCGTCCGCCTGCAAAGCGAGGGTTGGACCGTCATTCGCTTCTGGAACAGCGATGTGAATGAAAACCCTGAAGGCGTCGCCGAAGCGATCCTGTCCAAAGCCGCCGAGTGCCTCGGCGGCACCCACCCCCGACCCCTCCCTTCCAGGGAGGGGAGAAAGAGGCGCAGGCGCTTTGAATGAGTGTGCCGAGGAATGTCCCGCCAGTTGACGTTCACGTAAACTAACGCCTATCCCGGCCCGAACCGCCAACCCGGAGACCCAGATGAGCCCGATCACCACCCAGCGCCATGGCGACATCCTGATCGTCACGTCGAACAACCCGCCGGTGAACGCCCTCGGCCATGCCGTGCGCGAGGGGCTGGTGAAGGCGATCGATGAGGCGGACGCCGACGAGACGGTGAAGGCGGTGGTGATCGTCTGCGAAGGCAACACCTTCTTCGCCGGCGCGGATGTCTCCGAATTCGGCACGCCGAAAGCGTTCGAGCCGCCGATGCTGCCGCAGGTTGTCGACCGGATCGAGGCCTGCGCCAAGCCGGTCGTCGCCGCCATCCACGGCACCGCGCTCGGCGGCGGGCTGGAGGTGGCCCTCGCCTGCCACTACCGCGTCGCCGTGCCCTCGGCGAAGCTCGGCACGCCCGAGGTCAAGCTCGGCATCATCCCCGGCGCCGGCGGCACGCAGCGGCTGCCGCGCCTCGTCGGTGTGCCGAAGGCGCTGGAGATGGTCGCGACGGGCAATCCGATCGGCGCCAAAGAGGCCCACGGTCTCGGCCTGGTCGATCGCCTGATCGAGGGCGACCTGGAGCAGCACGCCGTCGCCTTCGCCGAGGAAGTGCGCGACGTCCGTCCCATTCCCAAGAGCAGCGAGCGCGACGACAAGCTCGCCGAGGCGCGCGCGAACCCCGCCCTGTTCGACGAATTCCGCAAAGCCAACGCGAAGAAGTTCCGCGGCTTCGACGCCCCCGAGGCCACGATCAAGGCCGTCCAGGCTGCCGTCGCCAAACCCTATGCCGAGGGCGTGCTCGAGGAGCGCCGCCTGTTCATGGAGCTGATGACCGGCACCCAGGCCCGCGCGCAGCAATATTTCTTCTTCGCCGAGCGCAAGGCCTCCAAGATCGAGGGCCTGCCCGAGGACACGAAACCCCGCGACATCAGGCGCGTCGGCGTGATCGGCGCCGGCACGATGGGCGGCGGCATTTCGATGAACTTCCTTTCGGCCGGCATCCCCGTCACCATCGTGGAGATGGAGCAGGCCGCGCTCGATCGCGGCACCGGCATCATGCGCAGGAACTACGAGGCGACCGCTTCCAAGGGGAAGATGACCGCCGATCAGGTCGAAGGCGCGATGGGCCTCCTGAACCCGACGCTCGATTTCGACGCGCTCGCCGATTGCGACCTCATCATCGAGGCCGTGTTCGAGAATATGGACGTCAAGAAAGACGTCTTCACCCGCCTCGACAAGATCGCCAAGCCCGGCGCGATCCTGGCCTCCAACACCTCCTACCTCAACATCGACGAGATCGCCGCCGTCACTTCGCGGCCTGAGGATGTGCTCGGCCTCCACTTCTTCTCGCCGGCCAACATCATGAAGCTGCTGGAGATCGTGCGCGGCGCCAGGACGGCGCCGGACGTGCTCGTCACCGCGATGCAGCTCGCCAAGAAGATCCGCAAGGTCGCGGTCGTCGCGGGCGTCTGCTACGGCTTCATCGGCAATCGGATGCTGATCCCGCGCCAGATGCAGGCGATGCAGCTCCTCCTCGAAGGTGCGACGCCGGAGCAGGTCGACAAGGTTCATGTGGAGTTCGGCATGCCGATGGGGCCGTTCCAGATGGCCGACCTCGCCGGCGTCGACATCGGCTGGCACCGCGACCCGACCCGCATCGAGAATATCCGCGACAAGCTCTGCGCGATGGAGCGCTGGGGCCAGAAGAAGGGCGCCGGCTTCTACGACTATGACGACAAGCGCCGCCCTTCGCCGTCACCGGTGGTGGCCGAAGTGATCGAGGAGTTCCGCCAGAAGGTTGGCGTCGAGAAGCGCGACATCACCGACCAGGAGATCATGGAGCGCACCATCTACACGATGGTCAACGAGGGCGCGAAGATCCTCGAGGAAGGCATGGCTCAGCGCGCCTCGGACATCGATGTCGTCTGGGTCTACGGCTACGGCTGGCCCGTCTATCGCGGCGGGCCGATGTTCTGGGCGGACACGGTGGGCCTGAAGGAGATCGTCGCAGGTCTTGAGCGCCAGCAAGACCGGCTCGGAAAGGACTTCACCCTCTCCAGGCTGCTCACCGACAAGGCCGCGGCGGGCGAAAAGCTCACCCGCTAGCCAGCCTCAGTCGCAGTAGCGCACCCTAACCCGGCGGCCCCAATAGGGATCCCACACACGCCGCGTATAGCAGCGCGGGCGATAGTAGCCGTGGCGATAGCCCCGATAGTAGCGCCGGTCCCGATAACGGGGGCGGTCGTAATAATAGGGGTCGTCATAATATCCGCCGCCGTAACCGCCGCCATAGTATCCGCCGCCATAGCCGCCGCCATAATAGCCATCATAGTAGCGGTCGTAATGGCGGCCGCGCGACGAGGAGGCGATCGCGGCACCGATGCCGAGGCCCAGGATTCCCGCGCCGATGGCCCAGCCTATGTCGTCATCGTCCCGGTGCCGCCAGCGCCGCGCCTCTGCAGGCGCCGCCGTCGCCGCGACCGTCACCACCGCCATCGCGCCGAGCAGGCCTTTGCTGATCCAAGTCGTCATGGGGTCGCACTCCTTTCCTGCCGACCCGCTCTTCGGACCATCCGATTCCTAAGGCAGGAGTCTCTACTCGGCCAATGAACCGCCTGAAAACGCGCTATTAATCTGCCGTTCAGCCGTTTAGTCCGGATTGCGCGTCAGCGGCACGAACCGCACCGGGGTGATCGTCCGCGACGTCACCCGTCCCTTGCCGTCCTTGACGATCAGTCTCAGCTCCTGCGTGCCGAGCGACCGGCCCACCGGGATCACCATCCGCCCGCCGGGCTTGAGCTGCTCGACCAGCGGCGGCGGCACATGCTTGGCGCCGGCGGTGACGATAATCCCGTCGAAAGGCCCATGCTGCGGCCAGCCCGCATAGCCGTCGCCATGCCGTACCGTGACATTGTCATACCCGAGCGCGGCCAGCCGTTTCGCCGAAGTTCGCGCCAGCGCCTCAACGATCTCGATCGAATAGACATGATCCACCAGTCGCGACAGCACCGCCGCCTGGTATCCCGACCCGGTGCCCACCTCGAGCATCACGTCGCCCGGGTCCGGCTTCAGGAGATGCGTCATCATGGCGACGATCGTCGGCTGGGAGATGGTCTGTCCTTCGCCGATCGGCAGCGGACGGTCGCGATAGGCGTCGCTCCGCTGAGCGTCGGGCACGAACCGGTGCCGGGGCACCGTCCGCATCGCCGCCAGCACCTGCGGGTCTGCCTTTTCGCCCATCGATCGGGCATAGCCTCGAATGGATTCGACCAGCCGGGCGCGCGCCTCCGAATAGGCCTTTTCCGACTCCGCCTGGGCCGACGACTCGGCGACGAGAGACAGCGCCGTCAGCAGGGCAAGTCGCCCGGAACGGTGCCAGAGCCAGGAGAGCGCAGCGGGTTCGGTCACGAACGTAAAAACGCACCAGCGTCGCGAACGGCTCCGCTGGCTCGGAGTCGAGCCTTGGTAAGACTTGGAAGGAGGAAGGAAGTGATTCGCGGCGGGGCGCTGCGGTTCCTAGGCGGCGGTTAGGCCGTGACGGTCATTCGTTCCGACTCACGCGCGCGACGGCTGAACTCTTCGGCGAGATGTCGGTGCCACGCCTGGGCGGTGGGTGTTATCGCCCGCACTGCCGCCATAGCTTCCTGCGCGGCACGGCGTGAGTAATAGCTTTGATCGGACTCCATGACTCAACCCCCAAGGAACCACTGCACATACACGCTGCAACGGCAAAGTTATGGTTTGGTTAACGCCGCACGCCAAAACTACGGCGTTGCGCCAGTCACTGTATCGCCCCACGGATCGGGCCGTTCCTCCCAGCGTCATTCGCTCGTGGCGAAACGCCCGTCCCAAAAGCCTTCGTAAAAGCGGATCCACTGATCCGCAAGCCTGAGCGGTTCGGGCTCCAGCCGGCATATATAGGATCGCCCTTCCTTGCGGCGGCTGATCAGCCCCGCCCGCTCCAGCACCCGCACATGCTTGGAAGCGGCGGCGAAGGACATGCTGAAGGGCGCGGCCAGTTCGCCGATATTGCGCTCGCCCAGCGCGAGGCTGCGCAGCATCACCCGGCGCGTCGGATCGGCGAGAGCGTGAAAGAGGGCGTCGAGCGAGGCGGAGCTTTGCCGGACCATGGCCGAACGCTAGCGGCACAGGCGTCAACTGTAAACCACCGGGTTTAATGTGGAGCCGGCGGTTCAACCGGTTCGTTGAGCGCCTCATGACGGCGCATCAGTTCGGATTGTTCGAAACAGAACCAGCCCGGCCGGAGGGGCTTGCCTATCGGGACGATTTCGTCTCGGTTGAAGAGGAAAGACTCTTGGCCGCCCATATCTCGGAACTGCCGTTCAAACCGTTCGAATTTCACGGCTTCCAGGGCAATCGCCGCACCGTCTCGTTCGGCTGGCATTACGCCTTCGATGGCAGCGGCCTTCAGGAAACGGAGCCGATCCCGCCCTTCCTGCTTCCGCTGCGCGACCGTGCCGCCCGCTTCGCCGGGCTCGCGCCGCCAGCGCTTCCACATGTTCTGGTCATCGAATATGCGCCCGGCGCCGGCATCGGCTGGCATCGCGACCGCCCCGTGTTCGACGATGTGATCGGCGTGTCGCTGCTCGCCGAGGCCAGGCTGCGCTTCAGGCGGAAGCGCGCAGCCGGTTGGGAACGCGCGACGCTCGTCGCCCGGCCCCGCTCCGCCTATCTGCTGAGGGGCCCTGCCCGCTCCGAATGGGAGCACAGCATCCCGGCCATGGACCGCCTGCGCTACTCGATCACCTTCAGGAGCTTTCGCGAGGACTCCGACCCGCGCCGGTCGTCCGTCTAGCTGTAGAAGATGTGGGTGCCGATCTTGTCGGCGCGCTCCAGGCGCTTGCCCCAGGACGGCGCGACATAGTCGGCGTGATACCAAAGGACGTCGTCGTCGAGCTTCCCGGCCACCTTCTCCGTCGCGATCCTGGCGATCGCCACCGCCTTGCTCCATGCCTCGGAGCTGCGGTCCGCGGCGGGGATGCTGCCGGTGGCGTTGACGAACGAGAATTGCCAGGGCTGGGTGATGACCTCGCACAAGGTCGTCGGATATTTGCCGGAAGCGGCGCGGTTCAGCACGACCTCGGCGACCGCCAGCTGGCCGAGCAGGGATTCGCCCCGCGCCTCGAAATAGACGGCGCCGGCGAGGCATTCTTCCTCCTCATCGGCGGGCTCGGCGCCGGCATAGGCCACGACCAGCTCTTCCAGCCCGCGCGGCCGCGGCAGGGCGGCCTTGGCGACCTGCACCATCTCGGCCGCCGCAGCGACGGCTTCGGCGCTGTTGGCGCTGGCCTCGGCCAGACGGCCGGCGTCGATGGTCGCGTTGGCATGGTCAGCAACCGGATTGACGGCCGGCGCGGCATCGACATCGGTCGCCATTGAAGGTCCGGCGAAGGTGGCGGTCGCGACGAAGGCGAACGCGGCCGCGGCAGCGCCGCCGGCACGAAGCATGTTGATCATCAATTCTCAAATATGTGCGGTTCGGCCGACCCCCTGGATGCAGGACGCATCCGGATCCGCCCCCCGACTTGCATGGCCGCGTGCCCGTAGGTCTTACCGGCGGTCCCCGCTCTTTCAGTCAAGTGCTGAGGGCAATTTGGCCGGACTGATCGGAGAGATCAATTAGTAGAAATACTCTAATCGTCGAATCGAGCCGAATCCTGCGACAACCCGATGGAACCATTTGACTTGTCGTTGATTTGGCTCGCCTCGCCGAACGCGTAACGTTAATTGGCGACCAGCTTGACGAAGGCGCTCGATACCCAGCCGGATCCGCACGGCCCTTCATAGGGCTGGCGCACCGTCACCGGCCCGGCGACGCCGCAGGAGGGATCGAGCGTCCCGCCCTCGTGGAAGACGACGCCCATCCAGTCCTGATCGTGCGAGCGCGTGCAGACGAAGAAGCGAGTCCCCGCCGCGATCGCCCCCGTCTCCTCGGCCGCGTCGAACGGCGCCGCCCGCACCGGCAGGCGGCCGCCCTCGGCGAGATTGCGGGTGGTGCCCGCGGCGTTGCAGGCGTTGAAGCTGGCGCCCAGCTCGCCGATCCGCACCGGCACCGAACCCACCGTCACCGGCGCCGGCTCCGACCGCTCCAGCTCGATGCTCTCGGCGAAATGATTGTCCTGGACGGGTTCGCCGCAACCGGCGAGGCCCGCGAGGGCGAGAAGGATGAGGCGGCGCATGGGACCTATCTGGCGGCTGCGGCCTGGGAAATCCAGAGCGGGGCTTGTGGTCACATTGGCCCTTGCGGAACGTCGGCGTCCGGTGAATGTTCTGATCTCGTAACGAGGCCCCAAGGAGTCGCTCATGACCACGACCGTGCCCGAAGCCGTGCCGCAGCCCGAAACGATCCTGCGCTACAACAATGTCGCCGCCGCCATCCACTGGCTGACCGTGGTGCTGCTGCTGACCCAGGTCTATGTCGGCTTCACCTTCCACAATATGGAACGCGGGCCGGAGCGCGCCGAATGGTTCACCTGGCACAAGACCATCGGCGCCACGATCCTCGTCCTCTCCCTCATCCGCCTCGCCTGGCGCCTCGCGCACAAGCCGCCGCCCTTCCCTGTCGAGCTGCCGCGCTGGGAGCGCATCGCCGCCGTCTGGAACCACCGCGCCTTCTATGTCCTGCTGATCGTCCTGCCGCTGACAGGGCTCCTCACCGTCTCCGGCGGCGCCAACGAAGCAACCACGCGACTGGTCGGCGGCATCCCGCTGCCGCTCATCCCCGGCATCTCGGAGGCGCTCGGCGACACCTTCGGCGGCATCCACGAGTTGCTGGTGAGGGTCACCATCGCGCTCATCGTCATCCACGTGCTCGCCGCCTTGAAGCACCAGTTCGTCGACCACAGCCGCGCCGAAGGCCGCATGCCCCCCTTCCGCGAACGCGACCGCACGCCTACGGCGCCGGTGAATTAGCGCACCGCCCGTCATTGCGAGCGGAGCGAAGCAATCCAGGCCGCGCAAGTTCTGGATTGCTTCGTCGCGTCGCTCCTCGCAATGACGGGCAGACACAACTAAGGAAGACCCATGGCCTATTGGCTGATGAAGTCCGAGCCCGACACCTATAGCTGGGACGATCTCGTCCGCGATCGAAGCACCGACTGGGACGGCGTCCGCAACAACGCCGCCCGCCTGCACCTCCGCGCGATGAAGCCCGGCGACGAGGCCTTCTTCTACCATAGCGGCGCCGAGCGGGCGGTGGTCGGCATGATGCGCATCACCGGCGAGGGCAAGCCCGACGGCGAGGACGGCAGCTGGGTCAAGGTCCCCGTCGAGCCGGTGCGGGCGCTGGAACGGCCGGTGACGCTGCAGGCGATCAAGGCCGAACCCAGCCTGGCGCAGATGGAACTGGTCCGGCAGTCGCGTCTCTCGGTCTCTCCCGTCCGTGGCGATGAGTGGGCGCTGGTGCTGAAGATGGCGGGCTGAGCCGCCCGGGCGACCCCACCGCCCCCCCCCGCGAATGGTCCCGATGTTCGCAGTGGCCATGGGGGCGGAGGGAGCGACTTCCCAACCGGCCTGCCCTGAGCCACGATGCGGATGCGAAGCCTCCCGAGAAGCGGGCGGGAGGGCACCTTTCTTCTGCATGAGCTGTCTCCCGGCTTTTGGAACAAAAGGCGAATCGACCAGGATATGCCTCAAGAGAGGGCCTGTAGGAAATAGTTTGTTCTTGGTTGGTTCTGCCTGCCGTGCTAATCGGCGTCGGCAGGTCACGTCGTGACGATGGGCGCATGGGTCATGCATCCCAAACTGCCGGCCTTGGTGAGCGGAGCTGCTAAGTGGCTCGTCTGATTCAGTATTTTCTGTGAACTCATTGATTCGAAATAACTATTGCACCAGCTTATAAAAACTGCCACATTCCGACGAGGGAGCGATAATGACGGCAGCGCTGGTAACCGGTTGGCTGGAAGCCCTCGGTTACGAGGGAATTGGAGACGCGCTAGTCAGCGACGTCAACGAGATTGGGCGCCGACCTTATGCCTCTGAACTTTATGACTTACTCGACCCTGCGGGTGACTATCGCTTAGATGCGGTATTCTTGGTCGAAAACACGCCGACTATTTGTTTCATTGAGGGGGCACAGGTTCATGATCAAGCCCTGATCGACGCTTTGCGCCAGCGTCTGTGGAACCAGAATTTGGCTTCTGCGCTACTTGTTCTGCACTCGGGCGAGTTGTGCGCCTATTCCGTCCCGAAATGGAAAAACGCTCTTGCGACCGACAGAATTGGGCGCGCCGAAGCTCGGCTCGACGGTCACTGGTCAGCAGGGGAAATACAGTCATCCGAAGTGCAGAGACGGCTTTCGGATTGGTTCGATCCAAACCGCCGTGTTGATCGTGATCTCCTACGCCAGCTCAGCATCGCCGTTACCCAACTGACGGGTGGGGCCACTCCACCCATCGAGCGCCAGCTCGAAGCGCAGATGCTCCTCGCACAGGTTCTGTTTGTTTCATACCTTGAACATCGTACGATCGTGGGTGACGATTACCGGGGAGAACACGATCTACGTCCGTTCCACGAACTCGTGAAAGCTCGTGACGGGGCGGCGCTCGACGCGCTCATCAAACAACTAAAGCACGACTTTAACGGCGACTTTCTGGAGCCGAGCGAGATAAGTTGGGCGCGTTTGGATGGAAGAGCTTTTGGCGTCGTCGACAGTCTTCTCTCGCGCATCAATCTGGAAACTGGGCAGCGCGACTTCTGGAATTACGATTTTAGTCAGATCCCGGTGGAACTCCTATCCGGTATTTACGAGACATTCCTTCAAGAAGAACGGAAGGTGGATGGAGCGTACTACACGCCGCGAATGCTCGCGGAATTGGCTGCTGAAGAGGCCTTTCGGGACATCGCCGACCCGTCCAATTTACGCATCTACGACGGGGCATGCGGCTCGGGAATCCTGCTTACTACCGCGTTTCGAAAGGTCGTCGCCTATCGCGAAGCTGCTCTGGATCGCGCGCTAGATATCAATGAGCGGATTGAGCTGCTGCAAGACACGATTTTCGGGGGGGATATCAATCACATCGCGTGCCGAGTGACGGCGTTCAGTCTTTATCTGTGCCTCCTAGAGCGATTGTCGCCACGAGACCTCGCTCGCCTCCAACGCGAGCATGATTGCAGACTACCGAAGTTGATCGGATCCAACATCGCCGAGGGCACATCAGAGGGTGATTTCTTCTCACCGAAGAACACTTTCTCCTCTTCATCCTCCTTCGATGTAGTGATCTCCAATCCACCTTGGCGCGAGTTGCGCGCAGACGAAGGTCAAACGGCAGTCGCTTGGGCCGCAAAGAATCGCATCCGCATGCCACACCGACAGTTCGCAGCAGCCTTTGCAGCGAAGGCGACCGAGGCAGCGCGCCCCGCCGGTCGGATTGTTCTGATCCTCCCGAGCTCGCTCATTACGGCCCCTACGAACGCTGACTTCCTCCGCCAATTCACCGTGCGCTTCTCGATCGAACGCATGATAAATCTCGCTGATTTCCGCCGCCTCCTTTTTGCTCAGGCGGAGCATGCTTGCACGATAGTGCGAGCATCCAACCTCCCAGGTCTACGCGGCGAGCGGATTACTGGCTCATTTGAGTATTGGATGCCGAAGGTGGACATTAGCTTCGCCTTCAACCGCCTAACACTGCACGAATACGATACGCTCAGCCTTCCACGTAGCTGCCTTGTCGAAGACAACGCTGTGCTCCGGCGACGGTTCTGGGGCGGGCGGCGCGACGCCGGCCTTGTGCAACGCCTCGCGCAGTTGCCGCGCCTTGGCGATGCGATGCGAGACGGAGGCTGGATTGCCGCCAAGGGCTATCACATGCGGGACGGCAATAAGACTGCCTCGCCCGAACCGCTGCTTCATCTCCGTTATCTCCCCACCAACGCACTCAACAGCCAGAGCCCGGTTGTCGATACGGCATTGCTGACCCACTTGCCCGTGGAACGCGGTGTGGCAAGTCACGGGAATTTGGCCATGTACGAAGGGCCGCGCGTGCTGTGGCCCGACGGGACATCTCCCGAAATCGAAGTACGAGCTGGTTTCTCTGACACGCCGTTCTGCTTCTCATCTGCGGTGGGCGGATTGCGCCTTCCAGAGGCCGAGCGCAGAACGGCGCGTCTACTAACTTGCTATCTCCGATCGAGCTTGGCGAAGTACTGGCTAATTCTCACTGGCTATTCCGCTTCCGCGGAGCGAGCACGTGTGACGGTAAGTGAAATTCGCTCGCTTCCCTTCATCAGGCCGGAACAGCATCCTCGCGCAGAAGTGGCCGAGCAAGCTCTCACAGAGGCTAATACGCAGCTTGCGCGGTTCGAAAGACCGGGCGGGATGGTCTTCGCGCAAGGCGCATACGAATTTGCGCGCGACGGAATCGACGAGCTGATTTTCCGATATTTTGGCCTGAGCGAGCATGAGCAAATTCTGATCCGAGATATGGTCGACCTGGTGGCCAAGAGTCTTCAGCCAACGAGCTATCCTGAGCTGCACACGCCATTGCAGGACCCCGTTCAGCGCGATGATGTTGCAGCGTATTTAGCCCAACTTCAGGAGACTCTATGCCGTTGGTCGGAAAGTAGCGGTGGCGAGGGCGCAATAAGCGTCGCTCGAGTTGATCGTGCTGGTGACCGAACTCCCATCGACGTAGTGCATATCGCCTTAGGCAAGACAATAAGCGAAGTAATGCGTTCGCCCCCACAGGCTGCTACTGTCCGAGAGCTGCTGACTGCCATTGCTTCGCGGATTGAGAAGGGCTCGAGCATCGACTTCTTTTCGATGCCGAACTCAATCTTTGTCTGGGGTAATGACGTTTATCTGGTGAAACCCTCCCGCAAGCGCTTCTGGACGAAGAGCGCCGCCCTTCGTGATGCCGACGAGGTTGTGGAGCTTTTGGTTAGCGAACCCGCGGAGGCGGCGGTCGCTTGAAGCGCATTATCAACGCATCCGGCGCAGCGCCTACTCTCTTCCCCTCCGTCGATTTCGACGCATTCTTAGCTTATCTCCGCGCGGTGTGGGCCGAGATAAAGGCGCTTAGCCCAAAGTGGTGGACCGCCAAGAAAGAAACCGATCTCGTTGGTGGTTTCTATGTCATGCTAAACGACGATGAATCACAGCTTCGACATGGCGTTGGATTCGGACATTTTTTCTATGAACCGACAGAGGTTGAGATCAATCCGAAGACAAATATGCCAAAGCCGATTGGACGTACGGACATCCAGTTTGCGTATGCCGCTCATATGGGGCCGCGATTGACGATTGAGTTCAAACGACTGAACAACAAGTCTCCTCTCCGGCAAAAATACTTCTCTCAGGGCGTTTCGCGCTTCGTCTCAGGTAAGTATGCCCCGTCGCATGACACCGCTCTCATGGTCGGGCTGGTGGAGGGATCGGCGACTAACGAAAAGGCAGGCTTGCTGAAGTATCTCAGGCTAGCGAGCACGAAAGCTTCCCTCGCCCTACAGCCGATCACTCATCCGGAGTACGGGGACCCATCCAAACATGGGCCTGCGGTCGATTTCGATACGTTGCACAAGAGGCCGACTAATTGCTCCTGTGAGGAAATCACGATCGGCCATATTCTTCTCGAGCGCTGATTAGGAGTATCAGCCCTAATCCAAGAGGCGGCCAACTAGGCCGCCTCCGCCTTGCGGCTTTGCCGCTTGCGCTCGTGGGGATCCAAATACCGCTTCCGTATCCGGATCACCTTCGGCGTCACCTCCACCAGCTCGTCGTCCTGGATATACGCAATCGCCTGTTCCAAGGTCATCCGCCGCGGCGGGGTCAGGCGGATGCCCTCATCCTTGCCTGAGGCGCGGAAGTTGGTGAGCTGCTTGCTCTTGAGCGGGTTTACTTCCAGGTCCTGGGGCTTGGCGTTCTCGCCGATCACCATGCCTTCGTAGAGCTTCTCGCCCGGCGCGATGAAGAGGATGCCGCGCTCCTCCAGCGCGTTCAGCGCATAGGCGACGGCCTCGCCCTGCTCCATCGAGATGAGCACGCCGTTCTGGCGGCCCTGGATCGGGCCCTTGTAGGGGCCGTATTTCTCGAACAGCCGGTTCATGATGCCGGTGCCGCGCGTGTCGCTGAGGAACTCGCCATGATAGCCGATGAGGCCGCGGCTGGGGGCGGAGAAGGTGAGGCGCGTCTTGCCGCCGCCCGAGGGACGCATGTCGGTCATCTCGGCCTTGCGCAGCGCCATCTTCTCGACGACCGTGCCGCTATGCTCGTCGTCGACGTCGACGACGACGGTCTCATAGGGCTCCTCGCGGCCGTTCGGGCCGTCGCGGAAGAGGACGCGGGGGCGGCTGATCGAGAGCTCGAAGCCTTCGCGGCGCATCGTCTCGATGAGGACGCCCAATTGAAGCTCGCCGCGGCCGGCGACTTCGAACGCGTCCTTGTCCTGGCTCTCGGTGATGCGGATGGCGACATTGCCCTCGGCCTCGCGCTCCAGCCGGTCGCGGATGACGCGGCTCTGCACCTTGTCGCCGTCGCGGCCGGCATAGGGGCTGTCGTTGACCGCGAAGCTCATGGCGAGCGTCGGCGGATCGATCGGGCGGGCGGGAAGCGGCTCGGTGACCGTGGGCGCGGCCATGGTGTTGGAGACGGTCGCCTTGGTGAGGCCGGCGATGGCGACGATGTCGCCCGCCTGCGCGCTCTCGACCGGCACGCGCTCGAGGCCGCGGAAGGCGAAGACCTTGGTGGCGCGGCCTTCCTCGACGACCTTGCCGGAGACGTCGAGCGCCTTGATTGGCATGTTGACGTCGAGCCGGCCGCTTTCGATGCGGCCGGTGAGGATGCGGCCGAGGAAGGGATCGCGGTCGAGCAGGGTGGCGAGCATCTTGAACTCGCCCGCGGGATCGAGGCCCGGCGCCGGGACATGGTCGACGATCTTCTGGAAGAGCGGCGTCAGGTCGCCCGAGCGGACGTCATCGGTTTCGCCGGCATAGCCGTTGCGGCCCGAGGCGTAGAGGACCGGGAAATCGAGCTGCTCGTCATTGGCATCGAGGCTCAGGAACAGCTCGAACACCTCGTCCAGCACCTCGGCCGGGCGGGCGTCGGGACGGTCGATCTTGTTGACGACAACGATGGGGCGAAGGCCGAGGCCGAGCGCCTTGCCGGTCACGAACTTGGTCTGCGGCATCGGCCCCTCGGCCGAATCGACGAGCAGAATGACGCCGTCGACCATCGAGAGGATGCGCTCCACCTCGGCGCCGAAATCGGCGTGGCCGGGCGTGTCGACGACATTGATGCGGGTGCCGTTCCACTCGACCGAGGTGCACTTGGCGAGGATGGTGATCCCTCGCTCCTTCTCCAGATCGTTCGAGTCCATGGCCCGCTCGTCCACGCGCTGGTTGTCGCGGAAGGTGCCGGACTGGCGGAACAACTGGTCGACAAGAGTCGTCTTGCCGTGATCGACGTGGGCGATGATCGCCACGTTGCGAAGGCTCATGCAAAATTCCCGATGGAGCGAAATGAGGCGCGCATATAGCGGCGATGGTGCGCCGCAACAAGTGCGGCGTTCGTCTCGTATTTGAAAAGTTTATCGTTCAAATCGGCGTCCTCGACTACAAGAAGTGGCGGTCCTCGCGCCCGTCATTCACCTTCCAACGCGCAACTTGCGGGAGGTATTCGTGGCGACCAGCTTAGAGACGGCGATGCCGGTCCAGCCCGCGGCGGATTCGGTCAAGATCGCGGCCAGGAACGAGACCGCCGGCGATTTGATGTCCCCGCCGGTGGGCGTGTTCGGACCGCAGATGACGGTGGCGGAGACGGTGGAGCAACTGCGCGAGCTGACCCGGGCCGCCTTCATCACCTATTGCTACGTAACCGACCCGGCGGGGAAGCTGCTGGGCCTGGTGGTGATGCGCGACATGCTCCTCGCCAGGCCCGAGGCGCGGCTCGAGGAGATCATGCTGAGGGACGTCTTCGCGCTTCCGGAGACGATGCCGCTCGCCGATGCGCTGAAGGAAGCGCTCGTCCGGCATTTTCCGGTCTATCCCGTGGTCGACGGGCACGGCGTCCTCAAGGGGCTGATCCGCGGCGAGCGGCTGTTCGCCGAGCGGGCGATCGAGATCAGCGCCCAGGCCGGCGCCATGGTCGGCGTCGAGAAGGAGGAGCGGCTCTCGACCCCGCTGAAGCGGAGCCTGCTGCTCCGCCACCCCTGGCTGCAGGTCAATCTCGTCACCGCCTTCGTCGCCGCGGCGGTCGTCGGCGTGTTCGAGGATACGCTCGCCCAGCTCGTCATCCTCGCCGTGTTCCTGCCCGTCATGGCCGGCCAGTCGGGCAATACCGGCTGCCAGGCGCTGGCGGTGGCGCTGCGCGGCATGACCCTTGGCGACCTGAAGCCCGGCACCGAACGCGCCCTCGTCATGAAGGAGGGCATGCTCGGCTTCTTCAACGGCCTCTTCGTCGGCATCAGCGCCGGCCTCGGCATGTTCGTCTATGCGACCATGCAGGGCGAAGCGAATGCGTGGCTGATGGGCCTGGTTGCGCTGACCGCGATGGTGGCGAGCTGCGTGATCAGCGGCCTCGCCGGCGCGCTCATCCCGCTCACCCTCAAGCGGCTGGGCGCCGACCCGGCGACGGCGTCGAGCATCTTCCTCACCACCGCCAGCGACGTCGCCAGCATGGGCATCTTCCTCTCGCTCGCGACGGTGCTGCTGCTCTAGGCGCCGCGATGGCGCCAGGCGTGCCAACCGAGCCAAAGCCAGCCGGCGATCATGAGCGCGCCGCCCACGGGCGTGATCGCGCCGAGCCAGGTGAGGCCGGTCAGCGCCATCAGATAGAGCGTGCCGGAGAAGATGATGGCGCCGACGGCGAGGAACAGGGCGGGGACGGCCGAGCGCACGCCGCGCAGAGCCGCCAAGGCTATCAGCGCGACGGCGTGCCACATCTGATACTGGACGGCCGTCTGCCACCAGCCCGCCTCGCGCGGCCCCAGCACGTCCCGGAGCGCATGGGCGCCGAAGGCGCCCAGCGCGACGCCCACGGCGGCCAGCAAAGCGCCGGCGACCAGGATCGGGCGGGAGAAGGCAGCGGAGGTCGAAGCGGGGCTCAATGGATCCATAGCCTCAGCCCATAGGCGACCGCGCCGACCACGGCCACTCCCGCCGCCCAGAGCCCCACGAACCAGGCGAGGCGCTTCCACCAGGGAGCCGGCGCGGTCTCGCTCAATGATAGCCTTCCTCGCCGACCTTGCCGCGGAACACCCAGTAGGACCAGGCGGTGTAGGCGAGGATCAGCGGGATCAGCACGGCCGAGCCCACCAGCATGAAGATCTGGCTGCTCTCCGGCGCGGCCGCCTCCCAGATCGAGACGCGGCCGGGGATGACGTCCGGCCAGATCGAAATGGCAAGGCCGAGCATGGTGAGGGCGAAGATGACGAGGGTGAAGACGAACGGCATCCAGTCCCGCCCGCGGCCGATGCTCCACCAGAGCGCCAGCGCCGCGGCTCCGAAAAAGAGCGGCATCGGCACCGCGACGAGCAGCCCCGGAAACTCGAACCAGCGCTCATAATATTTGGGCTCGACGAAGGGCGTGGCGAGGCTGACCGCGCCGATGGCGACGAGCAGCGCCGGCATCAGCCATTTGGCGAAGCGGCGCGCGTCGTCGTGCAGGCGTCCTTCGCTCTTCCAGATGAGCCAGGTCGCGCCGAGCAGGGCGTAGCCGATGACGAGGCTGAGGCCGGTGAGAAGGCTGAAAGGCGTCAGCCAATCCCACCAGCCGCCCGCATAGGCTCGCCCCTCCACCATGATGCCCTGAAGAAGCGCACCGAGCGTGATGCCCTGGGCGAAGGTGGCGATGAGCGAACCGAGCATGAAGCCGAGGTCCCAGCCGCGCCGATGCCGGGGATCGCGCCAGCGGAACTCGAAGGCGACGCCCCGGAAGATGAGCCCCAGCAGCATGGCGATGATCGGCGCATAAAGGGCGGGAAGGACGATGGCATAGGCCAGCGGGAAGGCGGCCATCAGCCCGCCGCCGCCCATAACCAGCCAGGTCTCGTTGCCGTCCCAGACGGGCGCCACGGCGTTCATCGCCTGGTCCCGTTCCTTGCCGACGGTGAAGAATTTGAAGAGGATGCCGATGCCGAGATCGAACCCGTCCATCACCACATAGGCCGCGACCGCGAACGCGATGATGAAGGCCCAGAGGACTGTGAGATCGGGGTTCATGGATGCGGCCTCCTCAATCCTCCCCGGAACGGGGAGGAGGACCGCGACGCGAAGCGGCGTGGTGGAGGGGTCGCGAGCACCAGCGAGCATGGAGAGGCCTCGACCCCTCCACCATGCTTCGCATGGTCCCCCTCCCCGTTCCGGGGAGGATCTGGATGTCGTCTCATCGCTCCGCCTCCTCGCTTCTGTCCGGCCTCGGGTTTGCGCCGCCATGCTCGACCGAGGCGGCGGGGGTGATGCCGGCGGTGCGGATCGGGGCTTCGGCCGGCTCCGGCTCGGCCGGGTGGGGCGGATGGGCCATCAGCTTCAATATGTAGACGGTCCCGGCCGCGAAAACCGTGAAATAGACGATGACGAAGGCGATCAGGGAGGCGCTGACGGCGGGCGAGGCGAGCGGCGAGACGGCATCTTCGGTGCGCAGGAGATTGTAGATGACGTAGGGCTGGCGGCCGACCTCGGTGGTAACCCATCCGGCGATGACGGCGACAAAGCCCGCCGGCCCCATGATCAGCGCGAAACGGTGCAGCCTTCGCCAGTCGTAGAGGCGCCGGCGTGCACGGGCGAGAAGGCTCCAGAGGCCAAGCCCCAGCATCAGGAAACCGAGCGCGACCATCACCCGGAACGACCAGAAGACGATACCGACCGGCGGCCGCTCATCGCGGGGCACCGTCTTCAGGCCCTCGACCGGCTCGTACAGGCCGTGATGAAGGATGAGCGACGAAAGGTACGGGACCTCGACGGACGCATGCACCGTCTCCGCTTGCGAATCCGGGATGCCGAACAGGATCAGCGGCGCGCCGTTCGGATAGCTTTCGAAATGGCCCTCCATCGCCATCACCTTCTGGGGCTGATGCTCCAGCGTGTTGAGGCCGTGGAAGTCGCCGACGACAATCTGGATGGGCGCCACCACTGCCGCCATCCACATGGCCATGCTGAACATCTTGCGCACGCCTGGCAGGTCGCGGCCCTTCAGCAAGTGCCAGGCCCCTACCCCGCCGACCACCAGGGCGGTCGTCAGAAAGGCGGCGATGACGGTGTGGACGAGGCGATAGGGGAAGCTCGGGTTGAAGATGATGTCGATCCAGCTTCCGGCCGGCACGAACTGGCCCACATCGTTCATCGCCCAGCCGGTCGGCGTCTGCATCCAGCTGTTCGCCGACAGAATCCAGAAGGCCGAAAGCAACGTGCCGACCGCAACCATCAGGGTCGCGAAATAGTGAAGACCCTTCCCCACCCGGCTCATGCCGAACAGCATGACGCCGAGGAAGCCGGCCTCCAGGAAGAAGGCGGTCAGCACCTCATAGGCCATGAGCGGCCCGATCACCGGCCCTGCCTTGTCGGAGAAGACCGACCAGTTGGTGCCGAACTGGTAGGACATGACGATGCCGGAGACGACGCCCATCGCGAAAGCGATGGCGAAGATCTTCATCCAGTAGCGGAAGAGGTTGAGATAGACGCTGTCTCCCGTCCTCAGCCACAGCCCTTCCAGCACCGCCAGATAGGAAGCGAGGCCGATCGAGAAGGCCGGGAAGATGAAGTGGAACGAGATGGTGAACGCGAACTGGATCCGCGCCAGCAGGAGGGCTGTCTCAGCGTCCGTCACCCTGTTCTCGACTCCGGTGGTTCGGCGGGACCCCTCTAACGGATCGGGTTGGAATATTCACCCCCGGACGTCTGCGAAACGCGGTCAGCCGCTTGCGGGTGCTGCAACCAGGACCCCTGCTTCTTCGTTCCGCCCTCAAAAGGAGTGTGTCATGGATTTCATCAGAAGCATGCAGCAGCGGGACTGGATCATCGCCGCCGTCGCCTTCCTGGCGGGAGCGATTATTTTCTGAGCCGCGCCGTCATCCCGGCGGAAGGCGAGAACCGAGAACAGCTTCATTGGAGGTGGAGCGGCAAGCGCCCGCGCGCATCACCCAAATCCCCTGTTCTTGGGCCCCGGCTTTCGCCGGGGTGACGTGTCCACTATCCCGAGCCGCGCCGTCATCCCGGCGCACGCCGGGAGCCAAGAACACCGGCGGTTTGGGATGAAACGGGGAGCCCTCCCAAGCTGCCAAATCCCCTGTTCTTGGCCCCCGCCTTTCGCCGGGGTGACGTCCAGTCACACGAACGCGGACCAGCCCGTTCGTTCGACCAGCTTTTCGAGTGCCATCGCGCCAACCTGGCTCGTGCCGGCGGCGTTGAGGCCGGGGGACCATACGGCGATCGAGCCCTTGCCCGGCGCGATGGCGAGGATACCGCCGCCGACGCCGCTCTTGCCGGGAAGGCCGATGCGGAAGGCGAACTCGCCCGAATTGTCGTAATGGCCACAGAGCATCATCATCGCATTGACGCGGCGGCAGCGGCGCGAGGCGACCACGCGGCGGCCGGTCACCGGATCGCGGCCGTCGAAGGCCAGGAAAAGGGCGGCCCGGGCGAGCTGGCGGCACGACATGGCCAGGGCGCAGTGGCGGAAATAGGCGGAGAGCACCGTCTCCACGTCATTGTCGAGGCGGCCGAACGCCTTCATGAACCAGGCGAGGCTGCGATTGCGGGCGCCGGTTTCCGATTCCGATTGCGCGACACGATCATCGATGAAGACGCTGTCGTCCTCCGCCTCTTCGCGCAGCAGGGCGAGAAGCTCCTCGACGAAGGCATCGGCGCCGCGATCGCCGATAAGCTGGTCGGTGACGACCATTGCGCCGGGATTGATCAGGGGATTGCGCGGGATGCCGTTCTCGCGCTCGAGCTGGACGATCGAGTTGAACGGGCTGCCGGAAGGCTCGCGCCCCACCCGCTTCCACAGGACGGGGCCGACCCGCTCCAGCGCCAGGGCGAAGGTGAAGACCTTGGAAATGCTCTGGATCGAGAAAGATTCGTCGCAGTCGCCGGCGCAGTGATACCGCCCCTGCCCGTCCACGATGGCGATGCCGAACTTGCGGGGATCGACCTCGGCGAGGGCCGGGATGTAGCTCGCCACCTTCCCGGCGCCGCGGTGCGGCTCCACGGCGGCGGCGACCTCGGCAAGGATGGCCTCCATTTCCATACCGAAGATTGTCCCAGAGCCGAGCCGAATTTGCAAAGAATGTCATCCCGGCGTTCGCCGGAACCCAAGAACATAGTGGTTGCCAGAAATGCTATGAGGTCGCCGCTTCACCGAAAATCAACGGTGTTCTTGGGTCCCGGCGTTCGCCGGAATGACGATTTACGTGCTCGAAAGACCGAGCCCAACTTGTAATGACCGTCTACATCCTTACCCTTAAAGGCATGCCACACATCAACGACCAGGCCCGCTGCCCATGTGCGGCATAGCGGGCGAGATTCATTTCAACGGCGGCATCGCCGATGCCGCCGCGGTGGCGCGGATGATGGCGAGCCAGGAGCGCCGCGGGCCGGATGCCTGCGGCCAGCTGATGCGCGGACGGGTGGGCCTGGGCCATCAGCGGCTGAAAATCATCGACCTCTCCGACCGCTCCGCCCAGCCTATGAGCGATCCCGAGTTGTTGCTCGACATCGTCTTCAACGGCTGCATCTACAATTACCGGGCGCTGCGCGAGGAGCTGGAGGGGCAGGGCTACCGCTTCTTCTCCGGCGGCGACACCGAAGTGATCCTCAAGGCCTATCACGCCTGGGGCACGGACTGCGTCGAGCGCTTCCACGGCATGTTCGCCTTCGCCATTCACGAGCGGGAGAGCGGACGCGTGGTGCTGGCGCGCGACCGGTTCGGCATCAAACCGCTCTATTATTCGGAAACGCCGGGGCGGCTGCGCTTCGCCTCGACCCTGCCGGGCATCGTCGCGGCCGGGGACGTCGACACGTCGATCGATCCCGAGGCGCTGCAATTCTACATGAGCTGGCACGCGGTCGTGCCGCCGCCCTGGACCATCCTGAAGGGCGTCCGGAAGATGGCGCCGGCGACGGTGCGGGTGATCGAGGCGGACGGGTCATCCCAGGAGCATGTTTATTGGGACCCGCCCTTCGGCCTGGCTTCCGGAGATGCCGAGCGCAGCAAGGGTGATTGGGAGGAGATGCTACTCTCCGCCCTCCGCACCGCCGTCGAGCGGCGGATGGTGGCGGACGTGCCGGTGGGTGTGCTGCTTTCCGGCGGGGTCGATTCCAGCCTGATCGTCGGCCTTCTCGCCGAGATGGGCCAGCACGGCCTCTCCACCTTCTCGATCGGCTTCGAGGAGGCGCATGGCGAGAAGGGCGACGAGTTCAGATATTCCGACCTCATCGCCAGCCATTACGACACTAATCATCACCAGCTCTTCATCCCCTCGTCCGACCTCTTGAAGGAGTTGCCCGGCGCCATCGCCGCGATGGCCGAGCCGATGGTGAGCTACGACAATGTCGGCTTCTATCTGCTCTCCCGCGAGGTCGCGAAGCACATCAAGGTCGTGCAGTCCGGCCAGGGCGCCGACGAGATATTCGGCGGCTATCACTGGTATCCGCCCATGGCCGGGGCGAACGATCCGGTCGCGACTTATGCCAAGGCCTTTTTCGACCGCGACGCCGGGACACTGAACCGCCAGCTCGGGCCGGATTGGCGCAATGGCGCGACCTTGCCGCTGGATTATGTCCGCGATCATTTCGCGCGCGCCGGCGCCGCGGATCCGGTCGCCAAGGCGCTGCGCATCGACAGCACCGTGATGCTGGTCGACGATCCGGTGAAGCGGGTCGACAATATGACCATGGCCTGGGGTCTGGAGGCGCGTGTCCCCTTCCTCGACCATGAGTTGGCCGAACTCGCCGCGCGCATCCCGTCCGACCTCAAGCTCGCCGGCGGGGGCAAGGGCATCCTGAAGGACGTGGCGAGGAAGGTCATACCGTCGGAGGTGATCGACCGTCCCAAAGGCTATTTCCCGGTGCCGGCGCTCAAATATATCCAGGGCCCGTATCTCGATCTCGTGCGGGATGCGCTCACGTCGGAGTCGGCGAAGGAGCGGGGCCTGTTCGAGCGCGACTATCTCCAGACGCTGTTCGACGATCCCACGGGGCATATCACTCCGCTTCGGGGCTCGGAGCTGTGGCAGGTCGGGCTGCTCGAGCTCTGGCTGCAGCAGCAGGGTGTCGGCTGATGCGGCGTAGACAGCGGAAAACCGAAGCGCGGCTGGAGCGCGTCCATCGCCAGCATAATTATGTCGAGGGCGAGAAGCCGGAGCCGAACGCGATCGTCGATTGCGGCTGGGGGCGGCTGCTATTCGCCAACACGTTCGACGATGTGGCGACGCTCGTCTCGGAGATCCGGGCCGAAGGGCCGGAGCAGCGTGACATCGCCGTCTATGTGAGCGACCCCCATGTCCTCATCGGCACTGCGCCGGCCGAGCTGTTCCTCGACCCCTCGCACACCTATCGATTGAACCTCACCAACTATCGCGGTTGGGATCGCAAGCCCTCCGGCTTCTTCATTCGGCGGATGATCGCGGAGCAGGACGCCGATGCCGTCAACCGCATCTACGCGCTCAACAACATGGTCCAGGTCCGTCCCGACTTCTTCGAGAGCCGGGGCGAGCGGCGCGAGCTCATCTATTTCGTGGCCGAGGATGAGGAGACCGGGGCCGTGATCGGCACGGTCACCGGCGTCGATCACGCCCGTGCGTTCGACGATCCGCAGAAGGGCTCCTCGCTCTGGTGCCTCGCGGTCGACCCGCAGACGGGACATGCCGGCGTCGGCGAGGCGCTGGTGCGCTGGCTCGCCGAGCATTTCATCGCGCGGGGCGCGGGCTGCATGGACCTGTCGGTGCTGCACGACAATGAAGGCGCCATCGCGCTTTACGAGAAGCTCGGCTTCGCCCGCCTGCCGCTTTTCTCGGTGAAGCGCCGCAACGTCATCAACGAGCGGCTGTTCGTCGGGCACGATCCCGCCAAGGACATGAACCCCTACGCCCGCATCATCATCAACGAGGCGCGGCGGCGCGGCATCGGCGTCGACGTGCTCGACGCGGCGGGCGGCTTGTTCCAGCTTTCGTCCGGCGGGCGGGTCATCCGGTGCCGGGAGTCGTTGAGCGAGCTCACCAGCGCGGTCGCGCTCTCCATTTGCGACGACAAGGCCCTTACCCGCCGCATCGTCGAGGCGGCCGGTGTGAGCGTTCCCGATCAGGTCGAGGCGGGCGATCGCGAGGCCGTGGCGGCGCTGCTGGAGCGCCACGGTTCGCTGGTCGTGAAGCCGGCGCGCGGGGAGCAGGGGCGCGGCGTCGCCGTCGATCTCGACACGATGGAGAGCGTCGATCGCGCCGTCGAGAACGCGTCGGCCCATCCGGGACGCGTCATCGTCGAAAGCTATCATCCGGGCGAGGATCTTCGCCTGATCGTCATCGGCTTCAAGCTGGTCGCCGCCGCGATCCGCCGGCCGGCCGAAGTGATGGGCAATGGCCGCGACAGCGTGCGCGCCCTGATCGAGCGGCAGAGCCGCAGGCGGGCGGCGGCCACGGGCGGGGAATCCACCATCCCCCTCGACGCTGAGACGGAGCGCTGCGTCGACAAGGCTGGTTTCACACTCGACGACGTTCCGAAGGAAGGCATCGCCTTTCCCGTGCGCAAGGCCGCCAATCTCCACACCGGCGGCACCATCCATGACGTGACGACGCTGGTGCATCCGCGGCTCGTCGAGGCGGCGGTGACGGTCGCCCGCGCCATCGACATACCGGTGGTGGGGGTCGACTTCATCGTGAGGAACCCCGCCGAGCCCGGCTACGTCTTCATCGAGGCCAATGAACGCCCCGGCCTTGCCAATCACGAGCCGCAGCCGACGGCGGAGCGTTTCATCGACCTGCTCTTCCCGATGAGCATGCCGGCGGCGGCGCGGGACCATCATATGAGGAAGACCGATGCCGGCACCGGCCATTGATACCGATTATCTGAAGGCGCAGCTCGAGGCGCTGCTCTCGATCCCCAGCCCCACCGGCTATACGGACACGATCGTCCATTATGTGAGCGAGGAACTGGGGCGGCTCGGCATCGATCACAGCGTCACCCGCCGCGGCGCCATCCTCGCTTGCTATCGCGGACACAGGCAAGACGGCGCGCGCGCCGTCGTCGCCCATCTCGATACGCTCGGCGCGACCGTGAAGCGGATCAAGGACAATGGCCGGCTCGAGTTGGTCCCGATCGGCCACTGGTCGTCCCGCTTCGCCGAGGGTGCGCGAGTCACCTTGTTCACCGACGAAGGCAGTTTCCGCGGCTCGATTCTGCCGCTCAAAGCCTCCGGCCACACGTTCAACGAGGAGGTGGATACGCAGCCCGTCGCCTGGAGCCAGGTCGAGGTGCGCATCGACGCCGACAGCTACGACCGCAAGAGCACCGAGGCGCTCGGGGTCCATGTGGGAGACTTCGTCGCCATCGATCCGCAGCCCGAATTCCTGGACAATGGCTACATCGTCTCCCGTCATCTCGACGACAAAGCGGGCTGCGCCGTCTCGCTCGCGGCCTTGAAGGCCATGGTGGACGCCAAGATCGAGACGCCGGTCGACGTCCATTTCATCTTCACCATCACCGAAGAGGTCGGCTCCGGCGCCTCGGCGGTGCTGCTCGATCATGTCGTCTCGATGGTCTCGATCGACAACGGCACGACCGCGCCCGGGCAGAACAGCTCCGAATTCGGGGCGACCATCGCCATGGCCGACCAGGTCGGGCCGTTCGACTATCACCTGACCCGCAAGCTCATCCGCCTGGCCCGCGAAAACGGCATCCCTCACCAGCGCGACGTCTTCCGCTACTATCGCTCCGACAGCGCCTCGGCGCTCGAGGGCGGCGCGGACGTGCGCACGGCGCTCATCACCTTCGGCATCGACGCCAGCCACGGCTACGAGCGCATCCACATGCACGCGCTCGAGTCACTGGCGAAGCTGACCGTGCTCTACGCCGCCAGCGACGTGGAAATCAGCCGCGACACCGAGGAACTCGCCGGGATCGAAGGCTTCACCGAGCAGCCGCACGAACCCGCCCCGCAGCACGAGGACGTGCCGTCGCCACCCGCGACCTAGGCCGATGGGCCGCTACACCGCCTCAGGATAGATGGGCTGGATATCGACGGGTATGTCGCGGGTATTGGCCAGCACCGCCTCGGCATGCTCGTCAAGCCGCGCATAGCGTTCGAAGAAGGCCTTGGTGCCCTCGTAATCGCCATTGCCCTGCAGCCGGACGAGATCGGCGACCAGATCGCGGATGCCGGCCTCCAGCTTGTCATAGTCGACCCGGAAGCGTTGCTGGCTTTCGTCCCAGGCGAACGCACCCTTCTCCTTCAAATAGCTGTACTGCACCGCCGCGCCGCGCCCATGCGCCTCGTCGATGCCGAAGCGGACGGCGCGGAAGATGCCGGCGAAATAGGTCGCCAGCGCCTGCTCCCGCTCGGCGGCGGGAAGCTCGCCCCGATCCATCATGTAGAGGATGTTGTAGACGCCCATCACGTCCGCCTTCCCCTCCTCGCTGGCGGAATAGACCTCCTTCAGCTCGGCATTGACGGTCGTCTGCCGCCCGTCGACGGTGATCGTGCCCGGCCCGAGGCTGTGCGACAGCTCGTGGAACAAAGTCTCGTTGGTCATATATTTCTTGGCGACCAGCTTGGCCTGCTCCGGCACCAGGATGAACGGCGCCATCGGCGCGAGGATGCGGTCGTATTTGGCTCCGAGCACGTTGGCGAGGATCACCTTCTTCGCGCCCTTGGCTTCGCGCACGCGCTCGTCGTTGGGCAGGTTGAAGGCGATCGTCTGGACGCCCGGCACATTGTCGCCGCCGCCATGGACCTGGTCGGCGACCAGGATCGGCGATTCAAAACCCCGCTGGAAATTCTTGTAGCGATCCTCGACCGGGAGATTTGCCTCCATGTCGCGCAGCAGCGCCTTGTATTTGTCGAGGTCGCCGCTCGCCTCGGGGTCCTTGACGGTGACGAAGGCTTCGAACGCCGTCTTCGTTCCGTAGAGGCGGTCGGTATAGACCTCATAGGGCCCGATCACGACCTCGATCGGCGTGTCGGCAAGGTCCATCCAGGCGAGCTCGGACTCATAATATTCGTTGGTGCGGAAGGCTTCGGCCCTGAGGGTCAGGAAGCGCTTCAGGCTCGCATTGCCGGTGATCGCCGCCGCCTGCTCCAGCAGCTTGGCCGCCGGTTCGAGCCACTGCTTATATTCCTCGCTATAGGGAATGGCGACGAGGCCGTCGCCCTGGCGCCGCACCACGGTGTAGCCGCTGGTCAGCGCCTCGCGCTGGTCCGGATGAGCGGCCAGATAGGCGTCGAACTCGGCCTTGGTGAGATCGGTCGGATAGAAGCCCGCGCCCTCCGGCCAAGGCGTCGTGCCCCAGAAGGGACGGTTCTCGGCGAGCGTGTCCCACGGCCCGAAGTGGAGATCGAACATGTCGAGCAGCAGCGCCTGATCGGCGCGGCGCGTCCGCTCGATGGCGCTCCGTACCTCGGGATTCTGGACGTAGCGCTGGCGCAGGTAGATGGGGTTCATCAGCTCGGCAGCCTGGATGAGCAGGTTCACCACCTGCCGCTCCTCGGCGCTGAGGAAGCTGGTATCCGGATTCATGTCGATGCGGGCGATCTTGGCGCGCTGCGCGGCAAGATCGTAGCCCTCCTCCTGGGTCGGCGCGGGCGCCTCGGGCGCCGGGGCGGATTCGGATGCCGGAGGCAGCGGCGGCGTTTCGACCGGCGGCGTTGTCGTGCAGGCCGCCGTCGTCATCATCAGCACCGCCAGGATCGTCCTACGCATCGCTCTCTCCTCAAAGCTTGTCTGCCGTGGCTTAGCGGCGACGCGTGAAAATTGGAACGGCAACGGCGCGGAGTTTCTCACGCTCAGTGCGGCGGATCGATCACCACGACGGTGGCATTGTCGACGCCGCCAGCGTCCAACGCCGCCTCGACCAGCGCATCGGCAGCCCCTTCCGAACGGCTGGCGAGGAGGCGGGCGATGGCGGTGTCCGGCACCATGTTGGTGAGCCCGTCGGAACAGAGAAGGAAGCGGCCCTGCGGCTCCCAGCGGCATCGCCCGACGAAGGGGTCGAGCGGCATAGGCCGGGCGGTGCCGCCGAGGCACTGGGTCAACACGCCGCCGCCCAGCGCATGATCGATGCTGATCTGAGCGAGACCGGCCGGTGTCCACCGATAGATGCGGCTGTCGCCGATGTTGAAGGCCAGCGCCTCCTCCCCGCGCAGCACCAGGCCGGCGATGGTCGTGCCCATTCCGGCCAGCACGGGGTCGGCGGCCGTTGCAGCGTGGAGGCGCGCATTGGCTTCATCGAGCGCGGCGGTGACATCGCGCCGATCCTCGAGACCGCTCATCAGCGGCGCCAGCGCCTCGACGATCAGCGCGCTCGCCACCTCGCCCGCCGCATGGCCGCCCATGCCGTCCGCGACCAACGCCCAGCCGCCGTCGGCGGAAAGCCCGCCGCTCCAGCGCTCCCGCCCGGGCCCGGATGTCCATCCGGGAACGGCGCACATATCCTCGTTGCTCGACCGGACGAGGCCGACATGCGTCAGGGCCGATACGGCGCAATGGTGATCGCCTGGCAAGGTGCGAAGCTCCCGCCGATGCCATGCGACAATAAGCGATCACGCGCCCCGCAACCAGTGCGATCCGCCGGTGAGCTTGCAAGCGAGGGAGTATATGGATGCCCCGCGTGGATTCGAACCACGATTGACGGAGTCAGAGTCCGTAGTCTTACCATTAGACGACGGGGCAGAGAGGGGCGCGAAATAGGCGGCGGCGCGGAGGCTGTCAACGGCCCTGGGCGCCGCCGCTTGCCCCAAAGCGGTATCCCATGTAATTTGACGGCAAGTCAAAGGCGGCAAAACGTCGCCTGAACGAGAACATAAGAGTGGTTTCGAGCATGGCGCACATAGCCGCCACGGCTCCGCAAACGCCGGGACCCGTGCCGGCTCATGCGGCCCAAATCCGCCCTCAACCGCGGCGGTATTCCCCTCGCCACACCTACGGCGCGCTCGATCTCGGCACGAACAATTGCCGGCTCCTGGTCGCGCGCCCGGCCGATAACGGCTTCACCGTCATCGACGCCTTTTCCAGGGTGGTGAGGCTCGGCGAAGGCCTCGCCGCCAGCGGCCGGATCAGCGAGGCGGCGCAGGACCGGGCGCTCGCCGCCCTTTCCGTCTGCGCCGAGAAGCTGCGCCGGCGCCGGGTCTCGCTCGCGCGCTCGGTGGCGACCGAGGCCTGCCGCCGCGCCGCCAACGGCCGCCACTTCGTCGAGCGGGTCTATAATGAGACCGGGATCGCGCTCGACATCATCTCCCCCGAGGAAGAGGCACGCCTGGCGATGCTCGGTTGCCATCGGCTGCTGGAGCCCGGCGAGGGCCCTGCCCTCATCTTCGACATCGGCGGCGGCTCGACCGAGCTGGTGCTGATCGACACGGATGGCGTGGTGCCGCGGATCAAATGCTGGTGGAGCGCGCCCTGGGGCGTGGTCTCCCTGACCGAAAGCGAAGGCCGCGACTTCGCCGACGCCGACGAGCGGCTCGCCGCCTACGGCCGGATGCGCGAGCGGGTGCGCAACGCCTTCCGCCGCTTCGTCGAGCTGCTGCCGGCGGAGAAGGAGAATATCCGGCTGATGGGAACGAGCGGCACCGTCACCACCCTGGCCAGCGTCCATCTCGCCTTGCCAAGCTACGACCGCCGGGCGATCGACGGGCTGATGGTGCCGGTCGATTCGATGCGGGAGGTCAGCACCAAGCTGTCGCGGATGTCGCTGGCCGAACGTTCGGAGCTGCCCTGCATCGGTCATGAGCGCGCCGACCTGGTGGTCGCCGGCTGCGCCATATTGGAAGCCATCATGGACATCTGGCCCGCCAAGATCCTAGGCGTCGCCGACCGCGGCATTCGCGAAGGCATATTGCGCTCGCTGATGGCGCGCGACGGCCACCGCATATGAGCCGGGACGTGTCCGGAAGGAGCGGCGGTCTGAAGACCCGCGTGAAGACCGCGAAGGGTCGGAAGGTCGGCTCGACCCGCTGGCTCGAGAGGCAGCTGAACGACCCTTATGTGAAGCGCGCCAAGGCGGAAGGCTATCGCTCGCGCGCGGCCTACAAGCTGATCGAGCTGGACGAGCGGTTCGGTTTCCTGAAGGGCGCCAAGCGCATCGTCGACCTCGGCGTGGCGCCGGGCGGCTGGAGCCAGGTGGTGCGGCAGAGGCTGCCGCAATCGACCGTCGTCGGCATCGACCTCCTCCCCACCGATCCGATCGAGGGCGCCACCCTCCTCCAGATGGACTTCATGGACGAGAAGGCGCCGGAGCTGTTGAAAGAGGCACTGGGCGGCCCCGCCGACCTCGTCCTGTCCGACATGGCGGCGAATACCGTCGGTCATCCACAGACCGACCACCTGCGCACCATGGCGCTGGTCGAGGCGGGCCTGCTCTTCGCGACCGAGGTGCTGCGCCCCGGCGGCGCGTTCGTCGCCAAGGTGCTGGCAGGCGGAGCGGATTCGGCGCTGGTGGCCGAGCTCAAGCGCAATTTCGTGACCGTGAAGCACGCCAAGCCCCCGGCCAGCCGCAAGGGCTCGTCGGAGTGGTACGTCGTCGCTCAGGGCTTCAAGGGCGAGTAGCGGTTACTCGCCAATCGCCTGGTCGAACGCCGCCGTCGCCCGCTCGAACTTGTCGCGGCAGCCGGGGTTGCAGAAGCCGACGACATGGCCGCGATAGAGGGTGAGCGCATCCCGGCTGATCGGCTCGCCTGACCAGGGGCAGTCCGCATTGACCGCGTCTTCCCGACGAAGCTTGCTCATGCCGTCTCCCGCTCCTCGACCATGATCACCGGCTCGTGCGAAACCGGGAAGTTCATCGACCGGGCGATGAAGCAGACCGCGTGCGCATCATGGTGGAGCGCCTTCGCCTTTTCGGCATCCGAATCCGCCGAAACCGTGACCTTCGGGCGAAGCACGACGCTGGAGAACTGGCCGGCCCCGCCCGGCTCCTCGACCATGACGCCTTCGGCTTCGTCCTCATAGGCAGTCACCACGACGCCGTTTACCGCGCACAGGTGGAGATAGGCGAGCTGATGACAGGCGGAGAGCGCGGCGACCAGCAGCTCTTCCGGGTTCCAGCGCGCCGCATCGCCCCGGAAATGCGGATCGGAGGAGCCGGTAATGTCCGGCTTTCCCTTCCCGCTCAGCACATGGGAGCGGCTGTAACCCCGATAGGAAGCCGTGCCGCTCCCCTCGTTGCCGGTCCAATTCAACCCGACGGTATAATGATGCTCTCTCGCCATGATCACTCCCTCGAAATCGCGGCTTCAAGAGGCCGCTGCTATCCCTTCGCGCGCGCTTCGGCGATGGCTTCCTTGAGCGCCTGGTAGCCCACCGCGCCCTGCAGCACCTGATCCCCGACGACGAAGGTCGGCGTGCCGGTGGCACCGATGGCGCGGGCGAGCTGGAAATTCTTCTCCAGCTCCGCCTGGACCGTCGGCGCCGGCAGGGCCGAGGCGACGCCCACCTTTTGCCGAGCCTCGGCGATATTGGCTTCGGTGGGCCGGCCCAGATCGAACATCGTCTCGTGGAAGGCGAGGAAGTCGCCCTGGCGCGCGGCGGCGAGGCTGACCTCGGCCGCCGCCTCGCTGCCCGGCCCCAGCACCGGCAGCTCGCGCCAGACGACCTTCAGATTCTCGTCCTCCTTGAGGAGGCGTTCGACGTCGGGATTGCTCTGGCGACAGAAGCCGCAGGCATAATCGAAGAACTCGACCAGCACGACGTCGCCCTTCTCATTGCCCGCCCAGGCGCTTCCGAACGGCGTCTCATAGGCCGCGCGGTTGGCGTCGACGGCCTTGGCGAGCTGCCGTCCCTGGAGAACCTGCACCGCCTCCGGGATGATTTCCGGGTTGGCCAGAAGATAGTCGCGCACGATCCGCTCGACCTGTTGCCGGTCCGGGTCGCCCGCAGCGCCGCTTTGGAGCGCGAGCGCCACCGCCCCGCCGCCGAGCAGCAGGCCGGCGAGCCCCGCTCCCACGATCGTCTTCCAGTCCTTCGACATGCGTTCGGCCGAGCCGCGCACTCCCCCCGGGCTCGTCTCCACTAGCGTCTCTTGTCCTTCTCCACCGCGGCGCGGGAGACCATGGCGATATCCTGGGCCCGGATCCAGTCCGGGCTGCCGGTGGGTATGCCCTTCATCGCCTGCTCGGCGCTGGCCAGCGCGAGCTTCGCCCGGCCCTCGAGATTATAGCGCTCGGCCGTGGCCAGGGAGGCGCGGGCATGGTCCCCCTCCCGGTCGTAGACGATGCCGAGCTGATACCAGGCGAAGGGGTTGCTGTTGTCCCGCACCACGGCGGCGCGAAGCACCTTCTTGGCCTCTTCGAAATTGTCGAGATCTTCGGTCGCGATCAGGGCGTGGCCGAGCAGCGCCGAGATGAGCGGCTCCCTGGGCGCGATCGCCACCGCCTTGCGGAGTGAGGCGAGCGCCTCCGCGGGCTTTCCCGATTCAAGCAGGATCTGGCCCTTCAGCTCGAGGAAATAGGGATCGTTCGGCTTCTCAGCGAGCAGGCTGTTGACCTCCGCCTCGGCTTTGTCCGGATAGGCGCTCTTGTGCCAGGCATAGGCGCGGGCATAGCGGGCGGGGATGCTCTGGTCCGTCTCCGGATAGCGGATCAACGTCTGCTTGGGATCGAGGACATAGCCCGCGAGCTTGGCCTTGACCCGCTGGAAGCGGGCTTCCAGTTCGGGGTCGGTCGGCGTGTCCCAGGCCGGATCATTCTCGTAGAGATTTTCGAGGACACTGATGCGCTGGCCCGTCAGCGGGTGGGTGCGGGCATAGGCATTGTCCTGCGGGATGGCGAGGCGGTATTCCATGTTCTGGAGCCGCCGGAAGAAGGCGAGCGAGCCCTTGCCGCTGATGCCGGCCTTGGACAGATATTTGGCGCCGGCCTGGTCGGTCGAGGATTCCTGGGTGCGGCTATAGGCGAGGAACTGGCTCATCGCCGCCTGCTGCCCGGCCGCCATGATGCCGGCCCCGGCCTCGCCCGCGCCGGCCGCCATGGCGGCGGCGCCGAGCACCAGCGACAGCAGGGTAATGCCGGTCGCCGCCTTGGCGCTTTCACCGAAACGAACGATGTGCCCGCCGGTGATGTGACCGAGCTCGTGGGCTACCACGCCCTGCACCTCGTTCGCCGACTCGGCGGCGGTGAGCAGGCCCGAATAGACGTACACTATCTGGCCGCCGGCGACGAAGGCGTTGATGTCGTCGCTGTGCAACAGCACGATGTTGACGTTGTCGGGCTGGAGGCCGGACGCCTCGACGATGGGCCGCGACATGTCGCGGAAGAAGGCTTCCGTCTCGGCATCCCGAAGGATCGACTGCGCCATCGCCGGCTGCACCATGAGCGCGAAGCTCAGGCTCAGCAGCATGACCAGCCGGGCTAGAAAACGGCCCCGCTCGCGCGCTGCCTCGGATGCTTCAGCCATGGCTCGCCCTATCTACGTCCACGCCTGAACCCGACATGAAACGGGTCCGCGCCGGATTTAGCAGAGGCGCGGACCCGATCATAGCAGCCGCCGATCAACCGCCGAACGTGCGTTGCCACCAGCCGCGACGGGGCGTCCCGCCGTCGCTTTCGATATCGGAGACTTCGCCGTCCTCGGCCAACTGCCGCTCCAGAACCGGGGCCTCGGGCGCGGGTTCGGGCGCCTTGCGCGCGCGGCTCCGCCGCTTGGGCTTTTCGGGAAGCTCCTGGCCGTCTTTGGCCGCCTCGGGAGTCGGCTCCGGCTCGGCCGGCGGCGCTTCGGCCACGGGCGCCGGCTCGGCCGGCGGGGTTTCGGCCTCATCCTTCTTGCGGCGGCTCCGCCGGGGCTTGGGCGTGGGCGCGGGCTCCTCGGCCATCTCCGGCACGGGTTCGACCGCCGGCTCGGCGGAAGGCGTCTCGACCGCTTCCTCCGCGGCCGGCGCTTCCGCCCCCGCTTCGACCTTCTTGCGGGCACGTGGACGGCGGCGGGTCTTCTTCGGCTCTTCCGGGGCTATCTCGTCGACCGGAGCTTCAGTCACCGGCTGAGCCTCCAACTCGGTCGCGTCCACCGCGACCTCCTCGGTAGCGACAGCCTCCTGGGTTTCGGCTAGCGGCCGCTCGGCGCCGCCTTCCTCGCCGCCACGACGGCGGCCGCCGCGACGGCCGCGCCGGCGACGGCGCTTGCGGCCGCGTTCACCCTCGCCCTCTTCGGAACGCTCGCGTTCGCGCTGAGGCTCGCCGCGCGCCGGGCGCGGCTCCTCGGCCGCTTCCTCTTCTTCCTCGAAATCCTCTTCGAGAAAATCCTCTTCCTCGTCGACGACGGGCTCGGCGACCTTTTCGAAGCGCGGCCGCTGCGTCGGCGGCGGGCCGACCGATTCGACGCTCATCTTGGCGCCTTCGAAGCTCTCGTCGATCAGCACCTCGACGACGACGCCGTAGCGCTCCTCGACCTCGGCGATCTCGTGGCGCTTCTTGTTGAGCACATAGACGGCGGCCTCGCGGCCGGCGCGCAGCACGATGCGGCTGCCGCGTCCGCGCGCCGCCTCGTCCTCCAGCATCCGGAGCGCCGAGAGGCCGGCCGAGGATGCCGTGCGCATCAGGCCGGTGCCTTCGCAATGCGGACAGGGCTTGGTGGACGCTTCGAGCACGCCGGTGCGCAGCCGCTGACGGCTCATCTCCATAAGACCGAAGGAAGAGATGCGACCGACCTGGATGCGGGCGCGATCATTCTTCAGCGCCTCCTTCATCGCCTTCTCGACCTTCCGGATATGGCCGGAGGATTCCATGTCGATGAAGTCGATGACGACGAGGCCGGCCATGTCGCGCAGCCTCAGCTGGCGGGCGATCTCGTTCGCGGCCTCGATGTTGGTCGCGAAGGCGGTCTGTTCGATATTGTGTTCGCGGGTCGAGCGACCCGAGTTGATGTCGATGGAAACCAGAGCCTCGGTCGGGTTGATGACCAAGTAACCGCCCGACTTCAGCTGGACGAGCGGCTGATACATGCCAGCCAGCTGGTCCTCGACCCCGTGGCGCTGGAACAGCGGCACTGGATCGGCATATTGCTTCACGCGCCGGACATGGCTGGGCATCAGCAATTTCATGAAGGAGCGCGCGGCCTTATAGCCTTCCTCGCCCTCGACCATCACTTCCTCGATGTCGCGATTGTAGATGTCGCGGATCGCGCGCTTGATGAGGTCGCTGTCGCCGTAGATCAGCGCCGGAGCCGAGGACTGGAGCGTCTTCTCGCGAATCTCGTCCCAGAGCCGAGCGAGATAGTCGAAGTCCCGCTTGATCTCGGTCTTGGTGCGGGAGAGGCCGGCCGTGCGGACGATGCAGCCCATCGTCTTGGGCAGGTTCAATTCCCCCATTATCTGCTTCAGGCGCTTGCGGTCGGCACCGTTCGAGATCTTGCGGCTGATGCCGCCGCCATGGCTCGTGTTCGGCATCAGCACGCAATAGCGGCCGGCAAGGCTGAGATAGGTGGTGAGCGCCGCGCCCTTGTTGCCGCGCTCTTCCTTGACGACCTGAACCAACAGCACCTGGCGGCGCCGGATGACGTCCTGGATCTTGTAGCGGCGGCGCAGCGCCTGGCGCTTCTTCCTCAATTCGTCGGCGGCATTTTCCTCAGGCGCGCTCTCGGCCTCCTCAGCCGGCGGCGGAGCGTCTTCATCGGAGACCTCGACCTCGTCGCCTTCGATTTCACCCTCAGCCTCGAATTCGTCGGTGGAACCGCTCTCGTCGAGGCGCTTCTCCTCGGCCGCGCGGAGCCGCTCTTCCTCGGCGGCATGCTCCGCCTCCTCGCGAAGCAGCGCCTCGCGGTCCTCCTTGGGGATCTGGTAATAATCGGGATGGATTTCGGAGAAAGCCAGGAAGCCGTGGCGGTTGCCGCCATAGTCGACGAACGCCGCCTGAAGCGACGGCTCAACCCGAGTGACCTTGGCTAGATAGATATTCCCCTTGAGCTGCTTGTGCTCGGCGGATTCGAAATCAAACTCCTCGATCCGATTTCCCTTGACCACCGCCACCCGGGTTTCTTCCTGGTGGCGCGCGTCGATCAACATGCGCATTGTCATTTATATCACTCCACGCGCACGACGCTTGATTGAGCAGGCGGCGCGCGCGCTCGAATAGGGACGAAGGCGCGACCGATGGGGCGCGCGCCTTGGTTGTCCGGGTTGAAGTCAAAAGTGCGTCTGCTGCGCAAAGCTGCCGGATCGCTAATGCCGGTTGCAAAGTCCCCGCCACGCCTGAACCCATAAGGGGGCGTTGAATTTTCGGGGAATTATGCCTCATGCAGCGTCAACCTAGGTGGCCGGCGCGAGACGGCCGGCGTAATTCGCTCGATTCGATGCTGACGGAGACTGGTCCCGTGTCCTCTCGAACCGAAGCTCGGTGCTAGCATTTAGGGAGCGAAGCGGCAACTGTTTAGGCGCCGCCCTTTTCACTGGACCGGGCGGGACGTGGCGCGGCAATATGCCCTCATGGGGCTCCTTTCCGTCCTGCTTTCCCTGCTCCTGGCCCTCGTGCCGGACCTGGCGCTGCGTTCGGTAACCGACGCCGATGACAAGCGAGCCGCGGGGGTTACTATCGTCCTCGACGAACCCGCGCTCAACGACGCCGACCTACCACCGATACTGGGCCCCGACGATCCCGATCGGCCGCTGGTCGTCATCGACGCGGGCCATGGTGGCCGGGACCCCGGCGCCACTTCCCCCCACGATGCGGCTTTCGAGAAGGCGGTGACGCTCGCCCTGGCCCGCGCCATTCGCGATGAGATCGCCGCCTCCGGCCGGGTGCGCGTTGCCCTCACCCGCGACGACGATCGCTACATCGAGCTCCGCGACCGTTATGAAATTGCGCGCCGTCTCGGCGCCGACCTGTTCATCTCCGTCCATGCCGATGCGGCGCCGCGCAACGACGAGGCGCATGGCGCCACCATCTACACGCTATCCGAGGTGGCGTCGGACCGTGAGGCGGCCCTGCTCGCCGCGCGCGAGAACCGGACCGGCCTGATCAACGGCGCAGGGCTCGCCGGCGATGCGGGCGTGGACCGCATCCTCATCGACCTTGCCCAGCGCGAGAGCATGAACCGCTCGGCCGACTTCGCCCAGCTGCTGAAGCGAGAAGCCTCGCCCTTCTTCCCGTTCCGGCCGGACTATCACCGCTTCGCCTCGCTGATCGTGCTGAAGGCGCCGGACATCCCCTCCATACTGTTCGAGTCAGGCTATCTTACCAACGCGAAGGATGCGGCCTACATCCATTCAGCCGAGGGCCAGAAACAGATTGCTATCGGCATGCGCCGCGCGATCGAGGCTCATTTCGCCGACGAGATCGTTGCCGCTCAAAGTTGAGACGAGATGCATTTCAACGTCAGCGCAGTCCTTCACCCCGCCCTGATGATCGTCTAGAGCGGACGGCATGACCGAGACCAGCAATAGCAGCATGCGTTTCACCCTCCGGCGCGACATGGGCGAGATCGGCCCGGCGCTTCGCCGGCTATGGGCTCATCGCTGGGCCAAGATCGCCGCTGTCCTGCTGGCGATCCCGATCCTCGCCTATATTGCTCTCTGGCTCGTCTTCGCGCGCGGTTTGCCTTCGGCCGAGACGCTGCTGACCTACGAGCCGGCTCTTCCCACCCATGTCCGCGGCATCAACGGCGAGATCGTACAGACCTATGCGCGCGAGCGGCGCGTCGAGCTGGAATATGAGGAATATCCGCGCCAGATGATCGAGGCCTTCATCTCGGCCGAGGACAAGACCTTCTTCCAACATGGCGGCATCGACTATCCGGGCATCATTCGCGCCATCTTCACCAACCTCACCAGCAGCGGCCGACCGGTCGGCGCCTCCACCATCACCCAGCAGGTCGCCAAAAACCTGCTGTTGTCGAACGAGCTCAGCTACACCCGCAAGGTCAAGGAGGCCTTCCTCGCCCGCCGCATCGAGGACGTGCTGACCAAGGAGCAGATTCTCGAACTCTACCTCAACCAGATATTCCTCGGCCGCAACGCCTATGGCGTGCAGGCGGCAGCCCGCGCCTATTTCGACAAGGATGTCGACGATCTGACCCTAGCGGAAATGGCCTACCTGGCCATTCTCCCCAAGGCCCCGAATAATTACAACCGCCCGCACCAAGAGGCGCGCGCCATCGCCCGCCGCAACTGGGCGCTGGGCGAGATGGAGCGGAACGGCTTCATCACCGCCGCCGAACGCGCCGAGGCGCAGGCCGCGCCGCTCGGCATCATCAACGGCCCGCGCGAGAGCGTCGAGAATGTCGGCGGCTATTATATGGAGGAGGTCCGCCGCCTGCTCGTCTCCAAATTCGGCGAGGACATCGAGGACGGGCCGCACGGCGTCTATTCGGGCGGCCTGTGGGTTCGCACCTCCTACAATCCGGAGATGCAGAAAGCCGCCGAAAAGGCATTCCGCGACGGGCTGATGCGCTTTGCCGGCGGCAAGGGCTGGCGCGATCCGGGGCTCAGCATCGACGTGTCGGAGGGCTGGCGGAACCAGTTGGCCGCCGCGCCTTTCGGAGTCGGCTACGACGATTGGCGCGCGGCCGTGGTCCTGTCCAAGGAGGGCGGCAGCGCCACGATCGGCTTCACCGACGGATCGACCGGGACCCTCCCCGCTTCGGCTGCGGACATGCCGAAGCGCGGCACCGGCACGCCGGCCTTCAGCTTCCTGCAGCCGGGCATGATCATCGCCGTGAAGCGCAACGGCGACAGCTACGCCCTCCGCTCCATCCCCGAGGTGTCGGGCGGCATGGTGGTCGAGGAGGTGTCGACCGGCCGCGTCCTCGCCATGCAGGGCGGGTGGGACGTGCGCGAATCCGTCTTCAACCGCGCCACCCAGGCCAAGCGCCAGCCCGGCTCCACCTTCAAGCCGATCGTCTACTCGGCCGCGCTCGACAGCGGCATGACGCCGGCCTCGATCATCGTCGACGGCCCGTTCTGCGTCTGGCAAGGCGCGGGCCTGGGGCAGAAATGCTTCCGCAACTATTCAGGCCGCAACGCGGGGCCGCAGACGATGCGCTGGGGCCTCGAACAGTCGCGCAACCTGATGACCGTGCGCACCGCCAACCAGACCGGCATGGAGCGCATCACCCGCCTGGCCAAGGCGCTCGGCGTCGGCGATTATCCCAACTACATCTCGATCTCGCTAGGCGCCGGCGAGACCACTGTGATGCAGATGACCAACGCCTTTGCCATCCTCGCCAACAACGGCAAGGAGGTGAAGCCGACGATGATCGACTATATCCAGGACCGGCACGGCAAGGTCATCTACCGCACCGATACCAGACCCTGCGAAGGCTGCGACGCGCCCGACTGGGACGGCAAGCCGATGCCGCGGCCGCCGCTTCGCACGAAGCAGCTGATGGACCCGATGACCGCCTATCAGGTCGTCCACATGCTGGAGGGCGTCGTCACTCGCGGCACCGCGCAGCGACTGCGCGACCTTGACCGGCCGCTGTTCGGCAAGACCGGCACCACCTCCGGCCCCAACGACGTCTGGTTCATCGGCGGCACGCCCGACATCGTCACCGGCGTCTATGTCGGTTACGACCGGCCCCGAAGCCTCGGCGGCTGGGCGCAGGGCGGCCGCATCGCCGCGCCGATCTTCGAGGAGTTCGCCCGCGCCACCATCGTCGATCGTCCGAAGGTCCAGTTCCGGGCCCCGGCCGGCATTCGCTGGGTGCGGATCGACCGGCGCTCGGGTCGCAAGGTGTTCGGCACCTGGCCCACGGGCGAAGACCCCAAGGCCGCGGTGATCTGGGAAGCGTTCAAGCCGGAAACCGAGCCGCGCCGCTCGATCCGCCGCGAGCAGATCGCCGAGCGGGAATCGGCAACGGCTCCGGTCCGCCGCGCCACCGCGACGCGCCAGGCGGACGACAGCGACTTCTTGCAAAGAGAGGGCGGGATTTACTAACGCCGCCCGGAAAATGTCATTCCCGCGAAAGCGGGAATCCATACGAAGTTGGGATGAGGCGTAGCCGCCGCTTGGATTCCCGCTTTCGCGGGAATGACGACCAAATTCGAGGGAACCCAATATGCGCGCTGAAGCGCAAGCCCATGTCGATCAGATCAGGTCCGCGCTCGACCTCCTGCGCCGCTTCCTCGATTGGGACCGGGCGCTGCGCCGGCTCGACGAGCTCAATGCGCGCGTCGAGGACCCCGACCTTTGGAGCGATGCCAAGCAGGCCCAGTCGGTGATGCGCGAGCGCCGCCGCCTGGACGAGGCGATCGGTGCGACCAAGGCGATCGAAAAGGAACTCGAGGACACGATCGAGCTGATGGAGATGGCCGAGGCCGAGGGCGATGAGGGCCTGGTCGACGACGCCGTCACCGCCCTCGCCGCGCTCGCCGAGCGGGCGGAGAAGGACAAGGTCTCGGCCCTTCTCGCCGGCGAAGCCGACGGCAACGACACCTATATCGAGGTCAATGCCGGCGCCGGCGGCACCGAGAGCCAGGATTGGGCCGAGATGCTCCAGCGCATGTACACGCGCTGGGCCGAGCGCCACGGCATGAAGGTGGAGCTGGTCGACTATCATGCCGGCGAGCAGGCCGGCATCAAATCGGCCACCCTGCTGGTGAAGGGCGAGAACGCCTATGGCTGGGCCAAGACGGAAAGCGGCGTGCACCGGCTGGTCCGGATCAGCCCCTATGATTCCAACGCCCGCCGCCACACCAGCTTTTCGAGCGTGTGGGTCTATCCGGTGATCGACGAGAATATCGACATCGAGGTCAACGAGAGCGAGCTGCGCATCGATACCTATCGCGCCTCGGGCGCGGGCGGGCAGCACATCAACACCACCGATTCGGCCGTGCGCATCACCCATCTTCCGACCGGCATCGTCGTTCAGTGCCAAAACCAGCGATCGCAGCACAAGAATCGTGCCGAGGCGTTCAACCAGCTGCGCGCCCGCCTCTACGATCTCGAGCTCCAGAAGCGCGAGGCCGAGGCCAATGCGACCGAGGCGACCAAGACCGATATCGGCTGGGGCCACCAGATCCGCTCCTATGTGCTCCAGCCCTATCAGCTGGTGAAGGACCTGCGCACGGGCGTCACCTCCACCGCGCCGTCCGACGTGCTCGACGGCGACCTCGATCGGTTCATGGCCGCGGCGCTTTCGCAGCGCGTGACCGGCGAGAGCGTCGAAGTCGAAGATGTCGACTAGGGTCCTCGCGCTGTCGCTGCTGGCGATCGGCTGCCGGGAAACGCCGAACGAATCCCCTTTTCCCGAACCTCAGCGGCCGGTGGCGCCCATCGTTTCGCCCCGCTACTCCAACGAGGACGCCCGCGACAGCGCGGGCGAATTCGAGAAGGTGGTCGAGCTGGCGGGCATCCAGCCCGGCATGTCCGTCGCCGATATCGGCGCCGGCGAAGGCTATTATACCGTTCGCCTGGCACCGCTGGTCGGCGCGGAAGGCCGGGTGCTCGCTCAGGACATCATTCCGGAGACGCGGGACGCGCTAGCGCAGCGCGTCACCCGGGAGCGGCTCGACAATGTCGCCGTGAAGCTCGGTCTCCCCAGCGATCCGATGCTGCCCGCCGCCTCGTTCGACCGCATCCTCCTCATCCACATGTACCATGAGATCGAGCGGCCGAGCGAGTTCCTGTGGAATCTGCGGCCGGCGCTGAAGCGCGATGGCAGCGTCGTCGTCGTGGAGCCGGACCGCTCGACACCGCGCCACGGCACGCCGCCGAGGATGCTCGTCTGCGAATTCGCCGCGGTCGGCTATGAGCTCACGCGGTTCGAGCGGCTGCCGAACTCCGATTCCTATTTCGCCCAGTTCCAGGCCACGGGACAGCGGCCGGAGCCGCGCGACATCCCCGTCTGCGCCCTAGAGCGGGAAAGCTAGAGCAGCCCCAGCGCTCTGAAGCTCCGGCACTCGCCGCCGGCAAAGATCAGATGATCGTGCAGCGTAAGGCCGAGCGCCGCGCCCAACTCCCTGAGTTTGCGCGTCGCGACGATATCCGCGTGGCTGGGCTCCGGTTCGCCACTCGGATGGCAGTGCGCCAGGATCAGGCCGGCGGATTCGAGCCGCATCGCGTCCGCTATGATGGCGCGGACCGGAAGGGCGATGCGCCCCGCTTCGCCCCTCCCTTCCTCGGTGAGCCGAAGCAGCCTCCGCTCGCCGGCAAGGTGGGCGATGAGAAGCGCCTCGCGGCGGCGGCCCACCAGCCGGGGCTCGAAGAGGCACGCCGCGTCGCGGGCGGTCCTGACGATCCGGGGAGCGGCGGCGGCCATGGGCCAAGCTTGCCATCAACGCCTTGCCTTGGGGAGCCCGATTGATCCGGATCGGAGTTCATTTCGGATGGACTGCGGCGACGCTTGGAAAGCCCTTCGGCACTCGCCATAACGACATTCATGCAGCCCTATCACGATCTCCTTTCCCGGATTCTCTCCGAAGGCGTGCCGCAGCAGGACCGGACCGGCGTCGGCACCCTGTCGGTCTTCGGCCACCAGATGCGATTCGACCTGTCGAAGGGCTTCCCCCTCCTCACCACCAAGAAGCTCCACCTGCGCTCGATCATCGTCGAGCTGCTATGGTTCCTGAAAGGCGACACCAACGTCCGCTACCTCAAGGAGAACAAGGTCAGCATCTGGGACGAATGGGCCGACGAGAATGGCGACCTCGGCCCCGTCTACGGCAAGCAGTGGCGCGACTGGGAGGGTCCTGACGGCGTCCATATCGACCAGATCGCGGAGCTCATCGCCCTCATCAACCGCGATCCCGCCTCGCGCCGCCAGATCGTCTCCGCCTGGAACCCGGCCGAGATCGGCAAGATGGCCCTCGCCCCCTGTCACTGTCTGTTCCAGACCCAGGTCGCGGCCGGCAAGCTGAACCTCCAGCTCTACCAGCGCAGCGCCGATGTTTTCCTCGGAGTCCCCTTCAACATCGCCAGCTACGCGCTGCTCACCCACATGCTCGCCCAGCAATGCGGCCTGGAGCCCGGGACGTTCGTGTGGACCGGAGGCGACTGTCACCTCTATTCCAACCATCTGGAGCAGGCTCGTCTCCAGCTGAGCCGGGAGCCGCGCCCGCTCCCGAAGTTGACGATCAAGCGTCGCCCGGCCGCGATCGACGAATATGAGTATGAGGATTTCGAGATCAGCGAATACGATCCCCATCCGCACATCGCGGCGCCGGTGGCGGTGTGATGCCTAACGTCACCCCGGCGGAGGCCGGGGTCTTAGGACAAGAGGTCACGGCGCGTCTCCACGAGACCCCGGCCTTCGCCGGGGTGACGGAATGAGCGCACCTGAAATCACCATCGTGGTCGCCCGCGCCGATAACGGTGTGATCGGCAAGGACGGCAAGCTTCCCTGGCACCTTCCCGCCGACCTCAAGCATTTCAAGCGGGTCACCGGCGGCACGGCGATGATCATGGGCCGCAAAACGTTCGACAGCCTGCCGGGCCTGCTCCCCGGACGGCGGCACATCGTGCTGACGCGGGACAAGGCGTGGCGGGCGGAAGGGGCCGAGGTGGTCCACTCGGTAGACGAGGCGATGCGCCTCGGCGGTTCCGATCCCCTATCGGTGATCGGCGGGGCGGAGATCATCGATCTGTTCCTGCTCAAAGCGGCCGCCATCGAGCTGACCGAAGTGCATTATAATGCCGAGGGAGACACCACCCTCCCCGCGCCCGATCCCGCCGAATGGCGCGAAGTGTCGCGGGAGGAGCATCCGGCGGAAGGCGATCGCCCGGCCTACAGCTTTGTCAGGTTGGAGCGACGCTGAACGCTTGCTCCGTCATTGCGAGCACAGCGAAGCAATCCAGCCGCGCAAACTGGATTGCTTCGTCGCGACGCTCCTCGCAATGACGGAGCAAGCGGTTTCCAGCTTCCGCTGCAATGACGAGAGAATTGGAATCCCGCTCCGGCGCTCCTATACGCCCCCCATGGAGCGGCTGGACGGCGGCTCGGCGGTTCCGGCTCACCTTCGTGGCGGCATCGTCGCGCTCGGCAATTTCGACGGATTTCACAAGGGGCACCAGGCGGTGGTCGGCCGTGCCGTCGAACGCGCTCGGGCGGAAGGTCGGCCGGCGCTGGTCGCGACTTTCGATCCCCACCCGGTGCGCTTCTTCAAGCCGGACCTGCCGCCCTTCCGCCTCACCACCCTGGATCAACGCCAGCGCCTGTTCGCCGGAGCGGGCGCGGACGCGATGCTGGTCTTCCACTTCGACGCTGCCTTCGCCTCCGTCACGGCCGAGGATTTCGTCACCGAACGCCTCGTCCGCCTCTTCGGCGCGGCGGGAGTGGCGACGGGCGAGGACTTCACCTTCGGCCACAAGCGGGGCGGCAATGTCGAGGTGCTGAAGCGGCTGGGCGCCGAACATGGTCTTTCGGTCGACGCCGTTGCGCCGGTCGAGGCGGACGGTGAGCCCGTCTCCTCCAGCCGGATCCGGGAGGCGCTGGAAGCCGGCGACCCCGAGACGGCCGCGCGCCTCCTTACCCGCCCCTTCGCCATCGAGGGCGTGGTCGAGCATGGCGACAAGCGCGGCCGAGAGCTCGGCTACCCGACGGCGAATATCGCCCTCGGCCCCTATCTGCGCCCCAAGTTCGGCGTCTACGCGGTCCGCGGCCGCCTGGCCGACGGCCGGGTGCTGGACGGCGCCGCCAACCTCGGCATCCGCCCGCAATTCGACCCGCCCAAGGAGCTGCTGGAGCCGCATTTCTTCGACTTTTCAGGCGACCTTTACGGCCAGACGATCGAGGTCGAGCTGATCAGCTTCCTCCGCCAGGAGGCGAGGTTCGACGGACTGGGCGCCCTCGCGGCGCAGATCAAAGCGGATTGCGAAGAGGCGAGGCGGGTCCTCACTTCCCATTCGTCACCCCGGACTTGATCCGGGGCCCAGGAATACCGCCGTTGCCGAACCCACCCCGGCCCTGTTCTTGGATGCCGGATCAAGTCCGGCATGACGACGAGAGGGATGTTCCCAATTCCCTCCAGCCTCGCTAAAGCCGCCGCCAATGTCCGAAAAACCCGATTATAAAGACACGGTCTTCCTGCCCAAGACCGATTTCCCGATGAAAGCCGGCCTTGCGAACAAGGAGCCGGCCATTCTCGCGCGCTGGGCGGAGGCGGGGCTTTACGAGCAGCTCCGCGCGGCCCGCGCCGGGCGCGAACGCTTCATCCTTCACGATGGCCCGCCCTACGCCAATGGCGACATCCACATGGGCCACGCGATGAACAAGGTGCTGAAGGACATCATCGTGCGCTCGCGCTCGCTGATGGGCTATGACGCGCCCTACATCCCCGGCTGGGACTGCCACGGCCTTCCAATCGAATGGAAGATCGAGGAGGAATATCGCAAGAAGAAGCTCGACAAGGACGCGGTGCCCCCGGCCGAATTCCGCGCCCAGTGCCGCGCCTATGCCGAGAAATGGGTCGGCATCCAGATGGAGCAGTTCCAGCGCCTAGGCGTGATGGGCGAATGGGACGACCCGTACCTCACGATGAAGTATGAGAGCGAGGCCGCGATCGTCGCCGAGCTCATGAAGTTCGCGATGTCGGGCCAGCTCTATCGGGGCGCCAAGCCGGTCATGTGGTCGCCCGTCGAGAAGACGGCGCTGGCCGAGGCCGAAGTCGAATATGAGGACATCACCTCGACCCAGATCGACGTGGCGTTCGAGATCGTCGAGAGCCCGGTCCCGGAGCTGGTCGGCGCCCATGCCGTGGTGTGGACGACCACGCCGTGGACGATCCCGGTCAACCAGGGCCTCGCCTACGGGCCGGAGATCGACTACGTCCTCGTGACGCCGGCCAGCGGGTCGGCCGAGGGCCGCAAGGTGCTGGTCGCCTCCGACCTGCTCGCCGCCTTCCTGCACCGCACCGGTGCGATCGCGAACCCGGAAACCTCGCCCGATCTCACCGTGCATTTCGTTCCGGGCTCCAAGCTGGCCGGCACTATCGCCCGTCATCCGATGCATCAGCTGGGCGGCTTCTTCGCCAGGCCTCGCCCCTTCCTCCCCGGCGATTTCGTCACCACCGACGCGGGCACCGGCCTCGTCCACATGGCGCCGGACCATGGCGAGGACGATTTCCTGCTCTGCAAGGCGAACGGCATCGACACCGTCTTCGCGGTCGAGGACGACGGACGCTATCGCGCGGACTGGCTCTGGCTCGGCGGCCAGGGCAGCGTCATCAACAAGAAGTTCAACGCTCCCGACGGCCCAATCTGCTCGGACCTCAAGGAAGCGGGAGCACTGCTCGCCGCCAGCGACGACTTCCAGCACAGCTACCCGCATAGCTGGCGGTCCAAGGCGAAGGTGATCTTCCGCGCCACCCCGCAATGGTTCATCCCGATGGACCGGCCTGCGGAGGGACGCACTCTCAGACAAACCGCCCTTGCAGCGATCGAGGAGACGCGCTGGGTCCCCGCGCGGTCGAAGAACCGCATCCGCTCGATGGTCGAGGGGCGCCCCGATTGGGTGATCAGCCGCCAGCGCGCCTGGGGCGTGCCGATCGCGCTCTACGTCAACCGCAAGACCGGCGATTATCTCCGCGACGAGGCGGTCAACGCGCGCATCATCGAAGCCTTCCGGCAGGGCGGTGCCGACGCCTGGTTCACCGCCCATCACCAGGATCTGCTCGGCAACGACTATAATCTCGCCGACTGGGAGCCGGTGGGCGACATCCTCGACGTCTGGTTCGATTCGGGTTCGACCCATTCCTATGTGATCGAGGAACGCTACGGCGAGGGCGTCCGCGCCGACCTCTATATCGAGGGCACCGACCAGCATCGCGGCTGGTTCCAGTCCAGCCTGCTCGAAAGCTGCGGCACTCGCGGCCGCGCGCCCTATGAGGGGGTGCTGACCCACGGCTTCGCGCTCGACGGCAACGGCCGCAAGATGTCCAAGAGCCTCGGCAACGTCGTCGATCCGCTCGCCATCATCCGCGACAATGGCGCCGATATCCTGCGCATGTGGGTCGCCTCGACCGACTATTTCGAGGACGTCCGCATCGGCAAGGAAGTGCTCGCCGGCACCTCCGACGCCTATCGCAAGCTCAGGAACACCTTCCGCTATCTGCTCGGCGCGCTCAGCGATTTCTCCGAAGCGGAGGCGGTCTCCCCCGCCGAGATGCCCGAGCTGGAGCGCTGGGTGCTCCACCGCCTCGCCCTGCTCGACGCGGAGCTTCGCTCGGCGGCGGACGGCTATGAGTTCAACCGCTACATCCGCGCCATCACCAATTTCTCGAACGACGACCTTTCGGCCTTCTTCTTCGACATCCGCAAGGACAGCCTTTACTGCGACGCGGCTTCGTCACTGAAGCGACGCGCCTATCGGACGGTGCTGAGCCATGTGTTCGAGGCGCTGGTGCGCTGGGTAGCCCCCATCCTCTGCTTCACCGCCGAGGAAGTCTGGGCGAGCCGCTATCCCGAGGCGGGCTCGGTCCACCTCGAGACCTGGCCCGAGGTCGACGGCGCCTGGCGCGACGATGCGCTCGGCGAAAAATGGGAGCTGCTGCGCGCGCTTCGCACCCGCGTCACCGAGGCGATCGAGCCGATGCGGCGGGACAAGATCATCCGCTCCAGCCTGGAGGCGGAAGTCGGCCTCACCTTAGCAGAGCCGGAGCTCCTCACCGCCGTCCGCTCGGTCGATTTCGACGAGCTTTGCATCGTCTCGGAGCTGGCCGCCGGCGAAGGCCAGGAGGACCGCGTCTCGGTCGCCCGCACCGAGAACGACAAATGCGGCCGCTGCTGGCGTCACCTGCCCGAGGTGAAGGAAGACGGCGCCCTTTGCGCCCGCTGCGAGGAAGTCGTGAATGGCTGAGAGCGTGTCCGCCCTGCTGCGCGAGAGGACGGCGGAGAAGAACCACCGCGTCCTCGGCTTTTCGGTGGCCGCGCTGATCTTCATCGTCGATCAGGTCACCAAATATATCGTCACCTATCCGCTCCAGCTCCAGGAACGCGGAGTGATGCAGCTGCTCCCCTTCTTCGACCTTCGCTGGGTCGAGAATAGGGGCGTCTCCATGGGTTTCCTGACCGCCGGCACCGATACCGGGCGTTGGCTGCTGGTGGCCCTAACCGCCGCCATATCGATCGGAGTCACCATCTGGCTCTGGCGGGAGAATAGGCGCGACGACGCCGTCGCGCTGTCGTTCGTGCTCGGCGGCGCGCTCGGCAATATCGTCGATCGGGTGCGTTACGGCTATGTAGTCGACTTCGCAGACCTTCATTTCGGCGAATGGCGGCCTTTTTTGATCTTCAATGTCGCCGACGCTGCCATTACCATCGGCGTTCTGCTATTGCTGTTCCGGGCGCTGCTCACGCGCGAGCGCAAGCCCCCAGCCAAGGAAGTTTGAAATCATGCGTATCGCGAAGATCATCCTGGCCGCCAGTGCCGCCTCGCTGTTGCTGACGGCGTGCGGCGCGTTCGGAGGCGGTCGCAACCGGCCGGACGAGTTCGCCGTCACCCGCGCCCAGCCGCTGGTCGTGCCGCCCGATTTCGCCCTCGTTCCGCCCGCCCCCGGCGCACCCGCCCCGGCCGTGGCCGACAGCCGCACCGAGGCGCTCGAAGCCCTGTTCGGCGGCGAGGCTCCGCGCAGCGGCGTCGAGCAGCAGATCATGAGCGAGACCAACGCCGAAGTCTCCGCCGCTCCCGGCGCCCGCTCGGTCGCCGGCTCGCCCGACACGCTGGTGGTCGACAAGGGCACCACGACCCAGACCATCCTCGCCGTCCCCGAGGGCGCCGGCCAGGAAGCGACGGTCACGACCCCGCAATAATATTCCCTCTCCCTTTGATGGGAGAGGGTTGCGCAGCCTCAATGAGCCGACGGCGAGTTTAGGCGTAGCTGGGTGAGGGTGACAGACTCGGAGAAAAATCTCGACGGGTGTCACCCTCACCAACTCCGCCTAAGCTCCTTCGTCGCTAAGGCTTCGTATCCTCTCCCCTCAAGGGAGAGGGGGGATCAGAATTTCACCCCGACCGAGAAGACCAGGCCGGCATCGACGTTCGGAAGCTCGGCCGGCAGGTCGGTGTCGACATAGCGAACGCCGGCGTTCAGCGGCCCCATCGTCGCCTCGGCGCCCAGGTGCCAGTTCCAATAGTCGCCGAAGGCGCCGGCGCTCTGGCGGCCGCCGCCGGCGGTCAGCGTGAAGGGCGTCAGCGGAATGCCCGCCTCCACTTCGCCGAACAGGTAGAGCAGGTCCTCGCCGCCGAGCGCCGCCTGATCCCAGGCATATTTCGCGCCCGCCGTCGCCTGCACCGGCCCCAGCTGCTGCGAGATCGACGCATAGGGCTCGAAATAGTCGGTCTTCCCCTCGCCGTCGGGGAAATAATAATAGAGCACCCCCGCATCCACTGAGGTGCCGAGGCCGAGGCTGGTGCCGTAGCCTGCATAAAGGTCCAGCTCGACATCGCCGATATCGCCTTCGGTCACATCGTCGATGCCGCCGAGCGTCGAGCCCCAGGCCCCGGCATAGAAGCCGCTGTCGCCCTGCACGGTGACGTTCGCCTGCAAGGCCGGATCCTCGTCGGACCGCGAGATGCCGCGATAGCGATAATCGGACACCGCCTTCGCCTCACCATAAATGGTGATGCCGCCGTCCGGCAGCTGCGCCGCCGCCGGCGCGGCCACGAACGACAGGGCGATGAATGGGAGAAGGGAAACGGTTTTCATGGGAGGACCTCTTTACGCGGGAACTGGGGCTTGCGGGCCGATTTCCGTCCTACCGTCCGGTGCGCCGATCCGCAAAGCCGTTAGCCCTTCCTTAGCGCCCGCGCGATAGAAAGCGGGGCCATGACGCACCAGTCCGCACCTCTCGTCGCGCCCACCGTGGCCGATGCCGGCCGGCAGGTCGCGCAGCTGCGTCAGGTGCTGGTGCTGGTCGGCCAGATCGCGGGGCGCGAGCCGAAGACCGGGGGCGAGGACTCCGCGCTCGACGAGAATGCTCGTATCGCCGCCGCCTATGACGATGCCCTGCCGATCCTCCGCCGCCGCTTCGATGCGCTGGCCGCCGAGACCGCAGCCTGGGCCGCCGCCGGCGTCGCCGCCCTCATCGCCGCCGGCCGCGAAGGCGAGCCGCCCAAGGCCGCCGCCGCGACCCTGGCCGACGAGCTGGACCACGCCCTCGTCAGGCTCATCGCGCTGCTCCGCATCTAACGTCATCCCGGCGAAAGCCGGGACCCAAGTACGCTGCGCTCGGGATCGACCATCGTGCGTCTTCGAAGGTCATCGTGTTCTTGGGTTCCGGCTTCCGCCGGAATGACGGGAACTATCGCTCCGGCCGCAGGCTCTCCGGCCGTTCCGGCCATTCCTTGATGCGGATGTCGCGCTGCGGGAAGGGCAGCTCGATGCCGTTCTCCTTGAACAGCACCCACAGCCGGTTGAGGATCTCCGACTGGACGCTGCCAACCCCCGCCTCCGGGTCGCGGATCCAGATGCGTATCTCGTGCTCGACAGACCGCTCGCCAAAGGCGGTGAGCCAGACATTCGGCCGCGGGCTTTCCAGGACCCGCGCGGAGGCGATCGCAGCTTCCATCATCAGCTTTTGAGCCAGCTCTATATCGGCGCCGTAGCCGACCCCAACCGGGATGCTCATGCGGACGTCGCGAGTGGAGTAGGACCAGTTGATGACCTCCTCGGTCATCAAAATCTCGTTCGGGATCAGATGCTCCTTGCCCTCCCGGGTGACGATCGAGACGGCACGGACGCCGATCTTGTTCACCGATCCGAAGCTCTGCCCGACGGAGATCACGTCGCCCGGCTTGATCGAGCGGTCCATCAGCAGGATGATCCCGGCGATCAGATTGCCGAACGTCTTCTGGAGCCCGAAGCCGACGGCAAGTCCAAGCGCGCCCGAGAAGACCGCGAGCGCGGTAAGATCGATCCCCACCAGATCGATGCCGACGAAGAAGGCGATGACAAGGAGGCCGATCGCGACCAGCTTCTCGACGAGGAGCTGCTGGGTGGAATCCAGCCCCGACGCCCGCTTCACAGAGTGGCGGACGAGGCGGTTCACCAGCTTCACACCGGCATAGAGCGCGAGGACGGTGATGCCGATCTGGAGCAAAGTCAGCAGCGAGAAGCGGCGCTCGCCGATGGTGAAGCCGACCTGATCGAGGATTTCGCTGACCGGCGTCAGGTCGCCGACCGCTTCCGTCAGCACCATCACGAAGGCGACGAGCGCGAGCGAGCCCGCGATCCAGCGGGCGAGGTGGAGCCCTCGCGCGATGGCCGTGACGAGCATCGCCACCGCGACGGCAAGGGCGAGCCCGATGATGAAGGAGGCCAAGATAGGCCAGGCATAGGCCTTGAGCAGGATCGCCAGCAGCACGGCGGCCGACAAGTTCCGGACAAGGCTGCACATCCGCGGGCCTATGCCTTCATTCCGGTCGCCGGCATGCTGTTCCCACAAGGTCGCGAGAGGCGGTCCCAGCCTTTGCCCGATCCACCAGGCCAGGGCCCAGGCAGCGATCGAAAGCCCCAGCGCTACCGCTGCGGTTACAAGATCGGGATCAGAGGGGATGGCGATCCCGATGTCGGCGATAAGGCGGCGAACCGCGTTCACGCCGCCGTTCCATAGCCGGCGAGGCCGCGCGCAAGATCGGCGATAAGATCGTCCACGTCTTCCAGGCCTATATGAAGCCGCACCATCGGCCCTTCCTGTTCATGGCTCGTGGCGGTGCGAAGCTTGGCCGGGTCGACCGGCAGCGCCAGGCTCTCGAACCCACCCCAGCTATAGCCGATGCCGAAATGCTGGAGGCCGTCGATCAGCCGCGCCCGCGCCGCTTCGTCGCCCCCGTTCAGCACGAAGGAGAAGAGACCGGACGCGCCCCGGAAGTCGCGCGTCCAATGGTCATGGCCCGGGCAGCCGGGCAGCGCCGGGTGCAGCACCCGGGCCACCTGCGGCTGCTCCGCCAGCCAGCGGGCGACCTTGAGGCCGCTGGCCTCATGCTGGCGGAGGCGCACGCCCATCGTCCTGAGGCCGCGGGTCGCCAGCCAGGCGTCGTCGGGGCTGACATGCTGGCCGAAGGCGCGGCTCGTTTGCTCCAGCGCCTTCCAATGTCCTTCATTGGCGGTGACCGATCCGAGCATCACGTCGGAATGACCGACGATATATTTCGTGCAGGAAAGGATGGTGAGGTCGACGCCGGCGGCGATCGCCGGGAAGAGGAGCGGCGTCGCCCAGGTGTTGTCGAGGAGCGTGGCGACGCCCCGCTCGCGCGCCACCGCGCAGATAGCGGGCACATCCTGGACCTCGAAGGTGAGCGAGCCGGGACTTTCGAGGAAGATCGCGCGCGTCTTGTCGCCGATCAGATCGGCAATGTTCGCGCCGATCAGCGGGTCGTAATAGCGCGTCGTCACTCCCTGCCGCGCCAGCACGCCGTCGCAGAAGGCGCGCGTCGGCGCATAGGCGCTGTCGACCATCAGCAGTTCGTCGCCCGGCCGCAGCACCGCCATCAGCGCGATCGAAATGGCGGCGACGCCGGAGGGAAAGAGCCTCGTTCCCGCCGCTCCCGGCTCGAGTTCCGTCAGGGCCTCTGCCAGCGCCCACTGGGTCGGCGTCCCGCTCCGGCCATAATGGAGCGTGCCGACGCGCCCGATGCCGGCCTCGCGCATCGCCTCGACATCGTCGAACAGGATGGTGGAGGCGCGCCACACCGGCGGATTGACGATCCCGCTCGTCCACGCCTTGCGCCGCCCGCCTTGGACCAGCCGGGTATCGGGCTTTACATCCTCGCCGTCGCTCATGCCGGTCCGGTCGCCTTGGGAGTGGACGGGTCTGCGCCCCATTCGGACCAGCTGCCGTCGTAGAGCTTGACGTCGTTCTTGCCGAGCAGATGCGCCCCGAACAGGAGGACGGCGGCGGTGACGCCCGAGCCGCAGGTCGTCACCATCGGTTTGTCGAGCTCGACGCCGGCATCGTAGAAGGCCGCGCGCAGCTCGTCCCCGCGCTTCCATGTGTTGTCGGCGTTGAACAGCTCGCCCTGGGGCAGGTTCCTGGAGCCCGGAATATGACCCGGCTGCACGCCAGGCCTCGGCTCCTTGTCCTCGCCCGCGAAGCGCGCCGCCGGCCGGGCGTCGACAATCTCATGGGCCGGCGAGTGGACGAGGCCGCTGACATATGCCTTGTCGGCGACGGCATCCTTGTCGAGGAAGGCGGTGAAATGGCCGTGGCGGACATGGGCCTTGCCGCTCTCCAGAGGCCGCCCCTCCGCCTTCCATTTCTGAAGGCCGCCATCCAGCACCGCCACATAATGCGCGCCGAACGCCTTCAGCATCCACCAAGCGCGCGCCGAGCTGTGCAGCGGCGAATTGTCGTAGACGACGAAGCGGTTGCCGTCGCCGAGGCCCAGCGACTGCATGCGGCTCGCAAATTTATGCGCCGGCGGCAGCATGTGCGGCGCCGGGTTGGACGTGTCGACGATCTCGTCCAGGTCCAGGAACACGGCCCCTGGGATATGCTCCGCCTCGAATTCCGTCCGCGCGTCGCGGCCGGCGCCCGGCAGGAAGATGGTGGCGTCGATGACCTTCAGATCGTCCGCGCCCAGCTCCCCCGCCAGCCATTCGGTGGATACGAGACTTTCCATCGACACCTCCTGACGCGCGGCGGAATGGGATCAGCTAGCCCATCTTCCGCGTCATTGCGACCCCGGCGAAAGCCGGGGGAAGCAATCCAGCTCCCGCGTCGGACTGGATTGCTTCGTCGCTCCGCTCCTTACAATGACGAAAGCCAGTCAGCGGCTCTGGATGAACTCCCGGATGTCGGCGCTGAGCTTCGCCCGGTCCTCGTCGCGGACGTACATCATGTGGCCCGAATCATAATATTCGAAGTGGATGCGGTCATCGGGCATGCCAGTGCGGTTCAGCGAATATTCGGCGGCGAAGAAGGGCGTGGCGAAATCATAATAGCCCTGGCCGACGAAGACGCGGAGCTGGTTATTCTCGCGCAGCGCCCGGCCGATATAGGGCGCGACGTTGAGATAGGCGTCGCTGTCCCGCCCGTCGCCCAGCCGCCAGTCCCAGGGGCCTACCCGGCCGATCGTCACATAGCTGCGGTCGGTATGGTAATCGAGGTCGCCCCGAACATAGGCGTTGATCGCGGCGGTGTAGCCCGCGTCGATGCCGTAGAAGCTCGGATCGTTGTCGGGCCGCTCGCCGGCATTGTCATAGTCCCGGCCGGTATAGCGCGCATCGAGGCGGCCCACCGTGAGGCCGCGATCGCGCAGCAGCTCCTTGTAGAAGCGCGACGGCTCGACCCGGAGGTCCGCCAACTCAAGATACTGCTCGGAAAGGCCGGTGAAGCGCGACAGCTCGCGCCGCACCGCCGCCCGCTCCTCGGCGGGGAGATCGTTGCCCTTGAGCAGCGCCGTCGCGTAGGGCCCGATCGCCCATTGCCGGGCTTCCTCGACGAACTCCTCGGTGGAGGAGGCCTGCGCCTTGCCGTGATAGAGCGCGGTCGCGGCCATCGACGGCAGGTTGAGGACGTGGACCATCTCGTTGCCCGGCGTGTCGGCGCCGGCGCCGAAATCGAGCACGGTCGAGATGAGGATGACGCCGTTCAGGGCAACGTCGTTATAGGCGCCGGTCAGCTGGTTCACGACCGCCGCCGAGCGCGTGGTGCCGTAGCTTTCGCCGCCCAGATATTTGGGGCTGTTCCAGCGGCCATTGTCGTTGAGCCAGAGGCGGATGAACTGGGCGACCGACTCCGCGTCCTTGGTGACGCCCCAGAAATCCTTGGGATCGGTCTTGCCGAGCGCATGGCTGAAGCCGGTGCCGACCGGATCGATGAAGACGATGTCGGTAACGTCGAGCAGGCTGTCGGGATTGTCGACGATCGGATAGGGCGGCGCGCCGTCGTCGGTGCCGTCGGACGGGATCGCCACCCGCTTCGGCCCGAAGGCCCCCATGTGCAGCCAGACCGAACCGGAGCCGGGCCCGCCGTTGAAGAGGAAGGTCACGGGGCGCGAGGGATCGCGCGGCTCCTTGACGTAAGAGGTCGAGAAGATGCTAGCCCGCGGCGTGCCGTCCTCGGCCTTCAAATAGGTTTCGCCGGCCGTCGCCGTGTAGGAGACGGTCTTGCCCCCGAAGACACCCTTGTGCCGCGTCACCGACACCTGGGGCGGCGGGATCGGCTTGCCCGCCTCCTTCTCCGCGGCGGGCTTGTCCTCACTTTCCTGCGCTGCTCCCGGTGCGGCAAAGGCCGAAAGGGCAAGGGCTAGGGCAATCGAAACGGTACGGTGGCTTAAGCGCATTTCGGTCCAATCTCTCCTGTTATGCTGCCTCTATCGCACGCGTTCCGGGTCCGTAAAAGACTGCGGAATACCGTATACTCCGCAAAAAATAGGGCTCCCGATCGGGGTTGACGGAAAATTCACTAAAGCCCGCCACTGGTGGCCGCTTGAGCCAACGAGAAGCACTCATTGTGCCTTTGGGGAGGGCGCCGAACTCATGTCGAGCGAGGCTGAGGCAGGACAGTATCAGGGTGGTCCCGGCGGTTCCGAGGCGCAGCGGCGCGTCGACGCGATCGTTGCCGAGGCGAAGCGGGGAATCTGGAAGCCGCAGTTCCAGCCGCCCGCCACGCCGTCCGCGGCGTCGCCCATGTGTCCCAAGCTGGTCGAAAGGCGGCTCTCGGAAGAGATCGAATATGTGCAGCGCCTGCTGGAGATGATGGGCGATCAGCTCGCTGGCGACCCGGTCATCCTCCAGCGTCACTCGCGCGCCCTGCAGGGTTTCGACCTGATGAGCCAGATCCTCGGCCATATCGCCCGCGTCGTCGTCGCCGACGACAAGGACGGGGCGATCGACGGCATCGGCATGCACGACCTCAGGGCCCGGCTGAAGCGCCAGGCGCTATAGTCAGCGATCCAACCGTCATTGCGAGGAGCAAAGCGACGAAGCAATCCAGCCTCGCCGAGGCCTCACTGGATTGCTTCGCTACGCTCGCAATGACGATGTCGTCCGCATGTAGGCACCGCTTCTGTCATGACAGGGCGCGCGCGACGCACTAGAGATCGCGCCATGACCATCACCCATCTCGGCCAGACGAGCCCCCTCCCCGCCTCGCCGGAGGAGGCAAGGCTCGACTATGTGCCCAACCCGCGTCCCGGGCGGCCCTATCTGGTCCGCTTCACCGCGCCCGAATTCACCTCGCTCTGCCCGGTGACCGGCCAGCCCGATTTCGCCCACCTGGTCCTCGACTATGCCCCCGGCGAGACGATCGTCGAATCCAAGTCGCTGAAGCTTTTCCTGTCCTCCTTTCGCAACCATAACGGCTTCCACGAGGACGTGACCGTCGGCATCGCCGAGCGCCTCTTCGCCGAAATGAAGCCGCTCTGGCTGCGCATCGGCGGCTATTGGTATCCGCGGGGCGGCATTCCCATCGACGTCTTCTGGCAGTCGGGCGAGCCGCCGGCCGGCTTGTGGCTGCCCGATCAGGGTGTCCCCGCCTATCGAGGCCGCGGCTGAGCCTTGAAGGACGATCCGCGCATCGTCGTTTTCGGCTCCGGTGCGGTCGGCTGCTTCATCGGGGGGGCCTGGCTGGCGGCCGGGCGCAAGGTCGCCTTCCTCGGCCGGGAGCGCGTCCGTCAGGAGATTGCCGACCATGGCCTCGGCCTCAGCGACCAGGACGGATGGCGCATCCATCTCGCGCCTGAGCTTGTGGACTTCACGACCAAAGCCGCGGCGCTGAAAAAGGCGGATATCATCCTCCTCACCGTCAAGAGCACGGGCACCGAGGCGACCGCGAAGGAGATCGCCCGGCACGCCCGGCCCGGCACCACCGTCATCAGCTTCCAGAACGGCATCAGCAACGCCGAGACCCTGAAGCGCCTGCTGCCGAGGTTCGACGTCGTCCAGGGAATGGTCCCCTACAATGTCGTGCGCACCGGCGCCGGCCGCTGGCACCGGGCGACCTGGGGCGACCTCACCGCCGCCGAGAGCGAGGCGACCCGCGCGCTCGCCGCCCGCATCGGCGACCGCCCCGGCAAGCTGCTGCTGGCCAGGGACATGCTTCCGGTCGCCTGGGGCAAGCTGCTCCTCAATCTCAATAACGCGATCAACGCGCTTTCCGGCCTCACCATCCTCGAGGAGCTCAACCAGCGCGACTATCGGCGCGTGCTGGCAGCGGCGATGATCGAGACGCTGGAGCTGTTGCAGCTTGCCGGCATCGAGCCCGTGGCGACGGGCCCGATCCCGCCCAGGCTATTGCCCCACGCCATCGGCGCGCCCGACTTCGTGTTCCGCAATTTCCTCCTCCGGGTCCAGAAGATCGATCCCAAGGCCCGCTCCTCCATGTCGGAAGACCTCGCCGCCGGCCGCGAGACGGAGGTGGATTATCTGAACGGCGAGGTGGTGAAGCTCGCCCGCTCGCTCGGCCGCGAGGCGCCGGTCAACAGCCACATCGTCGACCTGGTCAAGCAGGCCGAGATGGGCATCAACCGCACATGGTCCGCCGCCGAACTGCGGGCCCATATTCTCGAAGGGCACCAGGTCGTTCGGGGCTTCGGCTATTAGGTCGCGGCCAGCGACGCGCTCGCGCGGATGGCTCGGCGGTAGAGCCACCAGGCCGTCGCCGCGAACAGCAAGGTGCCGCCGATAAGCGCGATCGGCCGGAAGGAGTCGCCGACCAGCGCCAGCGGCGCGTCGCTCCCACTGCCGACGACCAGGCCGGCATAGGCGACTCCGAACAGGCTCTCGCCGACGATCATGCCGGTCGCGGTCAGCACGCCCATCCGCTTCGCCCGTTCCGGATCGGCGGCGCGGCGTTCGACGGCGCGATCGTAGAACCAGCCGAGGACGGCACCGACGACTACCGTCATCGTCGTTCCCATCGGCAGATAGATGCCGATGCCCACGCCGAGCGGATGCAGCCGCGCCTTGCCGGTGCGAGCCAGCAGCTCGTCGATGATGACGATGACGACGCCCAAGGCCGCGCCGATGCCGATCAGGCTCCAGTCGAGATCGCCGCCCAGCACGCCGCTTCCCAGCGCTGAGATGAGCGCCGCCTGGGGCGCCGGCAGGGCATTCGGCCCGGCCCCGGGCGCGCCGGCGAAACCATAAGCGGCGTTGAGCAGCTCGAGCACCGGCGGGATGACCATCGAGCCGAACAGCACGCCGAAGACCAGCGCCACCTGCTGCCGCCACGGCGTCGCGCCGACCAGCTGACCGGTCTTGAGGTCCTGGAGGTTGTCGTTGGAGATGGTGGCGACGCCGAACACGATCGCCGTCGCCAGCAGCGCATAGGCGATAAGCGCATCCTCCGACCCTTCGCCCAGGCCCGAGGAGAAGAGCAGGCCGAACAGCATCGAGGCGGCGAGGATGGCGAGGATACCGACCCCCGAGATCGGGCTGTTCGACGCGCCGATGAGGCCCGCCATATAGCCGCAGACCGAAGCTATGAAGGCGCCGACGAGGAGGACGAAGACCAGCGTGACGGCGATCAGCGGCACCGAAATGCCCGCCAAGGGTCCGCCGTCGATGAAGTCCATGAGCAGGAAGGTGATCGGGATCAGTGCCGCGCCGGAAACCAGCGCGACGATGCCGATGGGAATGTCACGCTCCTTGCGTGGCAGCCCCTCGCCGCCGACGCGGCGCGCGCGGGACGCCGCCATGGCGCTGCGGATTCCGGACAGGATCGGGCCGATGATGCGCAGCAGGGTCCAGATCGCCGCGACGCCGATCACGCCGGCGCCGATGAAGCGAACCTGATTGAGCCAGACGCCGGTGGCGAAGCTCTCGGCATCGCCCGCGGGGGCGGCCAGCGCCGTCAGCCACGGCGTCGCGATGCCCCAGCCGATGACGAGCCCGGTGAACATGGCAAGGCCCACGGTCAGGCCGACGAGATGGCCGGCGCCGAGCAGGGCGAAGGAAAGCCCGCCCGCGATACCGGTCGCCGAAGGACCGATCCGGAAGAAGTGGCTCGCCTCCGAGACCGCGAAACGCATGTAGGTGAGCGCGTTGAAGGCGCCCGCGACAATCGTGCTGGTGACGATCACCCGAAGCCCGGCCGCGCTTTCCGCATCACCGCTGCGCGAGCCTTCGCCGACCTTCAGCACCTCGGCCGCGGCGCGCCCTTCGGGATAGGGAAGATCGGATTCGGCGACCAGCGCCCGCCTGAGCGGAATCGAGAACATGACGCCGAGGAGCCCGCCGAGCGCAGTGACGAGCGCCGTCGTCCAGAAGGGAAAGCCCTGCCACCAGCCGACCATCACCAATCCGGGCAGCACAAAGCAGATCGCCGCCAGGGTTCCTGCCGCCGACGCCACCGTCTGGACGATGTTGTTTTCGAGGATGTTCGAGGAAGCGAAGAAGCGCAGCACCGCCATCGAGATGACCGCCGCAGGAATCGACGTGGCGAAAGTGAGGCCGACCTTGAGGCCGAGATAGACGTTGGCGGCCGTGAACAGCAGGGTGATGAGCCCGCCCAGCGCGATGCCGCGCACCGTCAGCTCGGGCAATGTCATCGCCCCGCCCGCCATGGCCTTGTTCATCTTCCTATCTCCCCCTGAACAATCCGCCGAGCAGGCCTCGCACGAGCGAGCGTGCGACCTTGTTCGCCACCTGGCGTTGGAGCGATTTTCCGACCTGGCGCACCATGGCGTCGCCGATCGACGGATTGGCTCGACGCTCCCGCTCCAGCCGCGCGCGCTCCCGCGCCTCTTGCGCTCGCGCCCTCGCCTCGACCTTGGCGCGTTCGGCGGCCGCCTTCTCTTCGGCCTCCCGCGCTTCGGCGGCGGCAGCGGCAGCGGCCGCTTCCTCGCCGCGCGCCTTCAGAATCTCCTCGGCGCTCTCGCGGTCCACGGCCTGGTCATATTTGGCTTCGACCGGCGAGATGGACTGGATGATCGCCCGCTCCTTAGCGGTCAGCGGTCCGAGCCGCGAACGGGGCGGCTTCACCAATGTCCGCTCAACCGGCGAAGGCGCCCCATCCTCCTGGAGCATCGACACCAGGGCCTCACCGACCTTCAGCTCGGTGATCGCCGTCTCGACGTCCAGCTTCGGATTGATCCGGAAGGTCTCCGCCGCCGCCTTGATCGCCCGCTGGTCGCGCGGCGTGTAGGCGCGCAGCGCATGCTGGATCCGGTTGCCGAGCTGGCCCGCCACATCCTCGGGAATGTCGATCGGATTCTGCGTGACGAAATAGACGCCGATGCCCTTGGAGCGGATGAGGCGCACGACCTGCTCGATCTTGTCCTGGAGCGCCTTCGGCGCATCCTCGAACAGCAGATGCGCCTCGTCGAAGAAGAAGACGAGCTTGGGCTTGGGAAGATCGCCGACTTCCGGCAGCTCCTCGAACAGCTCCGACAGGAGCCAGAGCAGGAAGGTGGCGTAGAGCTTCGGGCTCGCCATCAGCTTGTCCGCGGCGAGGATGTTGACGTAGCCGCGACCCTGCTCGTCGATCTTCAGCAGGTCGCCAATCTCCAACGCCGGCTCGCCGAAGAAGCGATCGCCGCCCTGGCTTTCGAGCTGGAGGAGCTGTCGCTGGATAGCGCCGACGCTGGCCTTGCTGACATTGCCGTAGCGGGCGGTGAGCTCGGACGCCTTCTCGGCGCAACGGACGAGCAGCGCCTGCAGGTCCTCGAGGTTGAGGAGCAGCAGCCCGTCCTCGTCCGCCAGGCGGAAGGCGATGTTGAGCACGCCCTCCTGCGTCTCGTTGAGGTTCATCAGGCGCGACAGCAGCAGCGGACCCATCTCGGATACGGTGGTCCGGACCGGATGGCCTTGCTCGCCGTAAAGGTCCCAGAACACCGCCGGATTGTCGGCGTAGGACCAGCCGGAATAGCCGATCTCCCGCGCCCGCTGGGTCAGCGCTTCATGCGCCTTGTGCGTCGGCGAGCCCGCCATGGCGATGCCGGCAACGTCGCCCTTCACATCGGCGACGAACACGGGGACGCCCGCGGCCGAGAAGCTTTCCGCCAGACCCTGGAGCGTGACGGTCTTGCCGGTTCCCGTCGCGCCTGCGATCAGCCCGTGGCGATTGGCACGGCTCAGGACCAGCCGCTGCGGTCCGCCCTCGCCGAGTCCGATGAAAATACTGGCGGCATCGTCCACGGCGTCCTCCCCTGTCTCACTGGTCGGCCGCGACTATTCCCGAACGCGCTGCGCCCGGCAAGCAGGTCAAGAGCAGCACCGCGATCCGCCTTAGTACCCGAACGAAGGCCCTCTCCCCACTGCCTCCGCTGGACGGCCGGAAACTTACTTCCGGACCAGATCGACCCCAACGTAGAGGGGCGGATTGTTGCCCCGGCGGATGAGCAGCAGCACGGTGCCGCGATTGCTGCGCCGAGCCGCTTCCACCGCCGCCGCCGCCGCTTCCGGCGTCGGCGTCTCGCGCTGGTTGATCGACAGGATGATGTCGCCGGCCCGCAGTCCCTCGGCGGCCGCGTCGCTCGACGGATCGACCGCCGCGATCACGACGCCGCGCACATTGGTCTCATTGAGCCGGAGCTGCCGGGCCATGGCCGGCGTGAGCGTCTGGACGGTAACGCCCAGGCCCTCGCGCGCCTGGCGCTGGCTGTCCGACTGCTGCTCTTCCGGCTGGGGCTTTATCTCGGCCTCTTCGCCCGTGCCGCCGATCTGAGCCAGCTCCTCCTCGGTCGGCCGTTCCGCGACCTCCAGGGTCACGGTCCGACGCTGGCCGCTGCGGATGAGCTCGACCGGGATGCGCGAGCCGACGGGCTGCTGCGCGACGAGATAGGAGAGCGTCTGATCGGGCGTCACCGGCTCGCCGTTGACGGTGATGATGACGTCGCCCTGCTCGATGCCGGCGCGCGCGGCCGGGCTGCCGGGCTGGACGCCGCGGATCAGCTCGCCGCGGTTGCGCGGGATGCCGAGGGAGTCGGCGATGCCCTCGTCGAGCGGCTGCAGGCTGACACCGATATAGCCGCGGACCGGCCGCTCGCCGCGACGCAGCGCGTCGATTACCGGCCGCGCCTGCTCGGCCGGGATAGCGAAGCCGATGCCGACATTGCCGCCGGTGGGCGAGATGAGGGCGGTGTTGATCCCGATCACATTGCCGTTGATGTCGAACATCGGGCCGCCGGAATTGCCCATGTTGATGGAGGCGTCGGTCTGGATGTAGCGGTCATAGGCGCCGGAGCCGGTGATGCCGCGATGCAGGGCCGAAACGATGCCGGCGGTGACGGTACCGCCCAGGCCGAACGGATTGCCGACCGCCAACACCCAGTCGCCGACGCGGGTCTGGGTGGAATCGCCGAAGCGGACGAAGGGCAGGTTATCGTCCTTGATCTTGAGCACGGCGAGGTCCGAGGCGACGTCGCGGCCGACCAGCTCGGCCTGATATTCGCGGCGATTGGAGAGGGTGACGGTGATCTCGTCGACGGTCGCGCCGTCGCGCGCGGGCGCGATCACATGGTTGTTGGTGACGATGTAACCGTCGGGCGAGATGATGAAACCGGAACCGAGCGAGCCGCCGCGCTGGGTGATGGTGTTGTCATTTTCGGGAAGCTGCCCGCCGAACCGGCGGAAGAACTCCTCGAACCCCGGCGGGAAGGGCGAGCGGTTGACCTCGATCGACTGCTTGGTCGAGATGTTGACCACGGCCGGCTGGAGCCGAGCGGCGAGATCGGCGAAGCTCATCGGCGCGCCCGGCCTCGGCGCGGCGCGGGCGATGACGCTGGGATCGTTCTGAGCGGTCTGCGCTCCGACGGGACCCACGGTCAGCGTCGCGGCGGTTCCACCCAGTAGCAGTGCGGCGGTGATGCCATAGACGTAGCGCACGTTGTCGATCTCCTTGCGTTTCGTAGCCCGGCCGGGCGGACCCGGACGGGTCGTTCAGACGGATTTAAAGCTATGGCGCGCGGCTTAACGTCAATTGAATGGATGAAGCCGCGCACCCGACTTATTGGCCGCCGGAAAACTCCTCCAAATACTCGTTCCTCGGCGACAATACGATCGAGGACCGTCCCATCGGCTCGCCCGATCCATTGTTGACGAAAGTCGTCTCGTAGGACTGCATGGCCCGGTAGAAATTGTAGAAATCGGGATCCTTGCCGAAGGCCTCGGCATAAGTGGACGCTGCTTCCGCATCGGCCTCCGCGCGGATGATCTGCGCCTGCTTCAGGCCCTGGGCGAGGATCGAACGCGCCTCCTGCTGCCGTGCCGTCCGCATCCGCTCATAGGCGGATTCGAGCGGCGTGCCGTCGGGAAGGTCGGCGCGCTTGATGCGGACGTCGACGATCTCGGCGCCATATTGGCGGGCGACCCGGTTCAGCGCCGTCTGGATATTGTCCATCATCTGGCCGCGTTCGGGGCTCAGCAGCGCGGCGAACGGCCGCTTGCCGAGCTCGTTGCGGAGCGCCGAGCCGAGGATCGGGCGGAGCGCGTCGCTCACCCGCTGCTCAGTGCCCGCGGCGATATACATGCGCAGCGGATCGACGATCCGGTAACGGGCGAAGGCGTCGACCTGCAGGCGCAACTGGTCGGTCGAGAGCACCTGTTGGCGATCCATGTCGACGCTGAGGATGCGTTTATCGATCCAGACGATCTGTTCCATGAACGGAATGCGGGCGGTAAGGCCGGCCCCGGTCTGGCCGAAATCCTGGTTCGGCTTGAAGCGGTTGACGATGCGCTGCGGCTCACCGAAGCGGACGACCACCGCCTGCTTCGTCTCGGGCACGATGGCGAAGGTCGATCCGACCAGGATCAGCACCAGGATCGCGACGAAGGCGAGCGCGATCGGATTGCGGCCCAGGCGCTGGATCATCGGGCGGCTCCTTCCTGCTGTCGCCTCTGTATTTCGGGCAGCGGCAGATAGGGCGTGACGCCCGGCGCCTCGACGATCGTCTTGTCCACGCGGGAGAGAACCTTTTCCATCGTTTCGTAATACATGCGCCGCCGCGTCACTTCGGGCGCGAGACGATATTCCTCATAGACCTTGTCGAACGCCGCCGCTTCGCCCTGCGCCTTGGCAGTGAGCTGAAGCGCATAGGCGCGCGCGTCGTTGAGATAGCTCTGGGCCGTCTGCTGCGCGGCCGAGACTTCCTTGAAGGCGTCGTTGACCGCCGCCGGCGGGTCCGACTGCTTGATGGCCACGCCCTGGATGTCCACGCCCGCGCGATAATCGTCGAGCAATTGCTGCATCACCTGGGCGACGCGCTGCTCGATCTCGCTCCGGCCGGAGCCGATCGCGTCGTCCAGCGACACGCCGGCGACGACCGCGCGCATCGCGCTTTCGGCGACCTCACGGATCGTATCCTCGGGATTGGCGATCTGGAACAGGTAGAGCTGCGGCTCCTTGATGTTCCAGCGCACTGAATAAGCAAGATCGATGATGTTCTGATCACCCGTCAGGATGAGATTCTCGCTATTGGCGTCGGTCGATCCGATGTCGATCGTCCGGATCTCCTCGACGTCCACCTTCTGCACGCTGTCGATCGGCGCCGGCAGGGTGAGGCCGATGCCGGGGCCCATGGTCGCCGTGTAGTTGCCGAAGCGGGTGACGACGCCGCGCTCCTGCGGGCCGATGCGGTGGATGCTGGTGAAGAGCAGCCACAGAACCAGGAAGATGGCGAGCCCGTAGAGCCAATAAGGCTTCCCGTCACCGGTCGAAGGAAAACGGCCGCCGCCGAAGCGCTCCCGGCTCTTCTTCAGGAAGTCGTCGAGGGAGGTGACGTTGCCGGTCGTGCCGGTGGGCCGGCGCTTGCGCGGAGGCTGACCCCAGGGATTGCGCGGGCCGCTGCCGCCGCCATCGCCCGATCCGCCGCTTCCGCCCGTGCCCCAGGGGCCGCCTTTATTCTCATTGAAGACGGCGCCGACACGAGCGCCCCACCCAAAAAATTTGTTCATGGGGCCTTTATAGGAAGCGGTTTGACGGAAAAACAGTGGCATCCGCCGCCGATATGCCTATCGCCTGCCAGGCATGACCGAAAATTCCGAAGCCCTGATGGCCGCCCTGGCGCGGCTGAAGGTACCCGGCGGCCGGGACCTGGTGAGCGAAGGCCGCGTCCAACCGCCCCGGATCAAGGACGGCATCGCCAGCCTCATCCTTGACGTCACGGGCCTCACCGCCGAAATGCGGGCGACCTTGGAGCGACAGATCCGCGCTGCGGCCATCGGCCTTCCCGGCGTCAGCGACATCCGCATCGCCATGACGGCCGACAAGGTAAGTCGCACCATCATCGCCGTCGGCAGCGGCAAGGGCGGCGTCGGCAAATCGACCGTCGCTGCCAATCTCGCCATCGCCCTCGCCCGCGCCGGCCACAAGGTCGGCCTGGTGGACGCCGACATCTATGGTCCCTCGCAGCCGCGGATCATGGGCAATGACGAGCGGCCGGAACTGGCCGACAAGCAGATCATCCCGGTCGAGGCCTATGGCGTGAAGATGCTGTCCATCGGTCAGCTCGTCGACGCCGGCACCGCGCTCGCCTGGCGCGGCCCGATGGTGGCGAGCGCCCTCGGCCAGCTGATGGAGGGCGACTGGGGCGATGCCGAGCTGATGATCGTCGATCTGCCGCCGGGCACGGGCGACATCCAGATGTCGCTCGTTCAGAAATATGCCCCGGCGGGCGCCGTCATCGTCTCGACGCCGCAGGACCTCGCCCTCATCGACGCCACTCGGGCGATCGACCTCTTCCGCAAGATGAACGTGCGGGTCTTCGGCTTGGTCGAGAATATGGCCGGCTATGCCTGCCCCCATTGCGGCGAGGTTTCGGACCCGTTCGGCGCGGGCGGAGCGGAAGCGGCGGCTAAGGTCATGGACATTCCCTTCCTCGGCCGCGTTCCCCTTACCCTCTCGATCCGCCGGTCCTCGGACGCGGGGACGCCGCCCGCCGCCGGCGAGGGCGAGGAGGCGGAGATATTCGCGGCTATTGCGGCGCGGCTTCTGGACGAAGTGAACCGAAAGCGGATGTGAGCGGTTGTCCTCGGGCGGTGTTGGGGCACAAGGAGGAACGACATGCCGCTGACCAGCGACCAGGACATTGCCGAGCTTCTCGCCAACACGCGCACCATTGCCCTGGTCGGCGCGTCCGACCGCCCGGACCGGCCGAGCTACGGCGTGATGAAGTTCCTTCAATCGCACGGCTATCGGGTCCTGCCGGTCAACCCGCAGATCACGGGCGAGCATGTTCATGGCGAATATGTCTGGCGCGAGCTCGGCCAGATCGGCGAGCCCATCGACATGGTCGACATCTTCCGGCGTCCGCAGGCCGCCGGCGAGGCGGTCGACCAGGCGATCGCCGCGGGTGCCAAGTCGGTGTGGATGCAGATCGGAGTCATCAATGAGGAAGCTGCCGCCCGGGCCGAGGCGGCCGGCCTCAAGGTCGTCATGGACCGCTGCCCCAAGATCGAGATTCCGCGTCTCGGAATTGCGCCCGTTGGAGGATTTTGACGGCCGCCACCGCTCCGATCCAATTCCTATGCGAGCGGCGGCGGGACGGACGATCCGGCTCTGGCCCGAACCGTCCGCCTGGGACGCGAAACATCGCGCTCCGGATGAGGCAGGCCGGCTTCAGGCGGCCTGATATCGACCCGGCCCCCGGTCGGGAAACCCGGCGCCCCCGTCGACCGTCATCACGGCGACCGTGCCGCTGAAGGCGATCATCGTCATCAGCGACGCGACGAAGGCGAAAAAGCCTTTTTGCATGAACATCTCTCGTCTCCTGTTCGGGCCGACGATAGTGCCGGCTGGAGGCGGGTCTACGGGAACCGGCCCGACGCATCCTGAGCGGCGACTGGAAAGATCATGGGATGCGTTTTCCCAGAATCTTTCCACGATCCGTTTGGCGTCGAAACGGGAGCGTGGCTGTGGTAAATACATGGCGAGGCCATCGCCCTCGCGAAGCGGAGCGACGAACATGTCGACCGAGGCGAATTATGGCACAAACCTCGCGTTCGCCGATTTCACGATCGACCGGGCGGACGAACGGCTGCTCGGCCCCAGCGGGCCGGTGAAGCTCGGCAACAAGGCCTATCGCGTCCTGTTGATGCTTGCCGAACACGACGGGCGGCTCCTCACCAAGGATGCCCTCTTCTCCTCGGTCTGGGATGGCACCATCGTGTCGGAATCCGCGCTGACGTCCGTCATCAAGGAGTTGCGACACGCCTTAGGCGACGACCCGAAGTCGCCCCGCTACATCGAAAGCGTCTATGGCAGAGGCTATCGCCTCTTGCCGCCGGTAGACCCGGTCGAGGCGGTCGCGCAACGAAGACCGCGGACGGCTCCACGCGCCTTCTCGGACAAGATGGCGAGTGGCCTCGGTGCGCCGCCGCTCCTCTATCTCGGCGCGTTCGATGATCTGGCGGTGCGCGATTCCGCCCCTCACCTCGCCGCCGTCGTCCGGGAAGAGATTTTGTTCGCCCTGTCGCGCTTCCGCGATATCCGGCTCGTCTCGGATCAAATGGCGACGGCTCTCCCCGCGAAAGGTTATGGCGAGCGCGACTATCAGCTGTCGCTCCGCCTGGTGCATGACGGCAGCTCCCTTCGCGCCTTCACCCGCCTCTGCCGCCTCGCCACCCGCGCAATCATCTGGGCTGACAACATCCAACTTTCGGACGGCCAGCTCGGTCCCAACGTCGATCGGCTGGTGCGCCGGATCGCGGCGGCCGCCCTGCCCCGCATGCAGGACGATCTTCTCGGCAACCTGCCGGCCCAGCCGCACGACGTCTACGATCTCTATTTCCTCACCCGGCTCAAGATGCGGGGGCAGACCAGCTACGCCGCGGCCCGCGAAATCGCGGCCACATGGGAGACGATGATCGAGGAGCACCCGAATTTCGCCCTCGCCTACCCGCCGCTCGCTCGCCTCTACGACACCGATTATTGTTATTCGGGCTTGGGTTCGACCGGGGAAGCCGAGCGGCGGCGCGCCTATGAACTCGCCCATCGGGCCTTCGCCCTCGACCCGACCGAATCCCACTTCCACACCATGAAGGGCTGGTCGCATCTCTGGGCCGGCGAATGGTTGCTCGCCCGCCAGCATCTCGACCAGGCACTGCAGCTCAACCCCTATAATGAGCGCCGGCTGGTCGAGGTGGCGACCGCGCTCATGTATCTGGACGACCTCGACGGCGCCGCCAACCTCCTGCAAAGATGCCTCGACCTCACGCCCTTCGTCACCGAAGCGCCTTATGAGGAACAGGGTTTCCTGTATCTGCTCAGCGGCGACTATGAGCGGGCGGTCGAGCAGCTGTCGCTTGTCCGCCGCGATCACCCGGACGATCTCGCCCGTACGCAGCCGACGGTGATGAGCGAGCTGTACGCGCTTCTGGCCGCCGTCGGAGTCCAGCTGCCCGACCTGCCGGAGCGAGCGGAGCATTGGCGTCGATCCGTGGCCGCTCGCTGGTGCGCGCCGGATCCGCTGACGGACGAACGGCTCAAGCAGTGGGTCCTTTTCCACAACCCGCTGAAGAGCGCCGCGCGCCGGAGCTGGCTCGTCGACCTGTTAGAGCGCGCGATGGCGGCAGGTCGCGAGGCCGAGCGGAACCCGGGTCGCGAGCGCAACAAGCGCTTCGAACGCCTCAGCGTTACGGTGGGCATGCTTTAAAAAGCAGCCGTGCGCCGAACGTCCTCCGAGACCCTAAGGGTCAGCCCCGGCTATTTCTTGTTTGGGTCGATGTTCGCGGAACTTTTGGTCGGCCGTATATTGGCTTCGGTGGTCGCGTCGGTCGTTGCGCCGTCGGTCGTCTTCTTGCCGCCGCCTTTGCTCGTCTCGGTACCGCTTTTCTTGCTGCCAGCCATGATTTGCCTCCGTGAAGGACGGAACGCGACTCCAACTGGATTACTGCCTTTTATTAACCTTAATAGGATCATCTGTCACTCTGCCGTCAGCCGTGCCTGCCAAGCATCGTCGATCAAGATCGACGCCGCATTCGAGGGCGAGATTGTCGAGGAACACCGTCCTGACCATCGCAGGCCGCCGGAGGGCCGGAACCTCTCCGGCGGCCATCCGGAGGCACTCGCGGGCATCGAGCCGCTTCTGTTCGACCGCCCACTGCTTCAGCGATGATTCCAGCGGCGGATGCTGTCGTGGAAGCGAGGCCAGCTGCACGACCAAACTCCAGGTCCGATCGATGTAATGGATCGACGCAGCGGCCTGGAGCAGAGCGCGCGCCTCCTCGGCGTCGATGAGGCCACGCCTGCGCGCGCGGCAAAGCGTGGCTCGAACATCCACCAGTGGCACGGACAAGGGACGCCAATCCCAGTCCTCGGGCCCATGCACCAGCGCGACCTCGTCGTCGCCAACCAGGTTGCCCCTGGCGTAGGCGCGATAGATGGCGCCCACTCCGATCAGGCCGAACCCGTCCATCTCCGCCGCTCGAAGGGCACCGATGCTGCTGGCCCCGAAAATGCGAATGCCTTCGGAGAGCAGCAGCAATATCTCCTTGTGCCGCACGGCAGGCCGATGGTCGAAATAGCCGTCGATGAGGCACAGCCTCGTCGAGGCATTGACATCGAGCCGCAACAAGTCGCCCGCCTCGGCCGGCGGCATCCAGGTGACGCCACTGAACTCGCGGCGGTCCTCCTCGGTGAGCGACGGTCCGGCGAAGGCGATGATCGTCATGAAGGATGCCTGCGTGTCCGGTCCGTCGAGCCGAGGCCCGGCACGAACGCCCGCGTGACGACCAGGCCCAGCCCATCGTCGAGACGCTTGGCGACGACCTGGCGATATCCGCAGCGAGCCAGGCTCTCGACGAGCGGCTCCCACTCCCAGGGCAGTGAAGGCGTATCCTCCCACACCAGCGCGCCCGCGGGCTTGTCCCGCGCGATCTGGGCCGTCGCGGGAGGCCTGGAGCTATAGTAGGACGGCAGGATATCGTCGCGCACGCCGGCGATCACCGTCAGCCGCGATTGCAGCGCTTCGGCGAGAGCCTTGAACAAGGCGAGCTCGGGATCGCCATGGGCTGCGCTGCCGTAGAAGCGGCGGTAAGCGGGCCCGAATTCCTCCATGCCGCCAATCACGCACAGGAACACGGGGACGGACAGGTCGGAGGTCAGGCGGAACAGCTGGAGCTCGATCCGATGCTCCGCGAAGCATGACAGCCAGTTTCGAAACCAATCGAAGGGCACGGTACTGAGCGCGATCGACGTCGCCGCCTGCTTTTCGAAATCCACCCGTTGCCACTCCCCCAACGCGTCGCGCTCGATGATCTCGAGAAGCGCGATGGTGAGGGCGTCGTCTTCGTCGGCGCCAGTCCCCAGCCCGTTGCTTTCCCGATCGAACCGGCTGGGAAGACCCAAAGTGCAGTCCAGCGATACAAGCAGATGCGGCAGATAGTGGTCGCGCCCGGTGACCAAATCTTTGGCAACGGACCATTGAATCGGCTCGTCGCCGGGCGGCGGAGCGTCTCGGCTGTCGGCATAATCGGCCAGGTCGGGCGCCCGCTCGTTCGACGGCAAGGCGGCGAAACGACATAGCGGCCCATCGGCCGGCGCATTTTCGGCGCAGTGGCATTCGATCGCCTCGCAGAGTGCGCCTATTTTCGCGGCCAGCGGCGAGACGCCCTTGCCCTGATGCACGCTGAGCGCCTTCCCGGCCGGCCGTACCGCCTGCCAGACCGGGAGGCCCAGACGATCGAGCCGGGTGATATCGGCGAGGCGCGTGACGCCGCACTGTGCGGCCGCGGCGAGAGTCTTGTCGAGGAACGCCTCGGGCGGCAGCGAGCGCGATCGGTCTTCCGGGCCCAGCGACATGCGCGACTTCCTCCTGGATAGAGGCGACGCAAACAGTGGATCAGATTATCATGATTCCGCGCCGTTCAAACCACCGCCAGCGCACGCTTGCGCAGCCTTTCGGCGGCGGCAGCGTGGATACCGGGCGTCGCTACCAGGACGCCGAACGCCTCGCCCGTGATCGTATTGAAGGTGAGCGGCTGGCCGAGCGCTCCGGTGACCGTGGCGCCCGCTTCTTCCGCGATCAGGGCGGCTGCGGCGATGTCCCATTCAAACCCCCAGCGGAGCGTCGCCACCAGGTCGGCCTCGCCGGCGGCGACCATGGCGATGCGAAGCGCGATCGAATTGGGTTTCGCGACCGCAACGAGATCGCTGTCTATCTGGGGGAGCTGGTCCGCCGGCACGCGCGCGCCGATGAATTCGGTGCGGCTACTTACCTGGAGGCGTTCGCCATTGCGCCAGGCGCCCTTGCCCCGCTCGGCCGTCCAATGCTCTCCCCGCTGCGGCGCGTCGAGCACCCCGATCAGCGGGGTCCGATCCTCGATGAGGGCGACCGACACGCACCAGCCCGTGCGCCCGCGCAGATAGTCGCGCGTGCCGTCGATCGGATCGACGACCCAGGCGCGGCGGCGCTCGAAACGATCGGTGGCATCCAGGGTCTCTTCCGACAGCCAGCCTGCGTCCGGATCCAACGCCCCCAGATGCTCGCGAAGATAGGCGTCGACCTCCAGGTCGACGTCGCAGACCGGATGCCCCGGCACCTTTTCCCACTGCTTGAACGCGCTGCCGCAGCGGCTGGCAGCAATCCGTCCAGCCTCGCGAGTAATCCTGGAAACCTCTTCAAGCACCGGCGACCGTCATTCCCTCTATCCTGACGGTCGGAACATTGACGGCACGGCGATGTTCCAGATCGCCGGCCGGCGTCAGCGCCATGAACATCTCGATGAGATTGCCGGCGATGGTGATCTCCGCGACGGACGCCGTGATCTCACCATCCTCGATCAGGAAGCCGGAGGCCCCGCGGCTATAGTCGCCGGTCACCGGATTGACGCCATGGCCGATCAACTCCGTCACATAGAGGCCGCGCTTGATGTCCCGGATGAGGTCGCCCTTGCTCACCGTGCCCGGGAGGAGGTCGACATTGGTCGCGCCGGCGCCGGGCGGGCCGCCGATGCCGCGCGTCGAATGGCCCGTCGGCTCGCGCCCCAGCTGCCGCGCCGATGCGCTGTCCAGCAGCCAGCCGGTCAAGCGCCCATCCTCGACGAGGTTGCTCGGGCTCGTCGCCATCCCCTCGCCGTCGAACGGCTTGGAGCGCAGGCCGCGTGGCCGATGCGGGTCGTCGCGGATGACGATCCCCTTGGCAAAGACCTGCTCCCCTTCGCGGCCGAGCAGGAAGCTGGTCTTGCGCGCAACGGACGGACCGCTGATCGCGCCCAGCATGTGGCCGATCAGGCTGCCGCCCACGCGCGGATCGAACACCACCGGCATCGCCCCGCTCGGCACCCGCACCGGATTGAGCCGCGCCAACGCCCGCTCGCCGGCACGCCGCCCGATCGCTTCGGGCGCGTCCAGGTCCTCCAGATGCCGCACATTATGGGTGGCATAGTCGCGCTGCATCGTGCTCCCGATCCCGGCGATGACGCTCGCCGAGGCACCGTAGCCGCTCGTCCTATAGCCGCGGCAAAAGCCATGGCTCGTGGCCAGCGCAATCACCGAACGGCCGGCGCTGAGCGCCGCGCCTTCGCTGTTGGTGATGCCCTCGATCGATCGCGCCGCCGCCTCGGCAGCCAGCGCGCGCTCCTTGAGGTCCGCCGGCGAGGGATCCCTGCCATCGTCCCCGTCCACATCCACGCCGGCGCCCCGTAGCAGCCGATCCTCGGGCGCCAGTCCGGCGGAATCATCCTCCGGCGCCTCGCGAGCCATCGCCGCCGCGCGCTCGACAAGAGCGGATAATGCCTCTTCCGACAGGTCGGATGAAGAGACGCTGGCGGAGCGCTTCCCCAGGAAAAAGCGCAATCCGATTTCCTCGCCTTCGGAGCGCTGCACGTCTTCCAGTTCGCCGAGCCGCACCTGAACCTCGGTCGCGGCATCTCCGATATAGAGCACGTCGGCGGCATCGGCTCCGGCCTTACGGGCGGCCTCGACCAGGGAGGCGGCGCGCGCCTCGGCGTCTTTCACGTCTAGCATCGCCGCCGCTTAGGACTCCGCGGCCGCAAAAGCAAAAGGTCAGGTCGTACCGACCGCCAAGCAGGCGAGGAACATCAGAAGCCCCGCGAAGCGGTTGGACCGAAACTTGGCCAATGCGTCCGCGCCATCGTCGGAACTGAGGGCTGTGACCTGCCAGAGGAGATGCAACGCCATCGGCAGCAGCGCGACAAGGCCCAGCCCGTCCGGCCGCACCTGCCAGATTGCCAGCGCCCAGAGAGCGAGAGCGACAAGATAAAAGACGCCCACGCCCCTTCGCGCATGCCGCCCTAGCGCCCGCGCCGAGGATTTGACGCCGACCAGCGCGTCGTCCTCCTTGTCCTGGATGGCATAGATGGTGTCGTAGCCGATCACCCAGAAAATGGCGCCCGCCCACAGCCACAGCGCCGCCGGATCCATCTCGCCCCTCACCGCCGGCCAGCCGACCAACGCGCCCCAGGAAAAAACGAGACCAAGCCAGGCCTGCGGCCACCAGGTGATCCGCTTCATGAACGGATAAGCCGCAACCAATGCCAGGCTCCCGAGCGCCACCAGCGCGGCGGTGATGTCCAGCTGCAGCAGCACGACCAGCCCGACGAGACTCAGCCCCACCAGCAGCGCCCAGGCCCCTTTCAACGAAACCCGCTTGCTCGCTAGCGGCCGGAGGCGCGTCCGCTCGACTTGCGCATCGAGATCCTTGTCGACGATGTCGTTGTAGACGCATCCCGCGCTGCGCATCGCGAAGGCGCCGAGCCCCAGCCACAGGATCAGCGCCACGCCGTCGCTTCCCATCCCTGCCAGCGCGACGCTCCAGGCGCAGGGCCAGAACAGCAGCCACGCCCCGATCGGCCGGTCGAGCCGCATCAGCGAAGCGTAGGGTCGCAGCGCCCGCGGCAACGCTCCGATCAATCCGCGCCGCTCGCTGTCGGGAACGATGTCGGTCTCGAGTGAACTCATGAACCGATCCCATGCCGTTCGTCCCGGGCGAAGTCGAGGGGCGCATGCGATGAGGCTGTGCCAACGCCCCTCGACGAGGCTCGGGACGAACGATTAGGGGTGAACCATGCCTGCCACTCCCGCCTGGCCGCCTTCCAGCCTTCCCCGCCTCTATGTGGAGGCGGCGCTGAGCGAAAATGCCGCCCTCACGCTCGACGGGGCTCCGGCCAATTATCTGGCCAACGTCCTTCGCCTCGGCCCCGGCGGACAGGTGAAGCTGTTCGACGATCGCACCGGGGAATGGCTGGCCGAGATCAGCGAAGCGGGGCGGAAGCGCATCGCCCTTCGCGTCGTCTCGCATCTGCGAGAGCGCGAGACCGTCCCCGACCTCTGGCTCCTGTTCGCCCCGATCAAGCGCGGCCGCATCGACTGGATCGCCGAGAAGGCGACCGAGCTGGGCGTCGCGCGGCTCGTGCCCGTGCTCACCCAGCGCACGATCGTCGACCGCGTCAACACCGAACGTCTTCGCGCCCACATGGTCGAAGCCGCCGAGCAATGCGAGCGCACCGCCCTGCCCGAACTGGCCGAGCCGCAAAAGCTCGACGCCCTTCTCGCCGCCTGGCCCGCCGAGCGCACCCTGTTCTTCGCCGACGAGCAGGGCGGCGCTCCCCTCGCCGCGGCTGCCAGGCCGGGCCCCGCCGCCATCCTGATCGGCCCAGAGGGCGGCTTCACCGACGCGGAAGGCGCCCGCATCCGCGAACTTGCGCAGGTTGAACCGGTCTCACTCGGCCCACGCATCCTCCGCGCCGACACCGCCGCTCTCGCCGCCGTCTCCCTCTGGATGGCCAAAGCTGGAGACTGGGAGCGTCACGCCGAACGTTAGCAGGCCGAAACCGGCTGGCGGCCCCGCTCCGCGCCGGCTATGGGGCCGCCATGACGACGCGCACCGCCTCCGCCGCCGCCGATCCCGTGATGGAGAGTCGAGACGATCTTCTGCGGACCTTCATCAAGGGTGAAAAGCCGAAGGAGGCGTGGCGGATCGGCACCGAGCACGAGAAGTTCGTCTATCGCCGGTCCGACTACCGCGCCCCTTCCTATGACGAGCCCGGCGGCATTCGTGACCTGTTGGAGGCGCTCGCCAGTTGCGGCGAATGGCAGCCGGTGCTCGAAAACGGCAACGCCATCGCCCTGGCCGGCCCCGACGGTACCGTCAGCCTGGAGCCCGCCGGTCAGCTCGAACTTTCCGGCGCCCAGGTGGAAAATCTCCACCAGACATGCGCCGAAACGGGCCGTCACCTCGCCTGCTGCAAGGAAGCGGGCGAGCGGCTCGGCCTCGGGTTCCTGGGACTCGGCATGTGGCCCGACAAGACGCGCGCGGACATGCCCATCATGCCCAAGGGCCGCTATGCCATCATGCTGAAATACATGCCGAAGGTCGGCAATCTCGGCCTCGACATGATGCTCCGCACCTGCACCATCCAGACCAATCTGGATTATGGCTCCGAAGCCGACATGGCTCAGAAGTTCCGCGTCGGCCTCGCCCTGCAGCCGCTCGCGACGGCACTCTTCGCCAACTCGCCCTTCACCGACGGCAAGCCCAACGGCTTCCTTTCGTATCGCAGCCACATCTGGTCGGACACCGATCCGGACCGCACCGGCATGCTGCCCTTCGTGTTCGAGGACGGCTTCGGCTACGAGCGTTATCTCGACTATGCGCTCGATGTTCCGATGTATTTCGTCTACCGCGACGGCCGCTACATCGACGTCGCCGGCCAGTCCTTCCGCGATTTCATGGAGGGCCGTCTTCCCGGCTTTTCTGGCGAAAAGCCCCTCCTTTCGGACTGGACCGACCATCTCTCCACCGCCTTCCCGGAGGTGCGTCTCAAGAGCTTCCTCGAGATGCGCGGCGCCGACGGCGGCCCCTGGGCGCGCATCTGCGCCCTCCCCGCCTTCTGGGTCGGCCTCCTCTACGACCAGACCGCGCTCGACGCCGCCTGGGACGAGGTAAAGCACTGGACGCTGGAGGAGCGCCAGACGCTCCGCGACGCGGTGCCGAAGCTCGGTCTCAAGGCCGTGGCGCCGGGCGGCGAGCCCCTGCGCGAATTCGGGCGACGCATCCTCGCCATTGCCGAATCGGGCCTCAAGGCGCGTGCCCACCTCAACGCTGCGGGCGACAATGAGGAAGGCTTCCTCGACCCCTTGCGCGAGATCCTTGCCAAGGGCCAATCGCCCGCCGACCAGCTCCTCGGCCGCTACCATGGCGACTGGCAGGGCGACGTCAGCCACGTCTATGAGGAAATGAGCTTCTAGAGTTCCGAGCGTCATCCCGGCGAAAGCCGGGACCCAAGAACACCCTTCTCTCAGGACGGGGAAGGACGTCTTCGCATCTTCCCTACCCATGTGTTCTTGGGCCCCGGCTTCCGCGGGGTGACGAAATCCCACGCTCGTCCCGCATCCGCAACGTCTAATCGGGTTCCGCCCTCCTAAGGGATTCCAGCCGCCGCGCTTCGCGCTACCCTCCTCCTTATAACAGCGAATCGGTAGGGGGAGACCGTTCGGGGCGGGAGGCATTATCATGGCGACCACCGGACCAGGCGTGGACACCCCAGGCTTCATCGGGCGCGCGAACTGGGTGTCGCGCCCGGCATCGGAAGGCGATCTTGCGCGCGGCATGCTCCTGCTCCGCGCCAGCAACATGAATGTGATGCGGCTCCAGCTTGCCATGGAGCGCAGCGACCGGCGGCTCGCCATGGAGGCGCTCGACGGTCTCGTTGCCCTCGACAATGAGCTCAAGGGCTTCATCGAGGATATGCCGCCTGCCGATAACGCTTTGAGCGAAATGACGCGGCGCCTCGATGCCCAGAAGGCCGTGCTCGCGTCCGAAAAGCTGATCTTCGCGGCCGGCCGTTCAGGTCCATCCCTCGCCCGGCCCAAGGACGTCGCGCCGCCGGCCCCCATTGCCGAACCGGATGCGCCGAGAACGCTTAACCTGGAGCCGGAATGGGTGCCCGCCCACCTCGTCGAGGAGGAAAAGGAAGCCGGACGCGGAGGGCGCATCGCCTGGATCGCGGTGGCCTTCCTGCTCCTGATCCTCGCCGGCGCGGCCGCCCTCCATTTGGCGGGCCTCGCCACGCTTCCGATCAACGCCCTTCCTTTCCTTGGAGGTGAGTCATGATGCACGACCAGGACGGCCTGCTTCGCGCCCAGGCCCTCGAAGCCTATGAGGCGATCCCTTCACTGGACGCCCACGGCGAACTCACCCGTCTCATTCTGGCGGAAGTGGCGCTTCTTACCCGCAAATATCGCTGCGTGAGGCGCCACGACGTGCCCCACATTGCCGAGCTTACCGGGCTCCTCGACGTCCTCTGGCAGGAGGTCCAGGAAGCCGAAGCGCTCAGCATGCAGGAAGCGCACTAGTCAGCGCGGCTCGTCCTACCCTCCGCACGGCTCACCCGCAGCGCGGGACAAGCCGAGCCATTTCAGCGGTGTAACGGCCGCGGGGCCGCAACGATTCCGCACCGCGCCGAATTGAGGAGATCGGGCCCTACCAACCAGAATAAGGGGAATGACATGATTGCCAAGAGGGTAGCAACGCTGCTCACCGCCGTCGCCATGACGGCAGCCAGCCCGGCCTTCGCTCAGGCGTCGGCTCCCGTGCCGGCGCCGGAAACTTCGCTTCAGGGCAGCGCCCAGATGGGTGAGAATACCGCGGCCTATGTAGTCGCGGCCATCGTCCTTGGCGGCCTTATCTTCGGCTTCGTCAAATTCCTCGACGATGACGATGACGGGGATAACATACCGGTCAGCCCTTGATCCGTGCTGAGGCACCTCGGCCGTGAAGGCCGGGGTGCCCCGCTATTCCGCTGCCACCGGCTCCACCTTTCCGACGCCTTTCAGGGCGCGGACAAATCGTGGCAGCGGGCCGTTCCGCGCCATCCATTCGGCATAGTCCCGATAGGCGGGATCGGCCATCAGGTGCCGCTCCTCGGTGCGGGCACGCCAATAATAGACGCCGCTCACCATCGCGAGGATCGCGGAATTGCGGATCATGTCGACCGGACTGCCGCTGGTCGCCAGGAAGGGCAGCGTCGCCAGCCACCAGAAGAGATTCTTCGACACATAGGCCGGGTGCTTGGTCCAGGCATATGGACCGTGGGTCAGGATGCCGCGGTGCGTAAGGTTCGAAAAGCGCAGGCCGAACGCGACCGTCGCCCAGGCATAGACGGCGGTGAGCAGCACCAGGAGCATGCCGGTCATCGCCATCACCAGCGGATATCCTCCCAGCCAGTAGGTCCACCCGTCGGGTCCTGCGGTGCCCTGATGATAATCGAGCGGGCCGCCGGCGTTCATCAGGATGAAGGGCGGGTAGCAGATGAGCGCCGCCACCCAGCCCGTCGCATAGGGATTGGCCGAGCGGATATGGGCATCGAGCGGCTTCATCGTCAGCACGTAGCCGACCGTCGCGAACGACACGTCGATCAGGAACATGGCTGAAACGAGCCAGAAGGAGAGGCTGACCGGATTGGCCGCGATGTCCGAGGCGGGCGCCTGGATCACATGCGTCCAGTTGCCCGGCACGATCGAGATCATGAAGGCGAGAAAAAAGCCTTTGACCGCCCAGCTGCGGAAGAAGTCGTGGAGAAGGTCCTTGTCGAGGTTGCGGCCGCGCCCGATCAGCAGCCGGCCGAAGTGCCATGCGCCGTCGCGAGGTTCGACAAGGCGGCGGTCGAGCCACAGCACATAGGGAATCGAGAGAATCAATGCGGCGACCGACCCGATCGCCAGCGCCTGCATCGCGAACAGATAATTGCCGCGCCAATACCAGCGGGCGATGCAGTAGAGGCAGCCGATCACGCCCCAGATCGCCCACAGGCCCACCAGCTTCACCAGGCTGATGTCGATGCTGTCCCGCAGCGGGCGCGGCGGCGAATCCCAGTCGATGCCGGTGCTGGGGCTGCGATGCACCTTGTCGACGAGCAGCGACCAGAGAACCATCGGCAGCCCGCAGGCGAGAAGACCGATGAGCGATGCCGCGGGCCCCGCCATCCCGTAAGCACGAGCCACCACGATCCAAGCAAGGAAGCCGGCCAGACCGGCTAGGCCGACGCCGGTGCTAACCGCCGACCGCGGCCGCGCGTCCCGAAGCGCGCCGGCTTGGATCCTGCTTTCCGCGTTCATGACCGCGCGGAATAGCCAAAACTGGTAAGCAAGCCGTGAAGACGGCCGCCGGCACTCGGGGGTTGCCGTAGCAGCGCGGGGGCGGGTGTAAGGTCTTCTTAAACCTCTGCCACGCTACTGGGAGACCTGCCCGGGCGAAGGGCTCTCCCCGGGCCGATGCCGACGGAGGGAATGTTGCTGATGACGAGCGCCCTGGAGGAGACGACCTTCTCCTTTTCTCGAGACGTGCCGGCCCGGCCACCGGAGCGCCGGCGGGAGGCGCGGTATCTCACCATCTTGCGCGTCGGCACGCTGATCGTCGACGGACGCCGCGAGCTTTGCCTTATCCGGAATATTTCGGCCGGCGGGCTGATGGCCCATGTCTATTCCACCTTCGAGGAAGGGCAGCGCCTTTCCGTCGAGCTCAAGACGAACGACCAGGTGAGCGGCAGCGTCACCTGGTGCGACGGGTCCAACATCGGCGTCGGGTTCGACGAGCCGATCGACGTCGAGGAGCTGCTCACCGTCGAACCCGTCCTCCCCAATGGATGGAAGCCGCGTCTCCCGCGCGTCGAGATCGATCGCCTGGCGACGCTGCGCGTCGGCGCCGCCATTCATTGGGTAAACACCCGCGACATCTCCCAGGGCGGCATCAAGATCGAGACCGACCAACCGCTCGAGCCGGGCCAGGAGGTGGTCCTGTCGCTGGAGAAATTCCGTCCAATCCCAGGCGCCGTGCGCTGGTATCAGGACGGCTTCGCCGGCATCGCCTTCAACCAGGTGATCCCGTTCCGAGAGTTGATGATCTGGCTGAAAGAAAGTTGAGGAATGGCCGCGTTGACAGCGGCGCCCCCTTTCGCCATTGAACCGCCTGCCCATCCAAGGGGCCCGAACGAGGGCGCTTTCGGGGACAGGTGGCCGAGTGGTTAAAGGCAGCAGACTGTAAATCTGCCGGGCTTCGCCCTACGCTGGTTCGAATCCAGCCCTGTCCACCACCCTTTCGAGGGTGGTTGCCCGCCCAGCGCGCGACTTAGCGGTTCGTAGAAGCCGCGCTTCTCTCATAGGCCGCCCCGCCCTCGGGCGAGACCTTGAGTATGGCCGACCAACCCCTGTCCGCCTGTCCCAGAGTGACGGTCGCGAGCGTCGCCGCCCTTCCGGGCTGCAGATGCGCTTCCCCCCGCTGCACCGAGCGATTGCCCCCCTCGCTCGCTACCACTTCCAACGAATAGCGGGCGGTCATCGCGACGTCCGAGTCTCCAATCACGGTCAGCCGGACGCCCTCGCCCACGGGCTCGGCGGCGAGGCGGATGGGCACAGCCTCGGATGCCGGCGCACCGGTCATCGCGGCCGCAAAGAAAGCCAAGGGTCCGAAGAGGCCTGCCATTGCGCTGTTCCTTTCATGCCCGATTGGTTCCGCTTCATTGCGGCGGCGTCACACTCACCCCTTGGCCGATGATCTCCAATATCGCGGCCGCAGCGGCATCGATCGCGGGATTCTCCGCGGGGTCGTTCTTCGGTTGGTCCGTAGGCGCCGACGCGGGCTGGTTGAGCACCATCGAGGCGACGCCCAGCCCTTCCAACGTGGCCGCGTCTCCCTCTTTGGCGAGGCGGCGCGTCACTTCCGTGCGGCTCGCGGGATCTTCGCGCAGGCGCTGCTGGACGATCAGCCTTTGCTCGGGGGAGAGAAGCGTGGGGTCCGGCCGGACGAACTCGGCCGAGCGTGTCTCGATAACGCGCGCGCACACCTTGGCCTTCGCCTGCGCCTCGTCGGCGGGATCGCACGCATCCTCGCCGCCCTCGACGGGCGCGATCGCGCCTGTGCGGCCCTCACTTCGCTCGGAAAGCGCCTGCGGCGGCTGCGCCGTCGGGCCACCCCGATAGAGCTGCGCCGGCGGCGCGGCATCGCGTTCGGCATCGCCAAGCTGCGTCGGCGGCGTGCGTTCCTCCCCGGCCGGGCTCAGTTGCTGCACCGACGGCGTGAGCGCCCCCGTCGCGCGCGGCGTCATCACCTCGCGGGTTCCACTCGAGACCTGCTCGATCGGCCCGGAGGAATCGCCGGCTGAGCGCACCTGCTCGACCTGGCCGAGCGGCTCCTGCGCCGCCGTCGGGGCGCAAAGCAGGGCGAGAAGGCCGAGGCCAAGCGCCACCTGAAGCGTGCGCTTCTCACCGCTGGACTGTGTCATGGTCGCTGTCCTGTTCCCACGCTGGGTCATGCCTGCACGCAGGTTATAGCAGGGCCGGTGACGGAGACGAAATGCCAGCCATGTTGCCGGACGCCAGGGCTACCATCCACCAGTCTGGGTGATGAGCAAGTTCCCACCGCCATTCTGAGTGATCTGGGTCGGCTGGTTGCCCTTGGGGAGATTGTTGCCGTTCTGGACCCAGACGAGGCGGTTGCCGTCGTTGTTCTGGGTGGCGTGCATCTCATTCTCGTCGCCCTGTTGCTTGAGCAGGGCCTGATTGTCCGACCCGTTCTGGACAAGCGACATCTGATTGTCGGAGCCGAATTGGGCCATGATCGCGCCATTGCTGGCCGCGGTGGACGTCTGGCTCGCGGTCAGCTGATTACGATCGCCCGCCTGGACCGCATAGAGGACGGTCTCGCCAGCGCCTTGCTGCGAGACGGCGGCCCGGTTCTTCTCACCGAGCTGCTTGACCAGCGCGAAATCGCGATGGGTGCCCTTCTGCGTGACGTCCGCCTGGTTGTCGTCGCCATGCTGCCAAACGATCGCGAGGGAGTCCGAATTGGTCTGGGTTACATCGGCGCGGTTATAGTCGCCGATCTGCGTGATGTAGGCGCCATGGCCCGGGAGGGGCGTAATTTCGAAGTCGGGAACCTCGCCACCATGGCCATTGCCGGAGTTGCCCTGTTCTCCCTCGTTGCCATTATTGCCGTTGCACGGATTTCCCGTGCCGACACCGGGGCCGATACCACAGGGATCGCCGGGTGGAATTTTGTCATTGTCGGCCCATGCGGGCGTCGTCGAGACCAACCCCAGCACGGCACATGCGGTGATTAGTATTCGTCTGCCCATCATCGGCTCCTTCACGTTCAAAAAGCCGGCTGGCGCCCAGTTCGGGCGCCAGCCGTAGTTACTTACTGACTGACGATGGCGAGGTTGCCGATGCCGGTCTGGCTGACCGTCGAGATCGACGCGCTCGCCTGCGTCACCTGCGCGCTGTTGTCCGTGCCATTCTGCGTGATGGTGGACAGGGCGCCGGCGCCCGACTGATCGACGGTGGCGATGTTGCCGTTGCCGGTCTGCGTCACGAAGGAGTCAGCCTCGGCGCTCTGCGTCACCGACGCCGAGTTGTTGGAACCGCCGCCTTGCGTGATCTCCGAGTAAGCCGAGAGGCTGCTCGCCGTCTGCGTCAGCGTGGCGGTGTTGTCGCCGGCATTCTGCGTCACGAGCGAAGAGCCGCTGTCGCCGAGTTGGGAGACAAAGGCCTGTGAACCGTCGGATCCGACATTCTGCGTCACGGTCGACGCATTGGAATCGCCGATCTGCGAGACATAGGCTTCCGCATTGCCGTGCTGCGAGACGGTGGACACATTCTCCGCCCCGTCCTGGTCCACATCGGCCAGCGCACCGGCGCCGGTGATCGTCTGGATGACGTCGGACTCATTGTTGAGGCCGGTCTGGGTGACGAACGCTTCCATCCGCGGCGGAGCGCTGTTGGCGCCCGACTGCGAGACGTTCGAGTCGTTCCCTTCACCGTCCTGCGTGACGTTGGCGTAGCCGTCCTCGGCACTCTGCGTGATGTTGGAATAGTTGCCGATGCCGGCGAGGGAGCTGGTCTGCGATACGATCGCATCGGCGCCGCGCGCCGCCGTCCCCTGCGAGACGTCGGATTCGTTGCTGCCCCCCGACTGGGTCACGGAGGCGATCCCGAAACGCGCATTCTGGATGATGCCGGAATCGTTCGCATCGCCGGTCTGAGTGACCGTAGCGCTGACATCGTCGTTGCGCTGCTGGATGTCGGAGACGTTGTTGTTACCCGTCTGCGCGACCGACGCCACGGCGTTGTCACCGTTTTCGTCGGCCGGATTGAACGTGCCCGCGCCCTGGAAAATGGTGGAGCGGTTGTCCACGCCATCCTGATCGACGCTGACCGACGCGCCATCAGCCCGCTGCGAGGCTTGCGAGTAGTTCCCGGAGCCGTTTTGCGCGATCGTCGCCGTGCTGTTCGAGTCGCCGATCTTATTGGCTTCGGCGGGCGGCGGACCGCCCTGGTCGAGCAGCGACTGATTTCCGTCACCCGTTTGCGTGACGCCGGCACTATTGCGCTGGCCGAGCTGGGTCACCGTGGAAATGCTGGCTCCATTTTGCGACACGGTCGCGCGATTCCCCGGAGCGCCCGCGGCCTCGTTGGACTGTGCGATATCCGAAATCGCGCCGCCGTCCTGGCTCACCGTAGCGCTATGGCCTTCGCCCAGCTGATTGACGGTGGAGAGGTCGCCGCCATTCTGAGCAACGTCGGCGGTATTGGCACTCCCTTCCTGCAGGACGAGCGAATAACCGTCCGTGCCATTCTGGGAGACACCAGCCACGTTGTCAGTGCCCGTCTGGATCACTCCTGAGAAGGAGGAGATTCCGGCCTGGTTGGTGATCGCCGTGTTGCGATCGCCAACCTGGAGTACGCCCGATCCGTCGTTCAGCCCCGTCTGAGTGATGCTAGCGATGTTGCTAGTGCCCAGCTGAGCGATGCCCGCGCCGTCGGCCTCACCGGCCAGAACTTCCTCGACGGTCGGGATGGCCGGATCGGTGCCTGCTCCGGTCTGGCTGATCGTGGCGGTGTTGCCGCCACCGATCTGGAGAACTCCGGCGGCCTGGCTGTCGCCTTCCTGGGTGAGCTCCGCGCTGTTCTCCAGTCCGACCTGGACGATAAGGCCGTCATCGTCGACGCTGGCTTCGCCCTGGGTGACGGTTGCGCGGTTGTCGCCTTCCTGAAGGATGGTCAGGTCACCGTCGACACCCTGCTGGGTCACCGTCGCTTCATTGGACGGGTCGGTCGAGCCGAGGGCGATGGACTGCGTCTGGCTGATGGTGACGTTGTTGTTGTCGCCCGACTGGGTGACATTCGCCTGGTTGTTGGTGCCGTTCTGTTCGATCGTCGAGTCCGTATCGCCGGTCGATCCCGTCTGATTGACGGCGGCGTCGTTGCCGAGGCCATTCTGATTGACGACGGAGTCCGAAGCGAGCGCCGGGCCAGCAGCGAAAATCGCCGCAACCGAGACCCCCGTAAGAAACATCTTCTTCACTGTTATTTCCCCCTTTTGAGCAGTTTACGGACCGGCGCCTCGCGAGAGGCGCCGGTCACTTCGTTACTGATTGACGATGGCGGTGTTGCCCGTGCCGGTCTGAGCGACGACCGAGTCATTGCTGTCGCTCATCTGGCTGACCGTGGCCGAGTTGCCGCTGCCGCCCTGCGTGATCAGCGAGTCGTTGCCGTTGCCGACCTGGGTCAGCGAGGCGAACCCGTCGACGCCGGTCTGAGCGATGGTGGACGTGTTGAGGTTGCCGGTCTGGCTGGAGCTGGCGAAGTTGGCCGTCGCCGCCGTCTCGCTGAAGCCGGTCTGGCTGATCGTCGAGGTGTTGAGCGAGCCGTTCTGCATGGCCGACGCTTCAGCGCCCAGGGCAAACTCCGGCGGCGTGGCTGAGAAACCGTCCGAAACCTGCTGGATATAGACGCTGTTGGTGCCACCAGTGCCATTCTGATTGACCGTCGCGAGCGCACCGCCATTCTGGAAATTCTGCACGACCGACGACGTGTTCTGGACGCCGGCCTGAGTGATGCTCGCGTCGTTATCGGTGGAGGTGAAGGAACCATAGTCGGAGACGTTCTCGCCGCCCGTCTGGCTCACCGTCACCTGTCCGCTGACGGCGTTGCGGCCCTGCTGAACGATGGAGCTGTTCTGCCCATAACCGCCCGCATTGTGAGTTTGGGTGACGCTGACCGTCGAGCCCGTGCCGCTGAGACCGAAGCCGTTCACATTGTCCTGGACCACCGTCGACACGTTGGCCTGGCTGGTGGCGGCGCTGCTGGTGCCGTCATCGCTCTGGGTCACGTCGACGGTGCTCTCCGGCGGACGATCGTCAGCGCTGGTCGTCACCGTGGACGTCGATCCGGTGACGCCGTCCTGGTTGACGTTGACGGTGCCCCCGCCCGTCTGCGTGATCGTCGAAATATCTGTCGCGCCAGTCTGGTCGACCGTGGCGACGGCGCTGCTGCCCGTCTGGTCTACTGTCGAGCTGTTGTTCTGCGCCATGGCGGGAGCGGCCACGAGAAGGGCTGCGATTGACGCGCCAGTAAGAAGAATGCGGTTCATGTTCAGTTCCTTTCCTGATCGTCAGAGGAACCGGCCGGCGCTCCGAAGATGCCGGCCGGCTACGCTTACTGATTGACGATGGCGGTGTTGCCGGTGCCGCCCTGGGTGACGGTGGAGAAATTCCCGTCGCTTGCCTGGGTCACGTAGGCGTTGTTCAGACCGCCGCCCTGAGTGATGGTCGAGTTGTTGCCGCTGCCCGACTGGACAAGGCGCGCTTCGTTGTCGTTGCCGCCCTGGTCGATGAGCGAGACGTTGCCGTCTCCGGACTGGGCGACGTCGACCGTGTTATCGAGCGACAGGTTGACATCGCCGTCCAAGGTCGCGCTACCCGTCTGGTTGATCACAGAGCTATTGCCGTCGCCCGACTGGCGAACGCCGGTGCTCAGGTTGAAGTTGGTGAGGAACCCGGACTGGTTGAGCTCCGAGGTGTTGCCGGATCCGGTCTGGCTGACATTGGCGACGGTTGCGTGACCGGTCTGGAGAACGGTCGAGCGGTTGTCACTCGCTGCCTGATTGATGAGGGCAAAGTTCGACGCGCCGGTCTGGGTGACATCGGAGCTGTTATCCTGTCCGACCTGGGTCACATAAGCGAGGCCGGCCGTATAGCTCCCGGAACCGTCGGAGAAGATGCCCGCACCTTGGGCCGACGACTGGTTCACCGTCGACGTCAAATTGGCACCGTTCTGACTGACCACGGCCCGATTTGTGGCCGTGCTCTGGTTGATGATGGAGCTGTTGTCGTCGCCGATCTGGCTCACGATAGCGGTCGAGTCCTCGCCCGACTGGTCGATCAGCGAGACGTTGGTCGGCGCGTTCAGCGGATCGCCGAGATTGGCGCCGCGCTGCGTCACCGACGCCGACGTGCCGTCGGCGGACTGGGTGATGCGCGAGGCGTTCCGGGCGAAATCGCCGGGCGCGACGCTGCCCTGGTCGACGGTGGCCGAGCCGACTGCCGTCTGATCGATCACCGAGGTGTTGTAGACGCCGCTCTGCGTCACGCCCGCGCTGGCGGCCGCGCTCTGGTCGATGCTGGAGCGATTGAGCGTGCCGTTCTGCCCCAGCGTCGCGCTGGCGCCGTCGGCAGATTGATCGATCAGCGAGACGTTGTTGGCGAAGGCTTCACCCGCCGACGAGGGCGGCAGCGTGTCGCCGTCCCAGTTGCGCGAGCCGAGCGTGTTGGCCCCTCCAGTCTGGGTGACATTGGCCGAAGCGCCCGCCGTTTGGGTGATCCGCGACGTGTTGTCGCTGCTCGTCTGCTCGACGATCGCGCTTCCACCATCCCCGGTCTGATCGATGTTCGATGCGTTGCGATCGCCGGTCTGGACAACGTCGGCCAGGTTCACGCCACCGGCCTGATTGATCAGGCTCGTATTTGAAGCGCCATCCTGGTCCGTCGCCGCCGTGGCATCGCCCGAAGCCTGGTTGATTTCGGAATCGTTGCCGATTCCGTCCTGCGCGATGGTCGCCGAAGCGGGCGAGGTGTCCTGCGTGATCCGCGCCTGATTGCCCGTGCCCTCCTGGAAGATGTCGGCGAAGGCGTTTTCGGCCGGAACGGCCGGCAGGTTCGGCGGGCTGGCGTCGCCCGTGCCGTCGGCCGTCTGCCGGATGACATTGGCATTGTTGCCGGTGCCGTCCTGGTAGACGTTCGCCTGCGCGAAATCGCCGTCCTGATCGATGTTGGAGATGTTGCTGGTGCCGAACTGCTGGACATCGGCGATCTGGTTTCCGCCGCTCTGATTGACGTCGGACTGATTGCCGGTGCCGTCCTGCAGCACGCCCACGCTCGCCGTCGGCTCCTCGTTCTCCAGGTCGTTGTCCGGATCGCCGACATCACCATTGACGCCGGTCTGGATGACGCCCGAACGGTTGCCGTCGCCGATCTGGCGGACGTTGGCCTCGTTGTAGAGATTGGTCTGGAGGATGTTCGAGTCGCTCGATCCGTCCTGGTAGACCGCCGCATTATGCGGGCCGCCATTCTGGGTGATGATCGAACTGGCGCTTCCGCTTTCCTGGATCACGCTCGCGCGCTGATCGAGGCCGGTCTGGTTGATATCGCTGACGGCGTCGCTCGTGCCGGCACCCTGGCTGACATAGGCCTGGCCACCCCGGCCGGATTGGTCGATGAACGATCCGGTCAGCGAGCCCTTGCCCTGGCCGGAGCCGCTTTGCACGACCTCCGCGCTGTTGCTGGCGCCGCCAAAGGCGTTCGTCTGGTTGATTTCGGAGTTCATGTCGGAACTGGCGCTCGTCTGCTCGACGGAGGCGTTGTTGTCGCCGGTCTGGTTGACCTGCGAATAGCCACCGGCGCCATTCTGGGTGACCGAAGCGTCGTTGCTGATGCCGTCCCCGCTTGCGCTCGCGGAGTTGAGCGTTCCGTTCTGACTTACATCGGATTCATTGTCGCTTCCGCCCTGAGTAACGCTCGCCTGATTGGCATTGCCAGTCTGGCCAACTTCCGAATCGTTGCTCTGCGCGATCGCCGGGGCTGTCGCGAGAAGCGCCGCAATCGACGCGCTGGTGAAGAGAATGCATTTCATTGTCTTCGTCCTTCCTCTCTGAGGGCGGACAGCGGCCGGCGTCCCTGAAGGACGCCGGCCGTCCGTCTTATTGGTTGACCACGGCCACGTTGGCCGTGCCGGTCTGCATCACGCTCGACACGTTGCTGTCCGAAGCCTGCGTGACAGTGGCCGAGTGGCCGCTGCCCTGCTGCGAGATACCGGACAGGTTGTTCGAGCCGGACTGATCCAGGATGGCATCGTTCTCGGCGCCGTCCTGGAAGATGGTCGACGTGTTGAAATTGCCGCCCTGCAACGCGCTGGCGAAGTTGCCGGACGAGGCGCCGGCGATCAGCGTGTTGGTCTGGTTGATCGTGCTGCTGTTGTTGCTGCCGCCCTGGCTGGACGACGCGCTCATCAGACGGGCGCTGTTGGTACCATCACCGCCAAACTGGTTGATGGTGCTGGTGTTGCTGCTGCCGCCCTGGGTGATCGAAGCCGTGGCGACGATCGGGTCGGGCCCGCCAGCGGGGTTCGGCGCATTGTTCACGCTCTGGTTGATCGTGGCGGTGTTGAAATCACCGATCTGCTCGACGAATGCATCGGACAGCTGGCCAGCCTGCGTGACGAAGGCGTCGTTGTCGCTGCCGCTCTGGGTGACGCCGACTAAGCCGACATCATCGCCAGCGGAGTTGGCGAAGCCCGACTGGTTGACGTTCGACAGGTTGCGGTCGCCGGACTGCAGAACGTTGAGATCGCCCGAAGTGCCCGACTGCGTGGCGTAGGACTCGTTGCTGCTGCCCGTCTGTGTAACCAGAGCTTCCTGACCATTGGTCTGGTAGGGGGTGCCCGCGACACGCCCCTGGGACAGATCGGAAATATTGTTCGACCCGCCCTGGACGACGGTCGCCGTGGCGCCGGACGACGTCTGTTCGATATCCGAGCTGTTGGTGCTGCCCGTCTGCGTGACCGAGGCCGTCGCGCCGGCATCGTCCTGCTGGAGAATGACGGACGTGAGGCCGGTGCCGGTCTGGCTGACCGTCGCCGCGGCGTTGCTACCGAGCTGATCGATGTCCGAGTTGTTGCCGTCACCATCCTGGTCGACGGTGGCGTCGTTGCCATTGCCCAACTGGTTGACGTCCGAGCGGCTGTCGCCCGCCTGCGTCACGTCGGCGAAGTTGCCGTTGCCGTTCTGCAGGATCAGCGAAGTCGCGCCGACGCCGCTCTGGTCGACGAAAGCATCGTTGCTGTTGCCGAGCTGATCGATGGCCGACGACACGCCATCGGTATCCTCGCCGCTCTGCGTCACCGCGGCTTCGTTGCTGTTGCCGACCTGGTTGATGTCGGAGCTGGCATTGCCGCTGAGCTGCTGCGCGACGGTACCGCGGTTGCCGCCTCCGCTCTGCGTGGTGATGGCATAGAGATTGTCACCGCGCTGATGGGTCGCCGCATAGTTCTCGGTGCCGTCGCCAGGAACGGTCTCCTGGTCGATAACCGCCTGCTGGCCCTCGCCCGGAGCATAAGCCTGGGCGACCTGGGCACGGTTGTTGCCCGTCTGGTCGATCTGCACCGAGCCGTTGTCGCCGTTCTGGGTTACATCGGCGATGTTGCTGAGCTGCTGGCTGTAGGGCTCTTCGCTCTGCGGAACGCCCGTCGGGGGCACGTCGGCGCCGTCCTGATTGATAGTGGCGGTGTTGTTTTCGCTGCCAGCGCCCTGGCGAAGCACCGTCCAGTTGTCGGCGCCCTGCTGGGTGACGGTTGCATCACTGCCCGTCGTGTTGGTCTGGATGACTTCCGCCTGCTGGGCGAGGCCGCCCTGCGTGACGGTCGCCTCGTTGGTGCCCGCGGCGAAAGCCGGGACGGTGGCAAAGAGCGCAATGGCGGAAACCGAGCTAAGAATGGTACGCTTCATGTTTAGGTCCTCCCGAAAATGGCCGAAGCCGATCGGCGTCCCCGAAGGCACGCCGATCGGGTCAGCGGTTACTGATTGACGATGGCGGTGTTGCCGGTGCCGCCCTGGGTGATCGTCGAGACATTGAAGTTCGACGACTGAGTTACCGTGGCGGTGTTGAGATCGCCCGCCTGAGTGATCGTCGACAGGTTGTCGCTGCCGGACTGGGTCACGGTTGCGCTGAGATTGTCATTGGTATTGTCAGCGTCGGCCAGGCCCTGATCGATGAACGAGCTATTGTTGTCCCCGGTCTGGGTCACGTTGGCGAACATGGCGCCATTATTTCCGGCATTGCCTTGGTTGATCGACGAGTAGTTGCTGACGCCACCCTGATCGACCTCCGCGTAGCCCTGACGGCCGTTCTGCAAGATGTCGGACTCGGCATCGACGCTGCCCGCCCGCTGCAGGACGCCGGCGCCACCCTGGTCGGTCGGAGCCTGCGCCTGATCGTTGACGACGTTGCTCGGCCCGTTCTGGATGACCGACGAGCGGCCGTTGGTCCCGAGCTGATCGACGAAGGCGTTGTTGCCGAGGCCGTTCTGCACGATCGCCGAGTCGTTGCTGCTGCCGATCTGCTCGACCTCAGCCCGATTGGAACGCGTGTTCTGCGTAATGACCGAACTATTGTCGCTGCCCTGCTGGTTCGCGACTGCACGACTGTTGGCGCCGTTCTGATTGACGTCTGAGTTGTTATTCGTTCCGCTCTGGTCGACATCGACGAGGTTCCCAACATTCGTGATGCCGGGCGTCACCGAATTCTGGTCGACAGTCGAAATGTTACTCGAACCGGTCTGGTCGACAGTCACAACCTGGCCGTTGGTGCCGCCGCCGGGGCCAGTCTGGCTGACGAAGGAATTGTTGCCCGACCCGTTCTGGTTGATGGTTGCTGAAGCTCCGGCGTCCATCGACTGCTGAACGTTGGAGAGGTTACCGGTACCCGTCTGAGCGACCGTTGCGCTCGCTCCATCGCCCGACTGTTCGACACGGGATCCGTTTCCGTCGCCGCTCTGGTCGACATCGACAATACCGTTGCTGCCGGTCTGGACGACGACGCTGTCATTGGTGTCACCGCTCTGAGCCACCGAAGCCTCGTTTAGCGTCGCGGCAGGGACGGCCATCGTGTTGGTCTCATCGACGCCCTGCAGGATCAGGCTCGTGTTGCCTGACCCGCTGCTCTGGTTGAGATTGGCCTCGTTGAAGGTGCCGAACTGGCGAATTCGGGAGAAACCGTCGTCGCCAGCCTGCGCGACGTTGGCCAGATTGTCCTCGCCGAACTGCCGGTTGATGATCGACACATTGTCGTCGCCGCTCTGGTCGACATTTGCTGTATTGCGCCGACCGGCCTCGAAGACGTCCGAATTGTTCCGATCGCCCGTCTGGCTCACGCCGACATTGCCGGCATTTCCGGCCTGACGGAGCGTCGAGATGTTGTCATCACCCTCCTGGAGGACGCTAGCGGTGTTGTTGCTCGCGCTTTGGTCGACGTCCGAGGAGTTCCGGCTACCAAGCTGATTGACGGTCGCCGAGTTGTTGCCGCCCGATTGGTCGACGTCGGAAAGGTTCAGCGCGCCATTCTGAACGACGAACGCATCGTTGCTGATCCCGCCCTGGTCGACGGTCGAGATGCTTCCGTTGCCTGCGATTCCGGGACCGGAAGACTGGCTGACTCTGGCGATGGAGTCGACGCCGGTCTGGTTGATGATCGAGCTGTTGTCCTCGCCGCGTTGGGTCGAGATAGCACTCGAATTGGTCGCAGTCGCGCTCTGGAAGATGGTGGAGCTGTCGCCCTCGCCATCCTGATCGATCGTGGCATCCGCGTCGTCGGTGTCCTGATCGACCGTTGCCTGATTTACGCGCGGCGGCGTGCTCCGGTTGTTGTTCGTCTGGCTAACGGTCGCCGTCGAGCGCGCGCCCGACTGATCGATGTCGGAGGCGTTGCCTTCGCCGCGCTGCGTCACGCCGGCGGTCGAAGCGCCGCTTTGGATGACGTTTGAATCGTTGGTCGGATCGGTGCTGTTCGGGCTGTCGGTGCCGCTGTCCTGGTCGACCGTCGCAGAAGCGCCGCTCGCGGCTGCCGATTGTTCGACGTTCGAGAGGTTGTTGGCTCCCGCCTGCGTGACGGTAGCCGTCGCGTCATTGCCCGATTGCGTGATATCGGAATCGCTGCTCGAACCCGGCTGGTTCACGGTGGCTGTGTTGCCGCTGCCGCTTTGATTGATGTCCGACGTGTTGTTCTGGGCGATCGCGCTGCCGGCGGTCAGAAGCGCCAGGGCGGAAACCGAAGTGAGAATTGTGCGTTTCATGGTTGTCATTCCTCATAGCGGGGGTGATAACCATGGAGCGCCCGGGCACGAGACCCGGGGCAACATGGCTAAATAGTTCCAAACGCCTATTTTTCCTCACGCATCGGAGTTGCCGCTCCGGTGCGTGATTTTCGTTGCCCTGGTCGCGTATTCGAGGTTCGGAGACGCCAGGGACGCTCTCGACCGACACTTTGCGGTTTCATCGCTACAGCGAAGCAACCGCTGATCGCGGACGGGCCGGCGCGCTAGCGCGCGCCGTCTTTTCTGCCCGCGTCATCCTTGTCCGACGATTCCTCCTCCTTTATCCTGAGCGGCGCGGCCTTGCGCATCTGCTCCATCGCGGATTGAACCTGTTCGGCCGAGAACACGCCTTCCCGCTCCTGGCGGTAGCGCCACAGAAAAGGCCAGCCGGCCTCGGCGTCGGCGAATTCCCAAAGCTTCAGATCGACCCCCTCGAGCACGAGCGCATAGACCGCCTTCTCGATGGCCTGCTGTAGCGCGAGTTGATCGGGCTCGTTTGTGGTAAATCCCACTTCGGCTTCCAAAAGCTCCTTGAACTCGACGAACTTGAAGGCGCTGGCGCCGAGCGCATAGGCAGCGATCGTCTTCGACGTCTGCACCGAGGTCAGCACCTCGCCCGTGCGCACCGATACGGCGCGCAGGTAGACGGTCACCGTATCCTGCCGATATTCGGTTCGCCCGCCGATGCCCAGGAAGGCCGCGCCCGAGCCGCCCGTCAGCGTGTTGCTGTCGTAGCCGACAATGCCGCCTTCCAGGATGACGCCGGCGAACAGCATCGCCGGCAGCGCCTGCGGATTGACCCCTTGCTCGCCGAGATAGCGTTCGCGCATCTCCCGGATGATGTTGCGCTCGTTCAAGAGATTGTTGAGCGATTCCCGCTCGACGATCGTGAACCAGCTGCGATTGCCGGCATCCTGCAGCGCCTTGACCAGGATCGAGGCGCCGCCCTGGCTGACGGCGCGCGACAGCGTCTGCCCCGTCTCGCTCGGCTTGAACTGGCCGGTCAGATCCGCGAAATCGTAGACCGCGACCGCGACCGGCCGCGCCGGCGGCGGCAGCGCGCCCAGCAGCTCCTGCGTCTGGGTCTTTTCCGGATAGACGGCAAGCCGCGACGTCTCGGGAATGTCCGGAAGCGCCACGCAGCCCGAAAGCAGCAACGCCGCCGCACAACAAAGCATACCCCCCTTACGCATAACTCAGTTGACCTCGATGAAGGTGGGTATGACGATCTCGGTCACTTCGCCGGTCTCGTTGTTGGTGATGTTCAGCGTGACGCTCTCGAGATCGCGGAAGAAATCGATCGTCTGGCCGCCGAACGAGATGGTGCCCTGTTGCTGCGGATTCTCGCCGAAGATGGCGTCCACGATCTGCGACGACAACGCCGAAAGCAGCCTCGACTGCAGCTGGCGGGCGAAGATGTCGGCCTGCGAGCTGCTCGACTGGGACTTGGGGTCCTTGAAGTCGTTCTGGGCATTGGCGATGCCGAGAAGATGCGCCGAATTGAACGGATTGCCCCCAAAGGAGGGATTGATCGGCTCGTAGACCAGGTCCTGAGCGAAGGCCGGCGTAGCCGACAAGGCGATACCGACAATTAGCGCCGTCGCCGCACGCCGCGGCGCTGAGCTCAGGACAAGCCATTGCTCCCTTATCCCCGCCCAGGCCCGACCCGGCCGTCGTCGGAACAACTTCATTTGACTGGACACTGCATCTCCCCCCGGAGCACTCGCGACTCGCGACTTCTGATTGCTTTACGAAGAGTTAGGGCAGGTATGCAGTGATGCGCATCCCTCATTTAGGGGAGAAAGTGTCTCATCCTGGGCGCAACTATATTATTTCTGTTCCGTTATGAAACAGTAATAGAATGCTTGAAGTTTATCGATTCCTGAATTGAAAACTTCTCCAAATCTTCTTGATGACACTGTCGCACCGCGCTTCGCTGAACTACTTAAGGTATTAATGATGTTAATAGACTGGTGACCACTATCTATTGAATCCCTATTTGTGTGATCCAAGATGACAACCGGCATCATCTTTCGTCTTCGAGAATAGCCTAGGCCAGATACCGCGCTATTCACCGAAAGCTCTGCGGCCAAGCTGACTTTGTCGCGACGCCACGTTCTGGCAGCCGCTCTGGCCGCCGCGGCCTCAGCCGAGATTGTGAAGACGCGGCAGATTGTTGATCAGCGCCACCATCTCGGACTGGCGCCCGCATCCGAGCTTGGCGGCGATGGACTTCAGCTGACTGCGGACCGTGCTGATCGCGACCCGCCTCTCCTCGGCGAGCCTGTCCAGAGACGCGCCCTGGGAGAGGCGCACCGCTACCTCGGCCTCGGCGGCAGTGAGCCCGTAGAGGGCAGCGAGCCGCCCCGGCAGAGTCCCATCGCGAGCCTCGGGATCGGTCGCGATGATAACGACCTGCCTCCCGGCCGGGCCGACGCCGACCGATGCGAGCGTGAGCTCATAGGGTCGTCCTTCCACTCGGTTGATGAAAAGACCGCCAGCTTGCGCGGCGGAAGGCGACAGAGCCCGGTCGATGGCCGCCTGCAAAGACGCCTGATCCGCAGGCAGGCGCGCGACCAGGCGTCGGTCTCGCAAGGTCAGGCCGTCGCCCCGCTGCAGGAGCGTCTCGCCGGCTTCGTTGCAATGGAGGAGATGGCCCTTGGGGTGGAGGGTGAAGACGGCATGGCCGATGGCGTTCAGCGTCGCCGCGGCGCTCGCGCGGAGCCGCTCCGCCGCGGCCAGCCTGCTGCGCATCACGATCATGCGGCGCAGATGGTCGAGGCTCGCCTCGAGGGCGCGGATCGTCTCGTCGTCGAAGGCGGGCTGGCCCTTGCCGCGATGGAAGCCCATCTCGCCGATGCCTCCTTCAAACCGAAGCACGGCGCCGACGCAGCGAAACGTGTCGTCGCCCATCGGCCGGATCCATTCATTGTAGATCCGGCTGCTCTCGTAGCTTTCCGGCGATACGAGCTCGTCGCAATTCCAGACGCGGTTGGCGCAGTCCAGTTTCGCCGTCGCCGCCGCCCAAACGTCGCAGTCCGCGAATTCCCGCTCGTACACGGCCATATGCTCTTCGGCAAAATATCCGGAATAGGATATCTCAACCGTTTCGGACTGCGGATCGCGCCAATGGATGACGCCGGACCGGGCCCCGATCGTCTCCGCGACATGGGAGGCAAGACGACCGAACGCCTCGTCGCCCACCGTCGCGTCGTAGATCGCCTCGGGACGGATCGGTCCGAGCATTCACCCCCTACTCCTCTGCTGGTCTTCTTCATCAAGAATATGAGGGGAACAGGCAAGCGTCTTTGCGACCAAAGGGCGGCGACTTCCCGTTTTAGAGCAGGACAAGTATTCCCCGTCGCCCACGCCATTCCGGCCTGGAAATAATTGCGCGTTGACAGCTGGATAGGATGCCGGTTCAACGACGCCATGCCCATTTCATTCGCGGCCGTGTTGCAAGGCCTTACTGTCCTTGCCACCGGAGCCCTGTGCTTCGCGCCGACCCCCGCCAACGCCCAAGCCACGACTTCCGCCTCAGCCGACAAGGCGGCGATCATCGTGACCGCGCGGCGGCTGGAGGAGCCACTTCAGGTCGTACCTATCAGCGTCACCGCCCTGGATGATGACGCCCTGCACGGAATGGGAGCGGAAACGCTGGCCGACGTGGCCCGCGCCGTTCCGAACCTCATCGTCGCTCCGGTCGGCGTGCTCGGCGCCGAGCAGCCGGCCATCCGCGGCATCTTCTCGCCCGCCGGCTCATCCACCGTCGGCATTTACATCGACGACGTGCCGATCCAGATTCGGTCGCTCGGATTTGCCGGCAATGCCGACATAAGAACCTTCGACCTGGTCCGTGTGGAGGTGCTGCGCGGCCCGCAGGGGACGCTGTTCGGGGCCAATTCGATGGGCGGCACGATCCGGTTCATCACCCGCCAGCCCGACCTTCACTTGTCCGACGTCCGGACCCAGGCCGAAATCGGCTTCACGAAGGGTGGCGGCATCAGTCGCGAGATCAACGGTGCCGTAGGCGGTCCGATAGTGCCGGGACGGCTCGGTTTCCGGGCCGGTGCCTATTATCGCCTCGACGCCGGCTATGTCGATCGGGTCGACCGCCGGTCGGGCGCGCTGCGTGAGCGCAACATCAACGACGTCTCCGCCCTGGCCCTGCGCGCGGGATTGAAGGCGGCGGTCGGCGAAACCGTCGAACTGACCCCGTCGCTCCTCTACCAGAAGAGCCGGCGGGACGATTACCCGCTGTTCGAGAGCAACTTGGGGCCGCATCGGCAGAGCGCCCTGCACCGCCAGCCGGGCGAGGACGAGTTCATCCTCCCCAGCCTCACCGCCAAGGCTGCACTGGGCGGCGCGGAGCTCACCAGCGTCACCGCCTATCTCGATCGGGACGACCGGCAGGTGACGGATTATTCGCTGACCTTCGGCGAGCTTGTCCTTGGCGGCCTCGTTCCGGGCCTCGTGCCCGAGGGCGGCACCCGCAGCCTCACCCGTGTGACGCAGCGAAGCTTCACCCACGAGACACGCCTGTCTTCCGCCTCGGCCGAAGCGCCGCTGCGCTGGGTCGTGGGGGCCTTCTATCGCCGGTCGCGCCTGGGGCTGACCCAATCGGTGGTGGAGCCCGGCATCAGCGATCTCGTCGAGAGCTTTTTCGGCGCCTCGATCGAGGCCGTGTTCGGCGCACCGCTCCTGCCGGGCGGCATAAGCTATCGCGGCACCGAGCGGGTGCGCGAGACGCAGCTCGCCGGTTTCGGTGAAGTCTCCTGGCGCCTCTCAGACGCGCTCGAGGCCACCGCCGGCGTGCGCGTCACTCGCTCCCGGCTCGGTTTACGCGTGCTGTCGGAAGGTCCCTATGCAGGCGGATCGATCACGCAGCCGGACGAACGGACGCAGAGGGAGACGCCCGTGACGCCTCGCTTCGGCCTCGCGTACCGGCCGACGCAGGATTGGCTTCTCTACGCCAGCGTGGGCAAGGGCTTCCGTGTCGGCGGCGCCAATCCGCCGGTGCCGGCGGGTCCGTGCGCGGCCGATCTTCGCGCCTTCGGGCGCGCCGAGGCGCCGGTCTCCTTCAATTCGGATTCGCTGTGGAGCTATGAAATCGGCGCCAAGTCCTCCTGGTCGCGGCGGCGGCTGCAACTGGGCCTGTCGCTCTTTCACATCGACTGGGACGGTATCCAGCAGCCGGTGAGCTTGTCCGATTGCGGCTTCTCCTTCGTCGACAATCTCGGCACCGCCCGAAGCCGGGGCTTCGAGCTGGAGGCGGAGGCGCGGCCGGTGCCGCCGCTGACGCTGACCGCCGCCATCGGCTATGTCGACGCACGCTTCCGCAGCACCATCCTGGGCGGCGCCATGCCCAGCGGTGAGCGCGCCATCATCGTGGAGCGGGGGGATAGGGTTCCCTACGTGCCGCGCTGGACCACGCGGCTTGCGGGCGGGTATCGGGCGGCGCTTGCCCGTTCGCTGGAGGGCTTCCTTGCGGCCGAATATCAATATTCGAGCCGCTATCGCCGGGCGCCGTCCGAGGTGGCGGTGGGATACGATCCCCGCGTTTATCGCGGCGAAGCCTATGGCAACCTCCTCGCCCGCGCCGGCATGGAGGGGGATGGCTGGACCGTCTCGGCCTTCGTCGACAACCTGCTCGACGACCGCTCGATCCTGTTCAGCAGCGCCGATTTGGTGCCGGCGACCGGCGCTCCGCTCCGGCAGCTGACGCCCCGCCCCCGGACGATCGGCTTTTCCGGTTCGCTGCTATTCTGATTTTTCAGACCTGATCGGAGACCTGTTGACGGCGAGACGCTTGTAATGGCACTGAGCGCCCCGTCCGGCGCGCCAGACGCGTTTCGCGGGTATAGCTCAATGGTAGAGCACTAGCCTTCCAAGCTTGTGATGCGGGTTCGATTCCCGCTACCCGCTCCACCGCTAGCCTCTGGCTCCGTCAGCGATCCTGCCCGCAAATAGGCAGGCGATTTACCCTGCCGGCACGAATCTCTGAAAAAGAATGGCGGAGAGGGTGGGATTCGAACCCACGGTACCCGCGAGGGCACAACGGTTTTCGAGACCGCCCCAATCGACCACTCTGGCACCTCTCCGCGAAGATTGGGCGGGCGCGCGTCATCCGCGGCCGGTCGATAGGCGGCGGGCTCTAGCCGAAGCTTTTCGCCTTGCCAAGCCTGTCCTGAGCGAAGGCGACGGCCCTGCCGTGCCGATGCTTCGACATCCCGCGCCGGCGAGTTCCTTGCCTCTTTTGACGCGGACCCTACATTACAGGCGTGATGCCCAGACACGAGTCCCTCCTCACCGACCTGTGGGCCGCGATCAAGGCGCCGCCGGTGACGCACGCCGAGTTCGCCATCGGCGACGTGGTCCGCCATCGCCTGTTCGACTTTCGCGGCGTGATCTTCGATGTCGACCCCGTCTTCGCCAACAGCGAGGAATGGTATGAGGCGATTCCCGAGGGCATGCGTCCGTCCAGGGACCAGCCCTTCTATCACCTGCTCGCCGAAAATGCGGAGAGCAGCTATGTCGCCTATGTGAGCCAGCAGAATCTGATCGCGGACGACGAAGGCGGACCGGTCCATCATCCCGCCATCTCGGGCATCTTCCACGGCTTTGTCGACGGCCGCTACGAGCTGCGGCGCGAACATCGCCATTAGGCGCCGGCGACGCGGCTTTGGCCGTTGACAGCTTCGCCCGCCTCCAGTAGCAGCCCGGTTTCCCGCGCGGGGCCTTTGGCCTCACGCCGATCTCGCGCGGCCAAGATTAGAAGGTATTGGAAAAGAGCCATGTTCGCAGTCGTGCGCACGGGCGGCAAGCAGTATCGCGTCGCCGCCGGAGACAAGATCGTCGTCGAGAAGCTGGCCGGCGAGGCCGGTGACACCGTCACGCTGGACGACGTCCTGCTCGCGGGCGACGGCTCCGACCTCAAGGACACCAACGGCCTTACCGTCTCGGCCGAGATCGTCGCGCAGGCGAAGGGCGAGAAGGTCATCGTCTTCAAGAAGCGTCGTCGGCACAATTACCGTCGCAAGCGGGGCCATCGCCAGCAGCACACGATCCTGAGGATCACGGCGATCGGCGACCAGAAGGCGCCAGCCAAGAAGGTCGCGCCGAAGAAGGAAGTGGCCGCTCCGGCTCCACAAGCCAAGGAAGCCGCGCCCAAGAAGGCGGCCGCCAAGAAGGAAGCGAAGCCCGTCGCCGACACGAGTGAGACGAAGGCATCGCCCAAGGCCGAAGCCAAGGAGCCGGTGAAGAAAGCCGCCACCAAAAAGGCGTCGACCAAGAAGCCCGCGGCTGATAAGAACGCGTAAAGAGATACGAAGGTAGTATTACGTCATGGCACATAAGAAGGCAGGTGGTAGCTCACGCAACGGTCGCGACAGCGCAGGCCGTCGTCTTGGCGTGAAGAAGTTCGGCGGCGAAGCGGTCGTCGGCGGCAACATCATCGTGCGTCAGCGCGGCACCAAATATTATCCGGGCGCGAACGTCGGCATGGGCAAGGATCATACCCTCTTTGCACTTACCGACGGCCGAGTCGCGTTCCGCGACGGCAAGCTTGGCCGCAAATTCGTGTGTGTAGACCCGATTATGGCGCAAGCAGCGGAATAAAGGACGATCGATAACGGGTCGTCCTTCAAGGGGCGGCCCCAGGTTCACAATCAAGAACCGACCAGAGGGAGAAGGGGCCACCCCCGTCTCCCTTTTTTGTTTCTCCCTCAAAACTGTCGCCGGCCTGTCACCCTCTTGGGCCAAGGGCCGGCGCGAGAAGGAAGAGAGGAAGAAACAATGTTCGCGAGAACCGAGAGACTGTTGTTGCGGCCGGGCTGGGCCGAGGACGCCGCCGCCCTGGCCCGCGCGATCGGCGAGGAAGCGATCGTCCGCAACCTGGCGAGCGCACCTTGGCCTTACGATCTGACCCACGCCCGGGCCTTCCTTGAAACGGAACGGCAGCCGGACGAGGCGAGCTTTCTCATCTTCCGCCGCACCAACGGCGCGCCGCGCCTGATCGGGGCGGCCGGACTCGGGCGCAGCCCCGAAGACGGTGTCGAGCTCGGCTACTGGATCTCGCGCCCGCATTGGGGCCTCGGCTATGCGACCGAAGCCGCCCGCGCGATCATCGACATCGCCCGCCATGGGTTGAGGCTGAAGAAGCTGAGCGCCGGCCATTTCCTCGACAACCCCGCCTCGGGACGGGTGCTCGAGAAGCTCGGCTTCCGGCCGACCGGCGTTATCGCATCGCGCTACAGCTGTGGCCGGGACGCCGACGCGCCGTGCAAGCTGTTCGAGCTCGACCTGTGCGCGGAGCGGACCAACGACCTGGCGTTCAATCCCTGCCTGGAGATGGCGGCCTGATGCCTCCCCGAGCTTGTCTCGGGGAGGAAAAACTACGCCACCTGCGCTGAGAGAGTTTTCTCTTCCCTCTCGATCAGCGCGCGGTCGTCGTGGTTCCAGGGGTGGAAGCCCGGCATGAAGAAGCTCGCCCAGGCGGCGAAGATCTTTCGTAACATGCCGGGCCGCACCCAGGCGAACCAGAACAGCCGCGCCCACGCTCCAGGCCCGGTGATGCCGTCCTGGCGCAGCAGCTCAAGCGAGCCCAGCGTCCGGTCGACGACGAAATTGCGGGTGACGAGCAGCATCACCTTCGCCTTCACCTTCCATCGCTTGAAGCGCGGCCAGTCGCGCGTCGCGTGGAGCCAGGTGTCGTAGGCGACACCCTTATGTTCGATCTCCTCGATCGCGTGCCAACGCCACATCGCCGCCGTCTCCGCGTCGGCCCCGGCGAGATGACGCGGGTCCCTCAGCAGCTCATGGGCAAGAATGGCGGTGAAGTGCTCCAGCGCCATGGTTGCGGCGAGGCTGGCGATCGGCGGGCGTGAGCGCACGAGATCGAGACGCCAGTCGACGCGATCCTCGAGCGCGGAAAGGTCGTAGCCCGCCTCATGCGCCCGCTTGTTGAACTGCATATGCTCGCGGCTGTGCATTACCTCCTGGGTCGTAAAGGCCTTGATCTCGGCAGCGAGCTTCGGGTTCGCGCCGTCGCGGAACAGCCTCACGCTCTCGACAAAGAAAGCCTCGCCCTTGGGAAAGGTCGCCGACAGCGCATTGTAAAGCGCCGTCGCCACCGGATCGCCGCCATTCCACCAGCGCTCGGTGCGTACGCCGCGGCCGAAACGACGGTCGCGGGGCGTGATCGTCAGATCGGAAGGTGTCGCATCGCGGGCCATACTATTCCGTTCCTTCCCGTCATCCCGGCGAAAGCCGGGATCCAAGAACACCACATTGCTGCTTTTCGCTGGACTCAGTGTTCATGGATGCCGGATCAAGTCCGGCATGACGTGTTTTAGAATTACTTACATTAATGTCAATAACACGTGAGCGCCTCAGCCCGGAGGAAAGCCGCTCCGCCGCACTTGAGGCGGCGCGACGGCTGCTGATCGAGGCGGGCCCTCAGGCCGTCACCTTGAAGGCGGTGGCGGCGGAGATCGGCAAGACCCACGCCAACCTCCTCCATCATTTCGGCTCGGCTGCGGGGTTGCAGTCGGCTCTCGCCCATCACATCGGGGAGCGGGTGACGGCCGGCATCGCCGAGGCGGTCCGCCGGGCTCGGCAGGGCGAGGCCGACGCGGGCGAGATCGTCGCGCGCACCTTCGACGCCTTCGATCGCGAGGGCGCGGGGGCGCTCGCCGCCTGGATGATCCTGTCCGGCAACCGCGATGCGTTGAACCCTATCCTGGAATCGATCCACCATCTCGTCGACCAGCTCGGCCAGGGCCATGAGGACCGGCCGGTGCACGAGACGACCCTGTGGCTGGTCCTCGCCGCGCTCGGCGATTCCTTGCTGGGCGAAGCCATGGCGGGAGCGCTGGACCTCCCGCGCGACAGAGCCCGCGACCTGGCGAGGCGGCACCTGCTCACGGCGGCCGGACTGGCGGAGGACGGGCGCAGCGGCTAGAGCGGTCGCAAACCTCCGTTCGTCCCGAGCGAAGCCGAGGGGCGTGAGTGATGACTCCATGCCCGCGCCCCTCGACCTTCGCTCGGGACGAACGATTCTGGATATTCCGTAACGATGCACTTTCTCGATCAGGCCAAGATATTCATCCGCTCCGGTGCCGGCGGCCCCGGCGCCGTGAGCTTTCGGCGCGAGAAATATATCGAGTTCGGCGGCCCCGACGGCGGCGATGGCGGCAAGGGCGGCGATATCGTGTTCGAAGCGGTCGAGGGGCTGAATACCCTCATAGACTTCCGCTACACCCAGCATTTTCGGGCGCCGCGCGGCAAGGGCGGCTCCGGCCAGAACCGGACCGGCGCCGGCGGCAACGATCTCGTCATCAAGATACCCGTGGGCACCCAAATCCTGTCCGACGACAAGGAGCATGTGCTGGCCGACTTCACCAAAGTGGGGCAGCGCATCGTCCTCCTGCGCGGCGGCGACGGCGGGCGCGGCAATGCCAGCTACAAGAGCTCGACCAACCGCGCTCCCCGCCAGCACGGCACGGGCTGGCCGGGCGAGGAGATGTGGGTGTGGCTGCGCCTCAAGCTGCTCGCCGACGCCGGGCTGGTCGGCCTGCCCAATGCGGGCAAGTCGACCTTCATCAACCAGGTCACCAACACCAAGGCCAAGGTCGGCGCCTATCCCTTCACCACGCTCCACCCGCAGCTCGGCGTCGTCAGCCATCGCGGCCGCGAGTTCGTCATGGCCGACATTCCCGGGCTAATCGAGGGCGCTGCCGAGGGCGCCGGCATCGGCGACCGGTTCCTGGGGCATATCGAACGTTGCCGAGTGCTGCTCCACCTGGTCGACGCCAATGTCGAGAATGTCGCCGAAGCCTACCGCACGGTTCGCGGCGAATTGGATGCCTATGGCGCAGGGCTCGCCGACAAGCCCGAGGTCGTCGCCCTGAACAAGGCCGACACGCTCGACGAGGAGCTGGTCGAGGCGCTCTCTGCGGAGTTGGAGGCCGAATGCGGCAAGCGCCCCCTCCCCCTCTCCGGCGCCACTGGGGCCGGCAGCGAGGCCGTGCTGGACGCCATCCTCGCCCATCTCGACGCCGAGGCGGAGCCCGAGCAGGCCGAAGGCGGCGACTGGTCGCCGCTATGAGCCCGCATCGCAAAAGCCGCACCCTCGCCATCACCGGCGGGACGGGGTTCGTCGGGCAGCATCTCCTGAAGATGGCGCTGGCGTCGGGCTATGACGTGCGTGCGCTGACGCGGGGATGGAAGCCGCCCGAGGAGGCCATCGTCTGGGTCAACGGCGCGCTCGATCGGCCGGAGAGCCTGGAGAAGCTGGCGGCCGGCGCCGATGCCGTAATCCACATTGCCGGGCTCATCAACGGCGACCGCAAGGCGTTCGAGGCCGTGAACGCGGGTGGGACAGCCGCCATGATCGATGCGGCCCGCAAGGGGGGCGTGCGACGCTTCATCCACATCTCCTCCCTCGCCGCGCGCGAGCCGGACCTCTCGGCCTATGGCTGGTCGAAGGCGAGATCGGAAAAACTGGTCGCCGCCTCCGGCCTCGAATGGACGACCATCCGCCCACCCGCCGTCTACGGACCGGGTGACCGGGAGACGCTGGAACTGTTCAGGATGGCGCGGCGCGGCTTCGTCGCCCTCCCCCCGCGCGGCCGTTTCTCGGTGATCCATGTCGAGGATTTGTGCCGCCTGATCCTGGCGGTGATCGACGAACCGGACACGATCGCCGAGACTTACGAGCCCGATGATGGTGTGCAGGAGGGCTGGGACCATAGCGACTTCGCCCGCACCCTCTGCCGCGTCTTCGACAAGCGCGCCTCGACGTGGCATATGCCCAAATTCCTGCTGCGCGGCGCCGCCGGCCTCGACCGCCTCTTCCGCCGCCAGCACGCCAAGCTGACCCCGGACCGCGTCGACTATTTCTGCCATCCCGACTGGGTCGTGGCCGCCGAACGCCGCCCACCGCACGCGCTCTGGCGGCCGGAAGTGCGGACGTCGAACGGCCTCAAGGCGACGGCCGACTGGTATCGCTCGGAGGGTTGGCTTCGCTGACTCGCGTCATCCCGGCGAAAGCCGGGACCCAAGAACATCTGCGCGCAGAGATGGAAAAGACCAGCTCATCGTCAAACGACGATTGCCCTGTTCTTGGATTCCGGCTCTCGCCGGAATGACAATTCAGTCTCAAAGGCTGTGCCGCCCATATTGAACGATGAAAGCGATGAAGCTCGCGACCAGCCCGACCAGGAAGATGCGATAGGCATAGCCCAGGAGCCGGTATTTCTTGCGGGCGAGCACGACACCGTTCTGGTAGATGTCGCGGGCCATGGTGAGGTAGATGCCCTCGTCCGTCTGCAGCCGCTCGGTGATCTGCTCGAGATAATCGTCCTCCTCCAGCTGCGTGAAGGAGCCGAAGAAGAGCAGGTTGAGCCCGCCCTTCCGCTTGTATTTGGTCGCCGGCAGCACCGCGAGCACCGCGCACACGGCCGAGAAGAAGGCCGAGGCGCCGAGGATCAGAAGCGGGATCGGCACCATCGTCCCGCGCGCCTGGCCGATGGTGATGGTGAAAATGACGAACGTCGCCGCCATCAGGATGCTCGCCTTCTGGTCCGCCATCGCCGAAAGCTGCACATGAATCATCTGCGTCGTCCGCACGAGATGCACGGCATTCGCGGGAAATCGCAATGTTTCAGGCGTTTGATCGTCCATGGCCCGCCCCTTCAAACTTCGCCCGACAATCGCATGTCGAAAGTGCCCTGCCAAGCATCCGCCCCTATTCGGCCCTATTCCCTTGGCAGAGCGTGGCAACGGACATAAAGGGCCATCATGAACGATCGAGAAGAGACCTTCGCCAAGGTGAGCGAGCTGATCGCCCCCTTCAACAAGAAGGGCGTGACGCTTGCGGAGTCGACCACCTTTGCCGGCGATCTTGAGTGGGACAGCCTCACCGTCATGGATTTCGTGGCGGCGATCGAGGACGAGTTCGACATTCTCATCACCATGAACATGCAGGCCGAGATCGAGACCGTGGGGCAGCTGGTCGACGCCGTCGAGGATCTCAGGAACGAGGAATGAGCAGCCAGCCCCTGATGCGGGAGGAGACGCCGCCGGCGGCCGATCTCTTCTCCAAGTTCGACCCGCTGATCGCCGAGCGCCAGGCGCTGCTCGACACCGGCGTGCGAGACCCTTTCGCCATCGTCATGGACAAGGTGCTCTCCCCCACTCTGGCGGTGATCCAGGGCAAGGAGACGATCCTGCTCGGCACCTATAATTATATGGGCATGACCTTCGATCCGGACGTGATCGCGGCCGGCAAGAAGGCGCTCGACGAGTTCGGATCCGGCACCACCGGCAGCCGCGTCCTCAACGGCACCTACCAGGGTCACAAGGAATGCGAGGAGGCGCTGAAGGCGTTCTACGGAACCAAGCACGCCATGGTCTTCTCGACCGGCTACCAGGCCAATCTCGGCCTCATGTCGACGCTGGCCGGCAAGGACGACTACATCATCCTCGACGCCGACAGCCACGCCTCAATCTATGACGGGTGCGCGCTTGGGTCCGCCAATATCGTCCGCTTCCGCCACAACAGCGTCGAGGACTTGGACAAACGCCTCGGCCGCCTGCCCGCCACCGGCGGTCGCCTGGTGGTGCTGGAAGGCGTCTACTCAATGCTCGGTGACATCGCGCCCTTAAAGGAGATGGTGGCGGTCGCGAAGAAGCACGGCGCCATGATCGTCGTCGACGAGGCGCACGGCATGGGCTTCTTCGGCCCCAACGGTCGCGGCGTGTTCGAGGAGGCCGGTGTCGAGGCCGACGTCGATTTCGTGGTCGGCACCTTCTCCAAGTCGGTGGGCACGGTCGGCGGCTTCGTCGTCTCGAACCATCCGAAGTTCGAGGTGCTGCGGCTCGTCTGCCGCCCCTATGTGTTCACCGCGTCGCTGCCGCCCTCCGTGGTCGCGACCGCCGCAACCTCGATCCGCAAGCTGATGCACGCCGGCGCCAAACGCGCCCACCTGTGGGAAAACAGCAAGCGCCTCCATAAGGGCCTGCGCGATCTCGGCTTCAATATCGCTACGCCCGAAGCGGAATCCGCCATCATCGCCGTGCTGCTCCCGGACCAGGACAAGACGGTGCGCATGTGGCAGGCGCTGCTGGAGCAGGGCGTCTATGTGAACATGGCTCGTCCTCCGGCCACCCCCGCGGGCATGTATCTGCTGCGCTGCTCGCTGTGCGCGGAACATTCGTCCGAACAGGTCGGCCACATCATCGACATGTTCGCCGCCGCCGGCCGCGCGACCGGTTGTATTGCCTAGAACGACCAAGCACCTTTCCACGAGTCGGGGCTTCATTTAGGATGGAGCCCGCTATGGCGGAGGATGAGATCGACGTCGCGCCGGAGGAACGGTCCGGCACCTGGCGGCGCGGGTGGGCCAGCGCGGGCGCAATCGTCGCGACCATAGCGCTTATCCTGCTGGTCGTGATGGTCACGTTCAGCAACCGCGCTCGCGACGAGGCGCTTCAATGGGAGCGCCACACCTATGACGTGATGCTGCTGACCCGCACCGTCGACGCCACCATGGCCCGGTCGGAGGCGGCGCTCGGGCGCTACGTGCTGGACGAGGAGCAGGCGACCGGCACCATCTATTATAATGAATGGCGCCGCGCGGGACGACAGATCGGCCAGCTTCATCGTCTCGTCCGCAGTCCCGAGCAGCGCGAGCTGGTCGAGGAACTGCGGCGGCTCTACGAGGCGCGGGGCCAGGAGCTCGCCGCCGCCGCCCGCGCAGCCGCCAGCAAGCAGGACAGCGGCGGCGTTCCCCTCTTCTATCAGGCCGGCATGACGCAGACGGGGCCGGCGCTGCGCTCCAAGCTCGATCAGATTGCCGCAAACGAGCAGGAGAATCTGGTTGAGCGCATGGCGCAGACACGCATGTTCGACGAGGAAGCGGACAAGTTCACCGAGTGGCTGGGCTGGCTGGCCGTCCTCATCGGCGGCGCCGCGATCGTCCTCGGGCTGCTCGCCTATCGGGCGCTTGCCGAGCGGCTGATCGCCCGGCGGGAGGCCGACAGCGAATCGAGCCGCGCCATGGCACTGGAACATGCGGTGCAGGAGCGCACGCGCGAGCTGCGCGACGCCAACGATCGTCTCCGCGCCGAGGCGGCCGAACGGGCCGCGGCGGAGGCGCAGCTCCGCCAGGTCCAGAAGATGGAGGCGGTCGGCCAGCTGACCGGCGGCATCGCCCACGATTTCAACAATATGCTCGCCGTCATCGTCGGCGGGCTCGATCTCGCCAAGCGCAAGCTCAGCGGCCCCAAGCGGGAGGTCGAATTCCATCTCGACAACGCCATGGAGGGAGCGACCCGCGCCGCCGCCCTCACGCGCCGCCTATTGGCCTTTGCCCGCTCCGAAGCACTGGAGCCCCAGGGGACGGCGCCGGCGGAGTTGATCGAGAATATGCTCGATCTGGTGGATCGTTCTATCGGCGAACGGGTGACCGTGCGCACCCGCTTCGCCGAGGAGCCGTGGCGTGTCTGGGCGGACCCCAATTTGCTCGAGAACGCGATCCTCAACCTCTGCGTCAACGCTCGCGACGCGATGGAGGGCGAAGGCGAACTCGGCATCGCCATCGACAATGTCGTGCTCGGTCCGGGCGAGGTGGGCGAGCTGGAGCCGGGCGATTATGTCCGCATCAGCGTCTCCGACACCGGCCACGGCATCGCGCCGGAGCATCTCGAGCGGGTTTTCGAGCCGTTCTTCACGACCAAGCCGGTGGGCAAGGGCACGGGCCTTGGGCTCAGCCAGATATTCGGCTTTGCCCGCCAGTCCGGTGGCGACGTCACCATCGACTCGACGCAGAATGTGGGCACCACCGTCGCAATCTATCTGCCGCGCTCGACCCGCGTGGAGGAAGAGCGCGTCGAGACGGCGCCGGTGCCGAAGCGGGACGAGCCCGCCGCCGCTGCGGCCGGGACCACGATCCTGGTCGTGGAGGACGATCCCCGCGTCAGCCGCTCGACCGTGGGCGCGCTCGAGGAGTTGGGCTATTCTCCCATCGCCTGCGGCAGCGGCCGCGAGGCGCTGGAGATATTGGAGAAAAATCGCGACATCGAGCTCCTCATCACCGACGTGATGATGCCCGAGATGACGGGCCCCGAGCTGGTCCGCATCGTCGCCGAGCGCTATCCCGAAATCGCCGTGCTCTTCGTTACCGGCTTTGTCGGCGAGGCCGGCGAGGCCGACGAGCTGACCGGCCATGATCTGCTGAGAAAGCCGTTCACCGTACTGGCCCTGTCCGACGCCGTCACCGCGGCGCGCGCTCGCCGGGTCAGCGGATCGCACCCCGCTTCAGCAACCGCGGCAGCAGAGTGACCGCCCCGAGCAGCGGCCAGCGCCGCTGCCACGGCTTGAGGACGATGTCGGTCCCGGCGTGGCGGTTGATCTTCCAGGCGAGATAGTCAGCGCCCCCGGCGAAGGTGAAGCTGGCCTTGGCGAGGCGCAGTACCGACAGAGCCTTGCCCGCCCGCCGCCGCCGAGCCCAGCGCTGCGCCGCCCGCCGCCGCTCCCGCTCCGACGCCGGGTTCAGGTGCAGGGCGTCGCCAACCAGCGAACCGAGGCCCGCCGCCTCGGCTGCGGGGCCGGTGAAGTGGCGGTAGCGCTCCGGATCGGCCTCGACGACTGAGACCGCCCGCCCTTGGCGCTCGGCCCGAAGCTCGGCCGAATAGGTCAGCGCGAACGCCTGCCGCCATAGGACGAGGGGATCGACCATTCCTCCGCCCAGCAGCGGCGCGGCCTCGCCGAGCAGAGTCGGCGCCGCGAGGGCAATGGCATCGGCGGCGCTGATCCCTGCCGCCTCGTCGGCTGCCCACACTAGGCGCGAAGGCTGGGCGAAGCGCGCCCACACCGAGACGCTGAGCGTCCGCGGTCCGTTCAGCCGGATGAAGTCGGCCTCGCTCAGCACCGCATATTTGGCGGCGAGCCCTTGATGCTCGAAAGGGAACACGTTGGGCGGCACCGCGCGGTTCGCCCGCGCCAGCCAGCGCTTTCCATAGGCGGCCTCATAGCTGGAGACGATCAGGTAGAAATCGAGCATCTGGCCGTCGAGCTCGGCCGTCCTGAGGCAGGAGCCGTAGAACAGCACCGCCCGCGCCGTCCCAGGATAGAGGGCCGCCAGCGCCGCCGCCATCTGGGTCACGCGCGGATCGACAGGCTCCGCCAGCTCGGCGGCGACAAGGCTGCGAAGGGTGTCCGACCCGGAGTCCATCACTTCGCCCTACACAGCCGCCCGCGCCAACGGGAGCCCCGTTGACGACAGTCGCTTGCCTTACGCAGCCAATTTCAGGAACGGCACCGGCGGGGTCGGTGTCAGAACGATGGGTCGCCCGAGGCTTGCTTCGAACAGCTCGCCGTCGAGGATGACGCTCGAATGGTCGCCCTCGATGCGGATTTCGTCGCCGCGCTCGAGATGAACGCCGGAAAGGTGGCTCCGCCAGAGCTGACCCCGGAGCGCTGCCACGAGCGCGCGGAAGAGGACGCCCCTCTTGCCCTCGATCGCCATCAGCTGCATCGCCCCCAACGGCTGGCTCGCGCCCGGCAGCTTCCCGCTCAACAGTAGCCGCTGCAGGGTCGTCACGAGCAGCACGGCGAACTGGCCCTGCAGCTCACCCTGCTTCAGCACCGATACCTTCACCGGCGCCGGCCGGGGCGGAAGGAAAGCGCCGCGGATGCCGAACAATATGGCCAGGATCGCCGCAACCGCGGCCACCAAATGGCTGAGGCTGTTGGGAAGGCCCAGCGGATAGATTTTGTGACGGCAGTAGAGCATCGTGTCGGCGAGCCCGGCGCCGCCCAGGAACATGCCGAGCACCGGTCGTGCGCCGACGCTGCCGTCGGATAGCTGGATCAGCTCCCGGCTGACGATGTGCGGGGCCATGTCGCCGCGGGCGAGCTCAAGTACCCGCTTCAGCGCCTTGAGCGGGTCGCCCTCGGCGCCAAGGTCCAGCGCGATGAGGTTGGTCTTGCCGTTGGGCAGCACCGCGACCGGCGGGGGTCCGTCCTTGCTGCCGCCGAAATGCCCGCCATGGTGCAACTCGGTCAGCGCCGCCTGCACCGTGCCATCGCCGCCGTTGATGACCAGCACCTTGGGCTTCACCCGCGCGATCGTCTTCAGCGCTGTGCCGATCTGATCGACATGCTCCACCTCATAGTGGAAAATGTCGCGATGCTGGGCACAAAAGCTCCTCACCTCGGGCAGCAGCGACCGGTTGCCGGTCGAGTGCGGATTGGAGAGGAGGGCGACGCGGGCCATGGCCTAGTTGTGGCGGACCGGCCCGACCGAGAGGCCGCGGCGATAGTTGAGCACCACATCGACCGGCTTCACGCCGTCGCCGACGCTGATCGCCACTTCCTGATATTTGGGCTTCAGATCGAACAGCGAGATGCTCGGGTTGCGTGAGAAGCCGCCACCGTCGTTCCAATCGGAGCCGTTGCCCTTGGTGTCGTGGCGGACGGCGATGGCATAGGTGCCGGCCTTGGGCGCGGCGACGCAGACCCGCATCGGGCCCGAGCGGGTGACCGGCAGATCGATGCGGCGCAGCCACTCGCCTTTTTGAAGGAATTTGGAATTCGCGGGATAAAGCTGGACGCGCACTCGCCCGTCGCGATTCTTGAAACCGTCGACGTTGACGAGGAAGGCAGGTTCGCTCGCGCCCGGCCGACAGGATGCCGCATCGGGACCGAGCGCCGCCTGAGCCGCGGCCGGAGCCACGATGGCGAGAGCGCCGACGACGATGGTAGACATCAGTTTGAACATGACCAGATCGCTCCTGACAGCTATAGCCACGCGCTGTTCGCGGTCGTGGCTCGGTTGTCTCAAGCCCCCATGCATCGCTAGATCGGCTACTCTTGCGGCCAAAATGTGGTCATGGGGCGTCTAAAAGTTGAGCATCGGCACGCTAACCGACCGGTATCTCGCCAGATTGATCGTCGTCCCGCTGGTGGCGACGCTGGTGCTGTCGGCGATGCTGCTGTTGCTCGAGAAGATGCTGCGGCTGTTCGATTTCGTCGTCAGCGAAGGCGGGCCGGTCGGTGTCGTCTGGCGGATGCTGGCCAACACCATCCCCGAATATCTGGGCCTCGGCATCCCGATCGGCCTGATGCTCGGCATCCTGCTCGCCTTCCGCCGGCTGGCTCTGTCGTCGGAGCTGGACACGCTCCGCGCCGTCGGGCTCAGCTACGGTCGGCTACTGAGGGTGCCCTACATGTTCGCGGCCGCGCTGATGGCGCTCAATCTCGGCATCGTCGGCTTCGTCCAGCCCTACGCCGAATATGCCTATGACAGCCTGGAGTTCGAGCTTCGCTCCGGTGCGCTGGGCGCCTCGATCAAGGTCGGCGAGTTCAACCGGCTTGGCGAGCGCATGACCCTCCGGGTCGAGCGCAGCGAGGACGAAGGGCGCGACCTGCACGGCGTCTTCGTCCGGGCGGAGGCGAGCGATGGGCGCACGCTGGCGGTGACGGCCGACCAGGGCACCTTCCTCGCCACCGACGATCCCGACACCATCATCCTTCGCCTGACCGAGGGCCGCCTTGTCCACGATTCCCCGAGCTACAGGGCGCCGCGCGTCCTCAGCTTCGAGCGCCACGATCTGCCGATCGATCTCCCCACGATCGAGGCGTTTCGCGGCCGCGGCGACGACAATGACGAGCTCACAATCCCGGAGCTGGTCCGCATCGGCGGCAGCGACGAGACGCCGGAAGAGCTGCGCAACCGCGCCCGCGCCAATTTCCACTTCCGCCTGGTCGAGGTGGTGATGATGGCGCTGCTGCCGCTGCTCGCCGTAGCGCTCGCCGTGCCGCCCAAGCGCAGCACGTCCGGCCTCGGCATCTTCATCTCGATCGTGATGGTCGTCACCTATCACAAGATCAACCAATATGCCGAGCAAATGGGCGCCCAGGGCCGCATCGATCCCACCCTCGCCCTCTGGACTCCGTTCGTGGTCTTCGCCGCCCTCATCGTCTGGATGTACTGGACCTTGGCGCACAAACCCGGAGGCCAACCCATTGGAGCCCTCGAGAGGGCCTTTGCCAAGGTCGCGAAGGCGATCGGCCGGCTGCTCGGCTTTGGCCGGCGGCGGAGGCGAAGGCTGCAGCCTGCCGAATGATCAACGTCCAGTTCTTCCCCTCGCGGCGTATCGCGCTCTACATGGCCAAGACGTTCGTCTTGCGCAGCCTGGCGGTGCTCGTCGCGCTCATCCTCGTGCTGCAGACGCTGGATCTTCTGGGGGAGTCGGGCAAGATCCTGGCCCAGCCCGGCAATAGCGACAGCGATCTTTGGTATTATGTGTCGCTGCGCTTCCCGCAGCTGGTCGCGCGTTTCCTGCCTTTCTCGGTGCTGCTCGGGACGCTGATCACCTTGGCGACCATGAATCAGAACAGCGAGATCGTCAGCATGAAGGCGGCCGGCATCTCGGCGCACCAGATCATCGCGCCGCTGGTGGCGGCGAGCGTCCTCATCGCCGGCATCTCCTTCATCTTCAACGAACGGGTCGTCACTCGGGCGACGGCCACGCTCAACGACTGGCAGGCCGTGAAATACGGCCCGCTGGAGAGTAGCAACGGTATCACCACCAACGCCTGGGTGCGCGATGGCGACGACCTCATCCTGGCCGAGCGCGTGACGGGCAGCGGCGCCGGGACGCGGCTCCACGACATCAGCCTCTTCGACCGTTCCGGCGGACGGCTGATCGCCGTCATCACCGCCGAACGCGCCCGGCCGGCGGATGGGGGCTGGCTTCTGGAAGAGGTCGAGCGCTTCGACGTCAATACGACCACGGCGGTTCAATCACCCACCATGATCGCCGCGCGCGGGGTCGAGCCCGATCAGTTCACCCTGTCCGACGTGAGAGCCGACGAGCAGGGCTTCGCGACCCTGATAGACTCCATCAAGGACCTGAAGGCCGCCGGCTTCCCCACCGAAGCGCTGGAGGCCGGCCTCTGGCACAAGATCTCCGGCCCCTTGTCGGCGGTGCTGATGCCGCTGCTCGCCGCGGTGGCGGCCTTCGGCCTCGCCCGCTCCGGCCAGCTGTTTCTGCGCGCGGTGCTCGGGATGGCGCTGGGCTTCGCTTATTTCGTCGTCGACAATTTCGCGCTCGCGATGGGGAATCTGGGCGCCTATCCGCCGCTGCTCGCGGCGTGGGCGCCGTTCGGGTTGTTCCTGCTCATTGGAGAGACGGTGCTGATCCGGACGGAAGAGTGAGCGACATCACGCGGGGGGATGTGGCGCGAGGCGCGGGCTTGGCAGGGCTGGCCCGGGCGGGCGCCCTGATCGAAGCGCTGGCCCAGCCGCTCTTCATCTGGCTGTTCGGCCTCGCTACTTACGGCCTCTACGTCGTGCTGTGGGGCGCGATCAACCTCGTCTCCAACATCGTCGACCTGTCCATGACCAGCGCCCTGCAGCGGGTCGTTCCCACGATCGACGAGGAAGAGCGGGCGCATGGCGCCGTCAAGTTCGCGCTGCTCGTCTCGGTCCTGCCGGCGACGCTGATCGCCGCGCTGGTGGCGCTCAATGCCGAGGCGGTGGCGGGCCTCGTCTCGGCGGCGCCGGAAGATCAAGGCGCTTTGCCGCAGGCGATCCGCCTCTTCGTCTGGGCCCTGCCGCTGTGGACCTTCATCGAGGTCGCGACCTCGGCCGCCCGCGCGCGCCGCGCCTTCGGCCCGGAGATACGCCTGCGCATCTTTTGGGAGCAGATCGCCCGCATCGCCTTCGCCGTCCTGTTCTTCGCCGTCGGATTTGACAGCATCGGTCTGATGACCGCCCACCTATGCTCACTGGCGCTGACTGCCGCGCTGTGCGTCCCTCTCCTCGCCCGCTATTACGATCTTCGCCTGCTCCTCCGCGCGTCCATGGGTGGAACGATGGCACGAACGCTGCTCGCCTCCGGCCTCGCTCTCCTTCCCGCCAACCTGTCGCGCCGCCTGCTGATCGATGCGCCGCCGGTGGTGCTCAACCTGCTGCTACCGGGCGCCCGCGGCGCCGTCGCCGCCGGCCTGTTCGAAATTGCGCGGAAGATTTCCACGGTTCCGCTCGTCGTGCGGCAGGCGTTCCAATATGTGATGGCGCCGCTGGCCTCTGCGCAGGCGCGGGCGGACCGGGGCGCGCTCGGGCCGCTCTACCGTTTCGCCAGCCGGGTCTCGACGGCGCTGGTGGTGCCGCTTGCGGGGCTTCTCGTCTTCGCCGGCGCAGACATATTGAGCGTTTATCGGCCCGAGGCGGCGGCCGCCCTCCCCCTCCTCCACGTCCTCGTCACCGCCCGCGCGATCGAGGCGATCGTCGGCCCGGCCACGCCGATCGTCGAGATGACCGGCCACCGCCTGCTCCCGGTCGTCAACAGCTTCGCCGGAGTCGCGCTTTGGGCCACCCTCGTCGCCTGGCTGGTGCCGCCAATGGGCGCGATGGGCATGGCGTTGGCGGTCGGCGCCGCGACGCTGCTCATCGCCTATGCCGCGACGATGGAACTCCGCCTCAGCGACGGCCTCTCCCCGTTCGACCGCAAGCTCGCCCTCGCGCTCGCTATAGCCGTTGCTGGCGTCGGCCTAATGGCGCTCGCCGAGCATCTGACCCAGGGCCCCGCCCGCTTCGCCGCGGTGCTGACGCTCTGGGCCCTCACCAGCTGGTGCGCGCTCCGCTTCGGCCTCCAGCGCAGCGACCGCGAGGCGTTCGGCACCGTCGCGCGAAAGCTGCGGCTCGTCTGACCCTTGACCCTCGCCCGCCTTTCGGGCTTCATCACGGGGCCGGACCGATGCCGGCCCGTAAGCGTCTCCCGAATCACCGCCGGAGATCGCCATGCGAACAGCCCTCGCGACCCTTGCGCTGACGCTCCTCGCCACGTCCGCCGCCGCGCAAGAGCGGACCGAAACCCCACCCGGCACAAAGGTCGACGCCGACACGATCGTCGTCACAGGCAGCGCGATCAGCGATGATGCCGTCGCCGAGTTCGTGAAGGCGGTGACCGTCGAGGCGGAGGGCGGCCAGCTCGCCGCCTTCCATGCGCCGGTTTGCCCGAAGAGCTTCGGGCTTCCCGAGGCTTTCAATGCGGTGATCGAGGATCGCATCCGCGCGGTTGCCCGAGATGCCGGCATCGAAGTGGCGGACGCGGATTGCCGGGTGAATATCGCGGTGTTCGTCGCCGACGACGGCTCGGAGCTGATCGCGCGGCTCCGCGCCGAGCATCCGTCCATGTTCGCCGGGCGCGACGCGTCGGACAACCGGGGGCTGGTGCTCCAGGATGGGCCGGTACGGGCGTGGCAGGTGCTCGACGCGCGGGGATCGGATGGACGGCTCGTGCGGCGGGTTAACTTCGTCGACGCGCGGGCGCTGCCAAGAGGCAAAGTGCTCTTCCTTCCACGAGGCAAGGTCGTCGACGGAGTGGTTTCCTCCAAGCTCACGCGTCCGCTACGGCAGGATCTGGCGCTTTCCTATGTTGTCATCGACGTGGGCGCCACGGATGGCCTCAGCCTCGCCCAGATCGGCGATCACGCCGCCATGCGCGCGCTGGCGCAGACCGATCCGGAGGCAGCGGCGGCGACGGGGCAGCCGACGATCCTCAGCCTCTTCGCCGATCGCGGGGCGGGACGGTCGCCAGTGGAGGCGATCACGGATTGGGACAAAGCTTTCCTCAAGTCGCTCTACGAGACCCGGCGCACCGTTTCGGCCGGCCTGCAGCGCTCGAGCATGACGCGGATCGCCAGGGAGGCGCTCGCGGCGGGAGAGCCCGAATCGGACGACACGGACTGAACGCGAACGGACAGGCTCTTGCCCTTCCGCCGCCCAGAAACCGCCTTATTGCCAATTCATGACTGAGACACATATTGAGCGGCACAAAGCGGATCCCGATGTCCGCGCCGTCTTTTCGAGGAATTGGTAAAGTGAAGATCGCCCAGTCCCCGCGCCCGGCCTTCTGGCGCCGCTCGCATCATCTCGACAAGATGACGTTCAGGGAGCTGGTGATCGCCTATGTGCAGTATCCGGCGATCATCGGCTATGTGCTGCTGTCGCTGATCGCGATCGGCCTCTTTGCCTGGAAGCCGGCGCCTGTCGTCCCGACGCTGCTCGCCGTCGGCGTCGCCTCGCTCGTCTATCCGCTCGTCTGGTATATGCTCCACCGCTGGGTGCTGCACAGCCAGTGGATGTTCAAGGTGCCCTTCCTCGCCTCGACCTGGAAGCGCATCCATTACGATCATCACCAGGACCCCAATCACCTGGAAGTGCTGTTCGGCGCGCTGCACACGACGGTGCCGACCATCGCGCTGGCGACGGCACCGGTCGGTTACGCCATCGGCAGCTATTGGGACGCCGGCTTCGGCGGCGCCTGCATCGCCTTCGCGACCGGGCTGCTGACGACCTGTTTCTACGAGTTCGTCCACTGCATCCAGCATCTCGCCTACAAGCCGAAGTCCAAATGGATCGCGGAGATGAAGAAGCGCCACATGGCTCATCATTTCCACGACGAGAACGGCAATTACGGCATCACCACCTTCTTCTGGGACAAGGCCTTCGGCACCTTCTACGACCGCTCCGAGCGGCCGGAGAAGAGCCCGACCGTGTTCAACCTCGGCTACACGCCGGAGGTCGCGGACAAGTGGCCGTGGGTCGCGCGGCTGTCAGGCGGCGTCGCAACCGGGCACCCGAGGAAGCGCGGCGAGGACTGAGCCCCGCGGCCGGCCTTGGCTGGAGCCGGCCGAGATACGAGAGTAGGCTTGGAGTCTGACCTGCCTGAGCGGGTCCAGGCGTCCGCGACGACGCGGAAAAACCCGTGCGCGGGCATCTCGAGGTGGCCATGACGAAGAGTGAGACAGTCCATCCGGTCCGAGACAATGTGGACCGCAAGAGGTTCGAGATCGATCTCGGTGACGGCACCTTTGCCTTTGCCGATTACAATCTTCTCACCGGCAAGATCATGTTCACCCACACGGAGGTGCCGGAAGCCCATGAAGGCCAGGGGCTCGGCAGCGCCTTGATCCGCGCCGGCCTTGAGGCCGCCCGCGAGCGCGGCCTGAAGGTCATTCCGATCTGCCCATTTTTCGCCGCCTACATGCAAAAGCATGCGGAGGAGCATGATCTGCTCGACGCCGCCTGGCGGGCGCGTTTCGGGCTGGAAAGCAGCACAAACCCGCCGAGCGCCTAATAGAGGCGTCGCGGCACCGGCCCACTTTAGGAGGCCGTGACAGGGCGAGGCGAGCGCGCTACCAGCGGCGCATGAACAAGCCCTCCCCCGGCCCCTCCCGCGCGCGGGAGGGGAGCGCGAGCAGCATCACCGTGCGTCCCGTCGACGGGGCGGGCGACACCAAGGCCTTCGTCAAGCTCGCCTGGGACTTGAACCGGGACGACCCGCACTGGGTGCCGCCGCTCAAGGCGGAGGTGCACGGCCTGCTCGATCCGGGCTCCAACCCCTGGTTCGAGCATGGCGAGGCCCGCTTCTTCCTCGCCGAGCGGGACGGCAAGCTCGTCGGCCGCATCTCGGCCCAGGTCGACCAGCTGGTGCTTGCGGCGCCGGCGGAGCGGGGCGGCGGGTCGGGAACCGGGCAATGGGGCATGCTGGAGGCAGCCGACGAAGCGGTCGCCCATGCGCTGATCGATTGCGCCGAGGAATGGCTGCGCGGCCGCGGGATGACCCGTTCACTCGGGCCCTTCAGCCTCTCCATCTGGGACGAGCCGGGCCTCCTGGTGCGCGGCTTCGATCATTCGCCGACGGTGATGATGGGGCACAACAAGGCCGACTATGAAGGCTGGGTGGAGAGCGCCGGCTATCGCGGCGTGAAGGACCTCTTCACCTACGATCTCGACGTCACCCAGACCATGCCGCCGCTGGTTCAGCGCATCGTCTCGATGGGCGAGCGCAACGAGCACATCGAGGTGCGGAGGGTCGACAAGTCCCGCTTCGACGAGGAGGCGGCGATCATCCTCGGCATATTGAACGACGCCTGGTCCGACAATTGGGGCTTCATTCCCCTGACCGACGCGGAGATCGCCTATGCCGGCAAGAAGCTGAAGCCGATCGTCTTCGAGGATTTGATCCGCATCGCCGAGGTGGACAGGGAGCCGGTGGCATTCATGATCACCCTGCCCGACCTCAACGAGCTGACCCGCGACTTCGACGGCCGCCTCTTCCCTTTCAACTGGGCGAAGCTGCTGTGGCGCCTCAGGAACCCGAAGGTGAGGACGATGCGAGTGCCGCTGATGGGGGTGGTGAAGCGACTGCAGACGAGCCGCCTCGCCAGCCAGCTCGCCTTCATGATGATCGAATATATCCGCCGCGACGCGATCGCCCGCTACGGCGCAGTGCGGGGCGAGATCGGCTGGATCCTCGACGACAATATGGGCATGCGCTCGATCGCCGAGACGATCGACAGCCACGTGAACCGCATCTACCGTATCTACGAAAAGACCCTCTGACGACGGCCGTAAGTAACGCTACCTGAACAGAAGGAAGCCTCCCAATATCAGGCCGACGAGGAAAATAAGTGGTGATATGGCAGCAAAGAATCCGGCGACACCGCCGCGTTCTTTTCGAATGTTCTCGACGAATCCCACCCAAAACCAATCCACTACCCACCCGAGAATGTCCGCCATCATCCACTCATATCTCCCTCACGCTGGTCCCAGTGAACTAGAGGCGTGATCTGACGCGGGCCGTTCAGCTGTCCAGCGTCACCCAGGTCGGCGCGTGGTCGCTCGCCTTTTCCCGGCCGCGATACTCCTTGTCGACGCCGGCATCGAGGAGGCGGTCGGCGGCCTGGGGCGAAAGCAGGAGATGGTCGATGCGGAAGCCGGCGTCGCGCGGCCAGCAGCTGGCCGTATAGTCCCAGAAGGTGTAGACGGCGCCTTCGGGATAGCGGACGCGGATGGCGTCGGTCCAACCCTGGTTGACGATGGTGCGAAACGCCGCCTGGCTTTCCGGCTGCATCAGCGCGTCGTTGGCCATAGCGCGGCGGGAGAAGACGTCGTCATGGGTGGTGGTCGGGATGACGTTCCAGTCGCCCGCGAGGACGACCGGAACCTCTTCCGCGAATAACGCCCCGGCATGCGCCCCGAGCCGCTCCAGCCAGGCGAGCTTGTAGTCGAACTTGGGGCCGGGCTGCGGATTGCCGTTGGGAAGGTAGATGGAGGCGACCACGACCCCGTCGACCTCGGCCTCGATATAGCGGCTGTGAGTGTCATCGGGATCGCCAGGAAGGCCCATGCGGCGGAGCTTCGGCTCCATCTCGCGCGCCAGGATGGCGACGCCGTTGAATCCCTTCTGGCCGTGCCAGACCGCCTTGTAGCCGGCGGCCTCGATATCGGCCGCGGGAAAGTTCTCGTCGGCGCTCTTCAGTTCCTGGAGACAGACGATGTCGGGCGTCTGCTCTTCCAGATATTCGAGCAGCCGCGGCAGCCGGGCGCGGATGCCGTTCACATTATAAGTGACGATCTTCATGGGGAGGGCTTAGCCTTTTCCGCCGTCGCGGCGAAAGCCGGAATCCGGCCTCTACTTGCGCCAGCCAGAAGATCAGATCGAAAAGCTCGTTCCGCAGCCGCAGCCCGAAGCCGCGTTGGGGTTGGTGACCTGGAAGGAGGCGCCGCCCAGCGATTCGACGAAATCGACGGCGCTGCCGCGCACCAAGTCCAGGCTGACCTCGTCGACGACGAGCGTGACGCCGTCCCGGACCGCGGTCGTGTCGCCCGCCTCGACCGCATCGGCGAGGCCGAAGCGATACTGGAACCCGGCGCAACCGCCACCGTCCACTGCAAGACGAAGAATCGGGGCCTTCCCCTGCTTCTGCGCGATCGCGGCCACGCGCGCGGCGGCGGAAGGCGTAATGTCGATTTCAGCCGTTTCGATCATGCTTCCGAGATAGGAGGCCCGCCACGAAGGGGCAAGCTAACGGGTGCGGTAGCCGCAGATGATGCCGAACAGGAACGCCATGAACAGCGCCAGCCGGACATTGCCCTCGGGATCGCTCCAGCCGAGCAGTTCGGCTCCGAAGCCGAACAGCGCGATGAACATAGTGAGCGCCAAACCCATCATGGGCCGCCTCCCGGAGTTGCGACGAACCAAACCGCCGCTCAATGCCACAACAATGTAAACTCCGAGTGAAAAGCTTGTGCCGCGCGCGCCTTGCGGCCATAGAGCCGCCAACCCCCGCACAGCCCAGTGGAGACCCCGATGAAGACCCGCGTTTACGTCACGCTCAAGAACGGCGTTCTCGATCCGCAGGGTAAGGCGATCCATCACGCGCTCGAGGGACTCGGCTTCTCCGGCGTCAACGACGTGCGCGCCGGCAAGCTCATCGAGCTCGACCTTGAAGAGAGCGTCAGCGACGCCGACATCGAGGCCATGTGCCGCAAGCTCCTCGCCAATACGGTGATCGAGAATTTCCGCATCGAGCGCGCTGCCGCCTGAAGGAACAAGCCGACATGAAAAGCGCCGTCATCGTCTTTCCCGGCTCCAACTGCGATCGCGACCTCGCCGTCGCCCTCCGCGACGTGAGCGGCGAAGCCCCGGCCATGATCTGGCACCGGGAGACGGAACTGCCGGAGGGACTCGATCTCATCGCCATCCCGGGCGGCTTTTCCTATGGCGACTATCTGCGCTCCGGCGCGATGGCGGCGCAGTCGCCGGTGATGCGCGCGGTGAAGGAGGCGGCCGAGCGCGGCGTCTCCGTCCTCGGCGTCTGCAACGGCTTCCAGATCCTGACCGAGACGGGGCTCCTCCCCGGCGCGCTGATGCGCAATGCCGGCATCAACTTCGTCTGCCGCAACGTGCCGCTGAAGGTCGAGAACAGCCAGTCGGCCTTCACCAGCCGCTACCAGGCGGGCGAGGCGATCACGATCCCCGTCGCCCATCATGACGGCAACTACACCGCCGACGAGGAGACGCTCGACCGGCTGGAGGGCGAAGGCCGCGTGGTCTTCCGCTACCAGGACGAAGTGAACGGCTCTGCCCGCGACATCGCCGGCATCGTCAACGAGGCGGGCAATGTGCTCGGCATGATGCCGCACCCCGAGCGGATGATCGAACCCGCCCATGGCGGCACCGACGGCCGCCGCCTGTTCGAGGGGCTGATCGAGGCGCTGGCCTGAACGGCCCCGTCCGCGTCTTTCGCCTCGGCCGTCGATAAAGCGGCGTGATGCCGACCCTCATTCCCGTTGCCGATCCCGCCGATCCGCGCATCGAGGCCTATCGCGACATACGCGAGCGCGACCTGGTGGGCCGCCAGGGCCTGTTCGTCGCCGAAGGACGGGTGGTGCTGGAAAAGCTGCTCCTGTCCCGGGCCTACCAGCCGCTGTCACTGCTGATCGCGGCGAACCGGGCCGAGGCGCTGGCGTCCTTGCTGGCGCAGGTGCCGGAGGGCGTGCCGGTCTTCACGGCCGAGCGGGCAGTGCTCGACGCCATCGCCGGTTTCCCGCTTCATCGCGGCATCCTCGCTATTGGCCGCCGGATCGACACGCCCGACGCAGACGCACTGCTCGCCCGCCTGCCGCCCCGCGCCACCCTGCTCATGCTCTCGGCCATCGCCAATCACGACAATATGGGCGGGCTGTTCCGCAACGCCGCGGCGTTCGGCACACACGCGGTGCTGCTCGACAGCGACTGCTGCGACCCGCTCTATCGCAAGGCGATCCGGGTCTCGGTCGGCGCAGCCCTGCTCGTCCCCTTCGCCCGCCTCGCGCGCGGTGAGGACGGGCTCGCCCTGCTCGCCCGCCACGGCTTCACGGCTATCGCCCTCAGCCCCTCCGGCGAGACCGAGTTGGCCGACCTGAAGCCGACGCCCCGCACCGCGGTCTTACTCGGCGCCGAAGGCCCCGGCCTCGCTCCGGACCTTATCGCCCGCGCCACCAGCGTCCGCATCTCAATGACGCCCGGCCTCGATTCGCTCAACGTCGCGACGACCAGCGGCATCGTCCTCCATCATCTGATGAGCAAGGCGAGACATTGACGGACTCGGATAAAATGTCCGCGTTCGCTCCCGTGAGGACTCGATCCGGTTGTGCCAGCTAGCAGTGACAACTACCCTTACCGAGAAAGGCTTGTAGAGGCTTAGATGGCGGACCCGGTCCATCTCCATGGATACCGATACAGTGTCTACAACCGGGTCGCTCGGTTGGCTCTGCTATTGAAGAAGGTCGAGCACCAAACGATCGAGGTCAATCCGTTCGCCGAGCTCTCCGAAGCATATTTGATGCTGCATCCATTCGGCCGGGTTCCCGTATTAACACATGGAGCGTTCAAGCTTTTCGAGACGAGCGCAATCACGCGCTATGTCGATCGGGCATTCAAAGGCCGGGCATTGCAACCCGAGACTGCAGCTGCCTTGGCCAGAATGGACCAGGTCATCGCGGCCATCGACGCCTACGCTTATTGGCCAATGGTAAGGCAGGTGGCTTCCCACGCCTTTTTCCGCCCTTATTTCGGTGAGCAGTCGAGCCGTGAGGAGGTTGATGCGGGCCTGGAGGCTTCAAAGACAGTTCTAGCGTTCCTCGATGTCGTTGCAGGAGAGGGCGAAGTCCTGACCGGACGCGACATCACGCTTGCCGACTGCCATCTCGCTCCGATGATGGATTATTTTGTTCGAGCCGAGGAGGGAAAAGCGGCCCTTTCTCCTCATCTCGCTCTGCAGAGATGGTGGGACCGGGTGTCTGTCCTCGACATTCTGCGAGTCACCGACCCGTTTGCAACCCAAACAGCCTCCAAGTGAAACAAGGTGGACGCCCCGCCTTCCACCCATTTCGGACGCTGGAGACAGCGCCGATCTAACGGGCACGGTTTATCAGGAGGAGCGCGGTGAGCCTTAAGTCCGAAAAGGAGAAGATGCTCGCCGGCGAGCTATACGTCGCCGATTGCCCCGAACTGGCGGCGGACCGGGCCCGCGTCTCCGCCTGGATGGAGCGCTACAACGACTCGGCGTCTGCTCCGCCCGAGACGCAGCGGGCGATGCTGGAGGAAGCTCTGGGCCGCGTCGGCGTGGGCGTGACGGTTCGGCCGCCCTTCCACTGCGACTATGGCTACAATATCCTCCTGGGCGACGGCGTCTTCCTGAACTTCAACTGCGTCATCCTCGACGTCGCGCGGGTGGAGATCGGGAGCGGGAGCCAGATCGGCCCGGGCGTCCAGATCCTCACCGCGGATCATCCGCGCGATCCGAAGCAGCGCGCCCGCCTGCTCGAGTTCGGGCGGCCGGTGACCATCGGCGCCAATGTCTGGATCGGGGGCGGCGCCATCATCCTGCCGGGCGCCACCATCGGCGATGATGCGATCGTCGGCGCCGGAAGCGTGGTGACGCGCGACGTGCCGGCGGGGGCGACGGTGGCCGGCAACCCGGCGCGCCTCCTTCGCGGCGCTAACGCCTGAGCACGGACGTGAAGCGGGCGAGGACGAACAGCATCATCGGCCAGAAGAGCGTGTTCCAGACGTCCTTCCAGTTGAGGCTCCAGCGCGGCGTGCCGCCATGGCTCAGCGTGTCGATCACGTCCCACACCTCTCCCGCTACCGCGGCGAGGGCGGCGGCGGCTAGCGGGCGCCAGTCCTTGAGCGACCGGCGCAGCAGGATGGCGGCGAGCAGCATAACGCCGAGCCCCACATAGATATGGAGCGCGTCCTTGCTGAGGTTCGTCGCCTCGACGAGGAGGAGCTTGGCATCCTGGAACAGACTCATCGCTACACCTCGGTCCTGAACGGGGTGAAATTCGTGCCCTTGTCGAAGACTTCAACGCCTTCGCGGCGCTTCAGCCAGCCGACGACGGCGTAGGTGACCGGCGTCAGCAGCGCCTCCCAGCCGACCTTCAGCGCGAATTGCGTCACGAGGACGATGAGGAGCGTGTCATTGTCCCACACGCCGTAGAAGGCGAGCGGATAGAAGATCAGGCTATCGATCCCCTGTCCGACCACGGTCGAGCCGATGGTGCGGGTCCAGAGGAAGCGGCCCGCCGTCCAGATCTTCATCCTGGCCAGCACGTAGCTGTTGGCGAACTCGCCGGCCCAGAAGGCGATGATCGAGGCGAAGACGATGCGCGGCACCTGGCCGAACACCTGCTCATAGGCCGTCTGCCCCTCCCAGGTCGCGGCCGGCGGCAGCGCCACCACCACCCAGGCCATGAAGGCCATGAAAAGCAGCGCGCCAAAGCCGGCCCAGATGCAACGCCGGGCGCGGGCATAGCCATAGACCTCGGTCAATATGTCGCCGATCACATAGGAGACCGGGAAGAAGAGGATGCCGGCGCCGAACGGCCAGTCGCCAATCAGCGGCAGATCGACCGTCGCGACCTTGCCCGCGCCGAGCACGTTGGAGAGCAGCAGGACGGTGACGAAGGCCGCCATCACGAAATCGAAATAGCGGAAGCGCTCGCATGCCAGCGCCGCGCCATCCACCCGCCTGATATCGCCCCCGTCCATCACCCGCGTGACTAGCGGTGTTCCGCTCCCCTGCAAAGCACGCTAGAGCAACCGCAACGCGCCCGTAGCTCAGTTGGATAGAGCACGAGCCTTCTAAGCTTGGGGTCGCAGGTTCGAATCCTGCCGGGCGCGCCACTTCCGTGGGATGCACCAATATAGTTGCACCGCAGACGCAGATGGTTGCTCCGGGTCATCGATGGCGAGCGTCCCGATTCAGAATCAGCGCAGTGCCCAGAGATCGACGATAATAGCGGCTAGCTGATAGATCTAATATCGGCGGTGGGCGCGGAGGATGATACCCGAGGGCGCTCCAGTTGCAGTCGTGCCAACCACCACCTGGACCTTGGGCTGCTTTAGCGTGTCCACGGCTGTAGCAAGGGGAAGGTCATCCTTGATCATTGCCCAGCTTTCGCTGAGGTCGATCGACCCTAGCAGGTCAGCCACGGTCCAGCCGCCGGGCTCAACCAAGCCGCCGTCTTTGCTGGCATGGCCAGCAAGGAAGGGGAGCAAAGCGAAAGCCGTGAACGCAACTGTCGGTGAGCCGTCACTATCCACACAAACGGCTGCCTGGCACTTCCGCGTTAGCCCGGAGAACACCGTGTCGAGCGGTGTCGTTTCCTGAACCTGGAGAAAATCGGCGGATAGGCGAGAGGAGATCGGGACGAACCCTGCTGTAGATCCTCGAGGCCGTGTGCGTGTCACCGCGCTCACGGTGGAATGATGCTTGAGCCAAGCGGCCGTCTCATTGCAGCGGAGCGCTACGATCTCGACAATCTTCGAATAAATATCCGTGACGTTCAGATCCAAAACGGGCTCGTGATGGGCAACTCGGTTTCGAAATCGATTAATCGCCTTCACCATCGCCTGGATATCGTGCCGTTTCGTCCCCCGTTCTAAATTTGGGAAAACGACATTTAGATTTGTGCGCCACAGGTCATGATAGTCGGGGCGAAAGAGGTTCGACCAAAAGTCGAAAGTGAGTTCTGAGACCACCTGGCCTCGAGAGGCCCCAGCGCCGGCACGGTCGATCGCCTTCTCCAAAGTGGCCAAGCCCGGTTCGGTCAGCAGCCCCACCCGGAGCGCCTCATCTGTGTGCCACGTGAGGCCAAAGCGGCTGACTAGGAGCGCATCGATGGCATTCCTAAGGGTGACCTCCACGACCCCCAGAGGGTAAAGGAACGCCTTCGCCACCCGTGCATTATACAGATAGAGAGCAAGGGCGTAGGCTTCATCGCCGCCGCCCTTGGTAAGGTAGGTGCTGAAGCGAGGCTCGGAAATTGAGGATCGGATAGAGCGAATTTGGTAAGGAAAATTGGGGTAAGGAACTTGACTGTCAGCCATTAATGAGCTTAACTCCACTGCAGCAGTCGAAGCGGCCCCACTGGCTAACGCTATGCGCCCTCGACACAGGATTATGAGCACCAGGTCAGGCTAGTCCTCACCTGGTGTTTCTGTATCTAAAAGGCCTGCCGAGGCCGAGCGCAAGCCAAACTTGAATCCCGATCAGCTAGCCCATCCTGAAGAAGGCGCTCTTTGGAGCAGGTTCAAGATTGTTTCAATCCAATGTGGCTAGTGTCACCAGCTGAGTGGGAGAAACATGATCGCTATGGTAGGTTCGCCCGCATGAGAGACGAGACGCGACGAGAGCTAGAGATCATTAACACGGTCGAGCCGAGGTTCGGCTCAGCGAGGCTCGCCCGCAATTGGTATGAGTCCGAACCTTTGGCGGGATTCGCCGGCGCGACCGCCATGCAACTTGTCCGCGCTGGTCGGGCGGACGAGGTGTTGGGTTATATCGAAGCCGTGGACGCCGGCGTTCACGCCTAATAAAATACTGGGACGCCGCGATTTTGCTCAACGTGTCCGGCGGAAGATGCACGATCCACTGCGACCTAGAGTCCCTGACCGATGGTCCGTAAAATACCTAAGCACTTCCTTCATGCTCTCCAGACGCCGGCTCGCATCAACTCCACCGCCGAAAGACCGCCCCTTTCCGTTACCGCCGTTGAAATTTACATAGCCGCCTCCACAACGAGCGTGTGTGACCAGTCCCACACCTCCTCGGTGTGAAGATCGGGTTCAATGCCGCCTCAGCGCGCATTCGCGTGCCTCGGTGCGGTCTAGAGCAGTGATCTCCTGCGGAATGGGCTTAGAGGTTGCCAAGAAGTTCATGAAACCGAGGCGGCGGCTGGTCGTTCTTGTTTCGATAACCAGAGTCGTCTATATCAAGGCTCAAAGGGCAAGGCTGAATTTATAGGTCTATGATGACCCATGTAGAAACAAAGGTGCTGTCGACCGTCAACGCCCCATACGGGGCGAACCTCTCAGCGTGCCAGCTTGCAGCGAAAATCGCCGATCCTAAGAGCGCGAGTTCCTTTGACGCCTCCGTCTTCTCCTTCTTTTCGGAAGTGAAGCCGGTGCTCCAGACGGCGTTCATCGAAGCGATGGGCGTAGATAAGAACAAGGCCCACTGCGTCGCAAGCCAGTTTGCGGCCAAGTCGGGATTCCCGCTCGCACTCGCGAACTGACGACATGTCAGTACAAAGGCCTAGTCAATGGGCCCTGCTGTTCGATCTCGCACTCGGAATCATCGATAACGCCCGTACAGCCGTAGATCACGACTTTCTCTGGAGCTTCGGGGGCGGCACCGCCCTCATGCTCCAGATTCATCATCGTGAAAGCCACGACATTGACCTGTTTATCGACGATCCGCAGATCCTACCGTTCCTAAACCCAGCAACCCAAGATTATAAGCTTTCGCGCCAGCCCGACGACTACGACACAGACGGTGCGCAAGTCACAAAACTCATCTTCCAGGACATCGGGGAGATCGATTTCATCTGCTGCGCAGACGTGACGAATACCCCATCCAAAAAGGCGATGGTCCGGGATAGAGAAGTCGATCTTGAAACCCCCGCAGAGATTGTCGCCAAAAAGGTGTATTATCGCGGCTCACGCCTGCAGCCGCGAGACATGTTCGATATCGCCGCCGTGGCCGAGTCCCTTGGCGCCGATCATGTGAAGCATGCACTCAAGCAGTGCGGAGCCGACCGCCTCGCAGCCGCCCAAGCGGTCGCTCGAGCGATGGATCCGATGCTCGCCCAGCGGATCATCGATCAGCTGATGTTCCGAGAACATACGCGACATCTCGTCCAAAAGGCGCAGTCGATCACCGAAGGGCTGCTGAAAGGCGCTGCCGCCTGATCTCCCGTTAAACGAAGGAAGCGAGCGCGGGAATTTCCTAGTTACCTGCGCCCGCCGGGGCACAGGGTTGCTCCTAGCCCCAGTAGCGAGCGTCAGCGACCTTCAATGAGATCTTCGATGATCGGCGCCAGCGTCAGGCGCTTGGTGACTTAGGGGGTCTGCCGGAGCGAGCCCTTTGCGCGCGCCGCAGGATCGCTAGCTGGTCGAGAAGAACGTTCGGATCACATCCGTCTCGCAGATAGTCGCGGCAGCTTCTCATCGCCTCGGCCTCGGCGGCATGGGCCGTCTCTCGTCGCCGCGATGTTCCGCTACGACCCTGCGTTGCCGATGCCGGCAGCGAAGCGATCCGCATATCCACATAATCAGAAAGCTGCCGCACGCGATCGGTGAACCGCACGATCCGCCCGTTGCGAGCCCTAGAAACTAACGGCTGATCTACATTCGCGCCCTTCGCAAGCGACTCCTGCGAAGGAAGACCACGGGTTTTCAGCCGTCGGGCCAGATCCGCCAACTTCTCTCGATCGCTCATATAGCCTTGCATATATCGCATATTTGCATTAAAAAATATATGAATATGCGGATCACTTTTGCGGACATGTTCAGCGGCGCCGGCCTGTTCAGCGCTGGCGCGACGCGTGCGGGCATGACACCCTTATTCGCTATCGACCTCTCGAAGGACGCGATCGCGACCTACAACGCCAATGTCGCCTCGGTCGGTATCGTTGGATCCGTGCTCGACGAATACCAACTGCCGGAGGTGGATGTCCTGTTAGCCGGACCGCCCTGTCAGGGGTTTTCGACTCTCGGCCGACAAGACCCTCTCGACGTCCGCAACTCCCTTGCACTCGAGGTGCCTACATGGGCACGGCGCACAGGCGCCAGCGTGGTCGTGGTCGAGAACGTCCCGCCGTTCTTGCGTTCCACAAAGTGGCGGGAACTCGCAGATTGCTTCGAGCGGGACGGCTACATGATCCAGACCTGGGAGCTCGAGGCCGCCGACTATGGCGCCCCACAGCTCCGCCGCCGGTCCTTTACAATCGCGTCGCTTATCGGTGAGATCGAGAAGCCCAAGCCGCTGGCAAGCCCCCACGCAACCGCCGGCGAAGTCCTATCGCGTCCGGTCTCTGACGGCGATGCCATGCATGTCTGGCCCACACCGAAAGGCGTCGCTGCCGAACGTATAAAGCTAATCCCCGTCAACGGAGATAAGCGCGACCTCATGCGCCTAGCCCCCGGATTGTGCCCGCCCTCCTGGGCCACGGTAGGCTGCCAAGCGACCGACGTCTGGGGCCGCATAGATCCCGATCAACCGGTCAACACGCTTCGCTGCACCTTCCAGAACCCATCAAAGGGCCGCTACCTACACCCTACCGAAAACCGCACCCTGTCACTCCGAGAGGGCGCCAGGCTGCAAGGCGTTCCAGACAATTGGCAGTTCGTCGGTCGGCCCTACCCGGTCGCAAGGCAGATCGGGAACGGTGTGCCGGTGCCACTAGCCGAGGCAGTCGCCCAGTCCGTTTCGGATGCAATCCAGGCCTGGCGCTACCGAACGGCTGCTTGAACGTCACGCGGCGGGGCTTCCGTCCCGGCCGTTTTCAGGCCATCATCAATCCATGAACGATCAAACCCGCGACATGCGCGGGACGGTGACCGACCGTCCCTCGGCATTCCCGCTGCGCATCCAAGGCGGGATGCTCGAAGCGCTCGGCATCAACATGTATTCGACGATCGGCAAGTGCCTGGTCGAATTCGTGGCCAACGCTTACGATGGTGAGGCCAAGCGCGTCGAAATCACCATTCCAGTCGAAGGCATCGCAAAGGCTCGCCAGGAGGCCAGGGCGCAGGCGAAGCGCGAGGTCGAGGAGAACCTTCGCGATCCATTCACCGTCTTGCTGACGCCGCTGCCGGACGACGTCGCCATCATCATCGAAGATAACGGGCATGGCATGTCGCCGCACGATGTGGAAACCAAGTTCCTTCCGATCAATCGAAAGCGTCGGCTGGACGATGAGGGCAATGAGACCCGCCTGACCTCCGAAAGCGGCGCCCGCAAAGTGATGGGTCGAAAGGGCCTCGGCAAACTCGCGGGCTTTGGCGCCGCCAACAAGGTAGTCATCCGCACCAAGCGTTCCGGTGAGACTTACGCCACCACCTTCACCCTCGACGATTCCATCATTCGGAGCGCCGAGGACATGGCTGATGTCGAGATCCCGGCGAGCTATGAAGACGGCCTGTCGACAGACGAGCAAGGGACGCGCATCACGCTGTCCAGCCTGAAATCTGACGCTGTCCGCTTCTCGACGCGCGTCATAGCCGATGCAATTCGAGAAGCCTTCTATGGCATCGAGGCCGCCGAACTCGCCATCAGTATCAATGACGAAGCCATTGAGCCCGAGAAGATCGACTATGAGTTCGTCTATCCAGAAGGCGCAACTGTAGACGACCTCGCTGAGGCTGAGATCGAGGTCGAAGGCTTAACTAAGCTGCCGGTGCGATACATGGTCGGCTTCCTGCCTCGCGGGCAAAACCTGCCCGTTTCGAAGCGCGGCGCCCGCATCTACTGCAACGGTCGTCTGGCAGCCGGGCCAACCATGTTCGGTCTGCCAACCGGCATGCACAACTTCCATAGCCAGAGCTACATGCAGTCCATCGTGCGCGCCGATGCGCTCGACCAGCATGGCATCGATCTCGTGAACACAAACCGCACCCAGCTGCGCGAAGACAATGAAATCGTCGGCAGCCTCATCGCCTTCGTGGAAGAGGCGATGCGCAAATCGCTCGCCGCCCACGCAAAATGGCGTGAAGCTGCAGTCGACGACGAGATCGAGAAATCGGACACGGCCAAGCGCATGCTCCGCTTGACCAACTCGCTTGAAGGCAAAGCAAAGACCTCGGCGAAAAAGCTGCTGCGAGCCCTTGCTGTTGAACATGGGCCGGATTCCAAGGAGTTCAACGAACTCGCGCCGCTCGTCGTAGAATCGGTCAACGCCGGCGAGGTGCTGCTACGTCTTAGCGAAATGGGCCATGATCCGAAATCAATCCAACAGATTGCCATCAACCTTGCCGAGCTCGCCGAAATCGAGAAGAGCGACGCCCTGAAGATCTACCGTGGCCGTCGCAACGGCATCAACGCGCTGCTCAAACTCATCCGTGAAGGCGAAGGCGAACTCTGGAAAAAGAAGGGCATCGAGAATCGCCTCCACAACCTGCTCAAGCGAGACCCTTGGCTGATCAAGGCGGAATATTCGCGCTACCTCACGAGCGACGAGCGCCTCAGCAACGTCTCCACTGCCATCGCCGAGCACCTGGCCGTGGACAAGGCGGCCAAACTCGATGATCCAACCAGGCCCGACCTCGTTTTCGTGCTCAGCGACACGGACATGCCGCACCTCATTACGATCGTCGAACTGAAGAGCCCGTCGCTGCCGCTCAACCACGACCACCTTACGCAGCTGAAGAAATACATGGCGAAGGTGGCCACCTATTGTCAGAACGAGCTGCACAGGTCGGTCACGGTCCACGGCTACCTCATCGGCGCAATGCCGGACGAGAAAACGACGAACGACGACGAGCGACTACTATTATCCGAAATGCAGAAGAGTGGGCCCAGCTCCGATTGGCTTGTAATCGGCGTGCGGGCGCTCCTCGAACGCGCGCAGGTCTCCCACGCATCCGTCATTCAGGCCCTCGAAGACGACATCAAAAATGAACGAGCGGATGACGCATTTGACGGCGATAGCGCTGAACAGCCGAGCGAGCTCCTTGAGGCTGGCGCCTGATATTCGAGGGTTCACGTCTTGGTGAGGACGTCAGCGCCTTTCCGTTGTCACCATCGAAAAATTTCCATAGCCGCCTCAACAGCGAGCGTGTGACCAGTCCCACGCCTGGTCAGCATAGGTCTGCCAGCGCGCGGCTAATCGTATCCCCGGCCGCGATATGTCGCGCACTTAAGCCAGCGTCCATCGCGGCGTCACGGTCGTTAGGCAGTGAATCGCCAACCATGAGCACTTCGCTCGGCTCGCAACCGAGTAACGAGCACAACTGAGCGTAAAAGGATGCGGACGGCTTCACCGCCCCGATTTCGAAAGAGAGGCATTCGACGTCGACCAGCCCACCTACCAGCCGCCGCAGCGGCTCGGCATAGGGCGGCGCGAGGTTAGACGCGGTCGCGAGACGATAGCCACGACGCCGGAGCGCCCGCAGCGTCTCCCGTGCTCCAGAGATCGGTCGAACCGAGGCCAACTCCGCTGCTAGATCGGCCTCCAGGGCACGCAATTTCGCTTGGTCAATCTCAATCGACCTCTTGTTCGTAGACACGACGCCAGCCAGCTCGAGCGGCACAATCATCGGTGACGGGTCCAGACGACCGCCAGACAGTGCGGCGAGCGTTCCATAGGGATGCCGTCGATCATGGATCTGTAGCAGAGTGCCATAGCAATCGAAGGCGATAGCCTCGATCGCCATTCTTACAGACCCATACGGATGGCTTGCAGATATCTCAGCACGTTGATCATCGCATCACCGCCTTCCGCCAGCATGTATTTGATCGCCGATCGACCATTGAATAATGGGGCCTTGTTTGGACGGTTCGGCCAACTCTCGGCTGCTTCAATGTCGAACAACGACCCGAGTGCGCCGTAAATTCCAATCATTAGGCCAGCCCGAAACATCTGATCTTCACTCAGAGAGGCATCCGCCGGTGCCTCTATCGCATGGGCATAATCGACCTCGGATATGCAGAGCAGCCGAGCAACATCTGCCAGCTCCATCCGCCATGCCAGTCCAATTTTTCGAGTGGCTCTAAGCGCAGCTGGCGACATTCGGCGACAATCGTCCGCATTCATGAATGGATCGCTCTTGGGAATGACCATCTCTTTCAGCAAAGCACGGCCCGTCAGCACTGTCGGGAGCGCGGGGCTCCCGACAGCGACATCGGCATCATCAGGCATCGAACCGATGTTCAACCAAGAGACTGAAGCCGTCACTCAGCGGCGACGTGGGCGCATCCTCGATCTGTCGAAGCATCTCCGCCATCGCATCCGAGAGAAGGGACAGTGCGACAGGCTCCGATGGATCAAAGCCAATATCCACGGTCGCCATGTAGGAGACGCGTGCGCCAACACGGCTGGTCAACTTGTTCCGAACCTCATCCTCATCCCTGGCCACTGTCGCGAAAAAGATGTGTGAGACCCCAACTCCAAACTCGTCGACAAAGGTGGCGGTGAAGAGAAGTCGCGTCTTCAACCGATTGAAGACCGGAGTAGCCGGTCCGACGCTGGTGGACCGCGCCGCCGAGGACTCTTCAACCCGATCAGGAAGCTCGCTCCCATCCTCGAGGAGCATGTCCATCTCGGCCGGCTCCATATCGAGCGCCGGCGAGATGCCGTGCAAGACAAGAGCGCGAATGAACATGTCGCGGTCGACACAGGCACTCACCGCATTGCTGCCGCCGAAGAGGCGCCTAGGTGCACACATCCATGCCGCCGGATCATGGGGAGAGCGTTCGCGGGTGAAGCGAGATCCAGTCTCCGCAGCGACGAACACCAACCGACCAACCTGCCGATGTGAAAGCACAACCACCGGATCGTCCGGCCGGTCGAAATCGAGCGGATCAGGGATTACCAAGTCGCAACAATCGGTCGAGCGGGAGGTGCTATCCAAGCCCCTAGTGACCGGAACCGGCGGCAGAGAGTTGGTGGGGGCGGAAGAAGTGATTTGCGTCGTCAATGGCATGCTCCCTTATCTTTTCGGGGCAAGTCGGCCGAAGCCGGAATCCGAGATCTCGTGCTCGAAGCATCATCGTTCAAAGCCGTCAGTTACTCGACATTGGAGGACGTTTCGGCCGCTGGCAGTCGGCCGATGGTGGCACGGGGTCTCTCTACCCCCACGACCCGAAAAGCGGGCCGTGAAGCTATCTAATCAAACCCTATAGTCACTACAAGGTGTGCGCCAACTTTAGTGCCATCGTGAAACAAACCTGGGCGATCATCATCAGTTTTGGACGCCCAACCAAGGTTGAGCTTTTGTGCCGTCATTTAGGACCGGAGCGCAGGTACTTCACGAGTGCAGCGATCGCGAGAAGCAGCGCTACGACAATCAAAATCCAGATCAGGCCCATGCCGAGCATCATCATTCCGCCGCCTTGCATCATCGGACATCCTTCCATCATCGAACTTCTCCTCGGCTGTGATTGCGATCGCTTGCGGCCGTGACGCTCTGTAAGCTGGGAGCACGCGCTTACTTCGCCAGATTGCTGCCGCGAACGGCCATCCAGATCAGGACGGCGGCGACGGCGGCGAATCCGAGATTGAGGAAGAAGGTGTAGTCGATCGCGAAGCGGACCATCTCCTCGAGGGCGGGCCGTTGCTCCGGTATCGCGCCGGCGAGTGCGAACAGATAATGGACCGTCACGCCGGCGGCGACCATGCAGACGTAGAGAAGCGCCGAGATGTAGAAGGTGTAGCGCCAGCCATAATATTTGTGATGCACCCACACGACGGTCGCGGCGACGAGGTCAGCGCCGAGGAACGCCATGACGCCCCCGAACGACACGTCACGCGACCACAGCATGGCGGCGAGCGGGACATTGCCCATCGATCCGATGAAGGTGAAGAAGGCGACCACGGGCGCGACGGCGGCATTTTCGAGGACAGCCCAGAAAGGCAGGGCCTGCTGCGTACCTCCGCCCTTCAGGAAGAGAGCGTTCCAGAATTCCTGTGGCACGAAGACGCTGATGAAGCCGGCGATAGTGAATCCGAAGAGGATCTCCTTCCAGACCATCTTCCATTCCATCAGGAAGGCGCGGGCGATCCGGTGCCACCCCTCGCGCGATGTGAGCTTTCGGCGCCAGTCGCCGCCGCCCATCTCCATCTCCACGCCTTCGTCTTTCTGGGCCTGCTCAGCATAGCCTTTTGCTTTTTCTGCCAGGTTGCCGGGAAACCAGAAGCGGCTCAGCAGATAGGCATAGGCTATCATGATGATGCCGAGCAGGATGTTCGCCAGCGTGAATCGCCAGCCGACAAGCACCCACAGGACGATACCTAGCTCAATGACGAGGTTGGTCGAGGCGATCAGGAAAGCGATGGCGTTCACCGGATGAGCGCCCTTGACCAAGACCGAGCGGGAGGCGGCGAGTGCTGCGAACGAGCAGGAGGAGGAGATGAAGCCGAAGAACCCGGCCAGCCCCGCCTCCTTCGCACCGTGTTCGCCGAGCAGCTCTGCCATTTGCTCGCGTGTTACCAATACCTGGATGGCGGCGGAGATAGTATAGCCGAAGATCAGCGCCCAAAGCGCCTTCCACAGCATTCCCGCGCCCGTCTGCAGCGCTTCAATGACCTGATCCATGCCGATGTATCCAAAATAGACTGTGGCTGGTTCACCTCTTCCGGTTGGCGGTCTCTATTCCGGCCTCGGTCTGTAACCTTCGGGAAGCGGCGTCGGTCGCATCGCGCGGGCCATCCCTTCCTCGGCGGCTTCGCTCACGAAGTGGCGGGCGTGCTGCCGAATCAGGAGGACTACGTTAGGATCATCGGACGTGTGGGTAACGCGGATGCCGCCCGGAATGTCTTCATACTCCAGTGAAGCTCGGTCCCTGTTTCGGAAGAGTTCTCGGAACACCGGGTCCATCATGCGGATAGGCTGATCGCGGTCATATCGGGCGTCCATCTGCCGAACATGCTGGCGAATGAGGGCGGCGACCTTCGGATCATCGCTGGTGGTCACGGTGCGGACACCGTTTGGAATATCCTCCACCTGCCGCTCGACCTTCTCATGATCGGCGAGCAGGCTGCGGATGGAGCCCATGTCCTCCATCATGCCTTCACCCATCATGCCCATCATCCCATCAGAAGATGTCGCGTTGGATTGCTCTCCCATCATCGGCATGTCGGCGCTCATCGTCATGTCTTGCGCGGAGCTTTCACTCTCTCCGGGCGAGCACGCCGCCAAGAGCATGGCCGCCGCAACTACCGCGTAGCGTGGTCCAGGTTTCATGGTCTGTCTCCTCTTCTTGTCCTCAAACGCTGAGCTCCGGCCTGCCGCCTGAATCGACCGAAGGTGTGTCGGGATCCCGAGCTTCTCTGCTGAATCGACTGTGGCCGAGCAGCTTGTAGATTGCCGGCAGCACGAACAACGACAGCAGAGGGGCAGTGATCATCCCGCCGATCATCGGCGCGGCGAGGCGCTGCATAACCTCTGAGCCGGTGCCGGTGCCGATCAGAAGCGGGAACAACCCGGCGAGGATGACGGCCACCGTCATGGCCTTCGGCCGCACCCGCAGCACCGCGCCATCCATCAGCGCCTCGTCGAGATGCTCCTCTCTCGAGAAGCGTCCCGCTTGCACGCGCTCCTCGATGGCGCGGTCGAGATAGACGAGCATCACGACCCCGAACTCCGCCGCGAGGCCGGCGAGGGCGATGAAGCCCACCGCCGTGGCGATGGAGACGGCGTGGCCGAGGAGATAGATGAGCCATACGCCGCCGACGAGCGCGAACGGCAACGTCAGCAGGATGATCAGCGGTTGCCGCGCTCGGCCGAAGGCGAGAAACAGCAGCAGGAAGATGATGCCGATCGTCGCCGGCACCACCCACATCATCCGTTGAGCGGCCCGTTGGGCATATTCGAACTGGCCGGACCAGGCGACTGAGTAACCGGGCGGGAGATCGATGGCCTCGGCGACCCGTCGTTGCGCCTCGTTGACATAGCCAACCACGTCACGATCGCGGACGTCGACATAGACCCAGACCGATGGCTGGGCGTTCTCGCTCTTGATCATCGTTGGACCGTCGTCGATCGCGATGTCCGCGACCATGCCGAGCGTCACGACCGCGCCCGAGGGCGCAATGATCGGCAGCTGGCGAAGCGCCTGGACGCTATCACGGGTCTCGCGCGGGAAGCGGACCTCGATCGGGAAGCGGGCGAGCCCGTCGATCTTCTCGCCGATCTGCTCTCCGCCCACGGCCATCGCGGCGGTCGCCTGGACGTCCTCGACAGACAGGCCGTAGCGGGCGGCGGCGAGACGGTCGATCTCGATGTTGATGTAACGGCCGCCGGAGATACGGTCCGAAACAGCCGAGCTTGTTCCTTCGATCCCCTTCACCACCTGTGCTACCTGGCGGCCGAGGCGGTCCAGCGTCGCAAGATCGGGCCCTGAAATCTTCACGCCGACGGGAGTCTTGATGCCGGTCGCCAACATGTCGATGCGATTGCGGATCGGCTGCACGAAGACGTTGGCGAGGCCCGGTATCTTGAGCTTGGAATCCAGCTCCTCGATGATCTTCTCCATCGTCATGCCGGGCCGCCATTCATTGCGCGGCTTCAGCTGGATCAGCGTTTCGAACATTTCGAGTGGTGCGGGATCGGTGGCGGTATCCGCGCGGCCGACCTTGCCGAACACCGTCTTCACCTCGGGCACGGTCTTGATGATGCGGTCGGTCACCTGCAGGAGTTGCGAAGCTTTCGATGCCGACAGGCCGGGCAGTGCCGTCGGCATGTAGAGGATGTCGCCTTCGTTCATGGCTGGCATGAACTCGCTGCCAAGCTGGCTCGCCGGAACGAAGGTCAGCGCCAGCGCCGCCGCCGCCAGACCCAGGGTGAGCTTCGGCCAACGCAGCACCCAGCTAAGGCCCGGGCGATAGGCGGCGATGAGGGCTCGGTTGACCGGATTGTCGGCTTCGGGCCGAATCCGACCCTTGATGAACATCAGCATCAGAACCGGCACGAGCGTGATCGAAAGGCCGGCCGCCGCCGCCATCGCATAAGTCTTGGTGAAAGCCAGCGGCTTGAACAGCCGACCCTCCTGCGCCTCCAGTGTGAAGACCGGCAGGAAGGAAAGAGTGATGATGAGCAGCGAGAAAAACAGCGCCGGACCGACCTCGACCGCCGCTTCGGTAAGCACCTGTCGGCGCCTCTGCTCGTTGAGGTCGCCCTCTTCGGCCTTGGCATGTTCGAGCTTCTTGTGCGCATTTTCGATCATGACGACCGCCGCATCGACCATCGCTCCGATGGCGATCGCGATGCCGCCCAGGGACATGATGTTGGCGTTGACGCCCTGGAAATACATGACCGTAAACGCCGCCAGCACGCCCAGTGGCAGCATGATGATGGCGACCAGCGCGGAGCGGAGGTGAAGGAGGAACAAGGCGGTCACCAGCGCGACGACCAGGAACTCCTCGAACAGCTTCTCCCAGAGGTTCTCGACCGCTCGCTCGATCAGCGAAGAGCGGTCATAGGTGGTGACCACCTCCACGCCCGGCGGCAGTCCGTCCTTGATCTCCGCGAGCTTTTCCTTGACGCGCTCGATCACCGACAGCGTGTCGGCGCCTTGCCTGACGACGATGATTCCGCCGACTACTTCGCCCTCGCCATTGAGCTCAGCGATGCCGCGCCTGAAGTCGGGCACGATCTGCACCCGGGCCACATCGCCAACGGTGACGGGGGTGCCGCCCTCGCTCACCGACAGCGGGATATTGCGAAAATCGTCCAGATCTTCGAGATAGCCGCCGACGGTGACCATATATTCGGCCTCGGCGCGCTCGATGACCGCCCCGCCGGCTTCATCATTGGCCTCCTGGACGGCCTCGATCACCTCCTGGACGGACACACCGTAGATTTGCATCCGCTCCGGATCGAGCTGGATCTGGTAGGCCCGAACCATGCCGCCGAGGGATGCGACCTCGGCGACGCCGGGGATTTGCTTCAGCTGATATTTGAGGAACCAGTCCTGAAGAGCGCGGAGCTGCCCGAGATCATGCTGTCCGGTGCGGTCGACCAAAGCATATTGTAAGGCCCAGCCGACGCCAGTGGCATCCGGTCCCAGCGCCGGCGTCACTCCCTCGGGCAGGAGCCCGCCCGCCTGGCTCAGATATTCGAGCGTGCGGGAGCGGGCCCAATAAAGGTCGGTGCCGTCCTCGAAAATGACCGTGACGTAGGAGTCGCCGAAGAAGGAGTAGCCGCGCACGGCCTTTACCTTCGGCACCGAGAGCATCGTCGTGGTGAGCGGATAGGTGACCTGCGCCTCGACGATCTCCGGCGCCTGGCCGGGATAGGGAGTCCGTATGATCACTTGCACGTCGGAGAGGTCGGGTATTGCGTCGAGCGGCGTCCGCAACACCGAATAGGCGCCGATAACCGCAATGAAGAGGGCGCCGAGGAGGACGAGCAGTCGATTCGCGGCAGACCAGCGGATGATGCTTGCGATCATCGACCGGCGTCCCGCGAAAGCTGCTCGATCACATAGAAGCCGCCCTGCTGGGTTTTTGGAAAGGCGAAGTCGACGCGGTCGCCGCGCTTGAAGCCGCGAAGCATTTCGGCTTGCCGGACGCCGAACGTCATCGTCATCGCTGGCCAGTTCATCGTCGGGATCGGCCCATGCGCGATGGTGATGCGGCGCTGCGTCGAATCGAGCGACTGGATGGTGCCCGTGCCTCGGGCGAGCCGCGCGGCGGCTTCGTCGGCCGTTGGAGCCGCCGCTTCGAGGCGGTCGATCACGCCCGAGAGCGAGGCTTCGGAGTCGATCAGGAACTGACCCGATAGGACGACATCGTCGCCCGGTTCGAGTCCGTCGACGATTTCGGTGAAGCCGTTCGCCACCGTGCCCGTCCGTACCTCGACCGGGACGAAGGCTCCATCCCGCCGGGTGATGACGACCGTTCGATCTCCAGTTGCGATGACCGCCTCGCTCGGCACCGTTAGCGTCGTGCCGCCGGTCCCCTGCACAGTCACATTAGCGAACATACCTTCCTTCAGCCGAAGGTCGGGGTTGGCGAGCGTGACACGAACGCGCGCTGTTCGGGTCTCGGGATTGAGCGAGGGGTAGATGTAATCGACGCGCCCCTCGCGTACCTCGCCGGGATAAGCGGCGAAGGTCACCCGCACCGGTTGACCGACCTTTACCTCGCCAAGAGCTGCTTCGGGGATTTCTGCCACGACCCAGACCCGCGACAGACCGGCGATGGTCACGATCGACTGACCCGGCTCGACCCTGGCGCCGGGGCGGGCGCCGATTTCCGTCACTATCCCAGACGCGGGTGCGGTAACGGCGTAGGTGCGCTGCGGAGCGCCGCCGCCTTCGAGACGCTGGATCGCGCCAATGGAGAGGCCGAGAAGCCGGAGCCGGCTACGGGCGGCCTGTCTCAGGCTCGGGGGCGCCACGTCTCGCGACATGCCGAGCAGCGATTTATATTCATGCTGGGCGGTCAGCAGCTCCGGCGAATAGACGCTGGCGATCCTGGTCCCCGCCCGCACCGGCTCGCCTTCGGCGCGCACCGCCAGGCCCTCGACGAAGCCGGGTGCGAAGGTCTGCACCTCTTCGATCAGACGTTCATCGATCTGCACCCGCCCGACACCCTGTACGATCGGCGCAAGGTCGCGAACCTGCGCCTCCCCGATCCGCACCCCAAGGCTCTGGGCCATGGCCGGCGATACTCTCACGCCGCCGTCAGCGGCCTCATCCGCATATTTCGGAATGAGTTCCATGTTCATCGACGATTTGCCGGGAGCGTCGTAGCGCTCCATCGGAATCATCGGATCGTACCAGTAGAGCACCTTCCGGCCAGAGCCGTCCTGAACGACGCCATCGATGGTTTCGCCCTCTACGGCTCCGGCGGGCGATCCGTTCTCCGTGAATACGCCGGATGAGCCGGCCCAATAGCCGACGCCGGCGGTCGAGATCGCCAGCGCCAGCCCGGCGACGATCATCGTTCGCTTCTGGCGGTCCATGGAACGCAGCGGTCCAATAATGCGGTCAGCCACCATCAGGCGCACTCCTCGACATAGAAGCTCAGATCCGCACTGGCGCGGGCGAGCGCAGCGCGCTGCTCGATGACTTCGAGCGCAGTCCGGGTCGTTCGTTCGCTCGCGGCCTGGACGTCGGTCAGCGCCGGCTGGCCGCCGGCGACCCTTGCCTCCAAGGCGCGCTCGACCGCCTCCAGTGCCGGCAAGGTATCGCCAAGGGTGGTGGTGAGCCGGGCGTTGGCGGCACTCCACTGGGCCCACGCCTGTTCGAAATCCGACACCACTTCGCGGCGCGTGTCTTCCGCCCTGTCGCGGGCGGCGGCGGCGAGTTCCGAGGCCTCGGCGATCCGCCGGTTCTGAAGGCGCGCCTTGTTGAGCGGCAGATCGATAGTGACCTGGAGCGTCACCATGTCCGAGCGCCCGCCGCCGCGCTGGCCGTACATCGCCGACCAGCCCCAGTCGGGCTTTCGATCGGCGCGAGCGATGTCGATGGCGCGTTCCGCCACGGTCTCCCGACGCCGCGCCACCTCAATCAGCGGATGCTCAGCCACCGCCGATAAGGCCTGTTGCTTGTTAGAGGGCCGGCAGATGGGAAGCTCATTCGTCGAGAGTGGCCGCTGGGCGGCATCGCCGATCCACCTCGTGAGCATCGCGCGGCCGGCGGCTTCGGCGTCTTGCGCGGCGAGAAGCTCGGCGCGGGCAGCCGATATCTCCGCTTCGATGGCGATAACGTCCGCCGGCGTGGCGGTGCCGTCGAGTATGCTGTCTTCAACGAGCGACTGACGGGCTTCCAGTTTCTCGATCAGGAAATTCAGTACCTCCCGCTTCTGCTGAGCCTCGATGACCTCGATCCAGCCCAGCATCACCTCACGTTGGATGCGGCGCGCGAGCACATCCTGCTCGGCGAGCGATACGGCGGCTTCCGCCAGATAACGGGCGGACGCGGCGTCCCGCTTCGCCTCCCTGACCTGGGTGCGCATGATGCCGATCGACTTCATGGTCATGAAGTCGGCATTGAGGTCGAACGCCTCGGAGCCCGTGACGGGGAGGTTCTGAATGCCGATCGTCAGCTGCGGGTCGGGGAGCTGGCGCGCGGCGACGGCGGCCTCCTCGGCCGCTCTCGCGGTCCGCGTGAAAGCGCTGAGCGCGGGTTGCCGCTCGACCGACAGCGCGAGCGCCTCATCGAGGCTGAGAGTAGCTTGGGCGAGCGCGGGCTGCGGTTGAGCGACGGCGAGGGCGAGCGCCGTTGCCACCGATCCACGCAAGGAAGAGGCGAAAGGTTTCATGGGTGTTATCCTGCCAAGGGCGGGCGAAGGCGCGTGCGAGCCTCCGCCCGCCTCATCCTCAGTTCTTGGTCAGCGACGTCAGAACATAGCCGCCGTCCGCCTGGCGGAAGGCGAAGGCGACCTGGTCTCCGGCCGCAACGGTGGCGAGCATGTCCGAGCTGGGCGCCCGGAATTCCATCGTCATGGCGGGCCACTGCAGGTCCGGCACCGGCCCATGCGAAATCGTCACGGTCTCACCGGCGATGCCCGTCACTTCGCCCGTAGCCGAGTAAACCGCGTCCGTCGGCACGGTCGCCGATTGTTCTGCGGGAGCGCTAGTGGCTTCACGGTTAGCGTTTGGTTGTTCGCTGCAGGCAGCGACGCCGGAAAGCAGCGCCAAGGCACCGGCAAAATAGATCTTGTTCATCGAATTACCCTTGTTCGACGCCAATCCCTTCGATGCCGCTGCTCAGCAGCAGCGCAGCACAGGCAAAGCCCGGTGAGGAATCAGCGTTGGCTCGTAAATTGAGTTCGCGGATGAGCTCAGAGCCCACCACAGCCGCACGGCCGCCGAGTGGGGGCCGAGCTTAAGAAATCAGGCGAGCGAGGGTCTTGGAGGAGGGTCTACCGCAGCCGGATTGATCGAGTGAAGACCAGTGGCCATCGGCACCCAAGTTGCATCACCGGTAAGCACGACCGTCGGTTCAGGCAACGCATCGGCAGGCACCACGGCGGCAGGACAAGACACGGCACAGTCCGGAGTGCAGCAACCCATTTTGTCGTGATCGACAGGATTGCCGACCGCCGCTCCAGGCATCGAGCAGGTGGGTGAAGGCGCCGCGAACGCCGGCCCCGGGCTGCCGACTAGCGACAGCGCCACCAATATGGCCAAGATGAATCTTGTCACCCCTTAAGCCTAGGCAGGTGTCGCTTCATGTCAATCCTGGCACCTCTAGACGACATATTTGTCCCATCCCGCATAATGTTCGGTGCTCCGCTTGCCTCTCGGCAAACTCAACGCCACCAGCGCAAGACCAATCGCTATGCTGGCGATAGTCGCGGTGCTGTTGGCCCCCTCAAGCAGGAACGGTGCGGCGACAAGCCAGGCGCCGAATGCGACGTTGACGAACCGCAGGGCCCGCGCGACCTCGGCCGTGGCAATGATGGCGACCGTAATAACTAGCGCACCAACCAGATGGTCGCTGTTCGCCATCGCACCGTCGGTGCCGAACACCAGCCTCGTCAGCATGAGGAATGCGCCCATCACGGTGCTGACGGCCAGCGTCCAGGGAAGCGTCACGCCCCGTCTGGCTTCGGCCCATGCGGCTGAGGGAGAGGCGGACAGCGCATCGCCCGTATATTCTTCGCCCTTGTCGACCGCATCGCCCTTGAAGAACGTCCGGATCAACGGCTTGCCACGGCAATGCGCCCAATAGAGGAACTGTCCCATGGCGATGACCTCGTCCAAGGCGAACGGTATCATGACGACCATGGCGAGCCCGGCAATCAGTGCCGGCGTGCTCCAGGTGCCGATCATGATGGGCTGGATGATGATGAAGTAGATCGAGATGACCCCAAGGGGGATCACCAATATGCCGAAAAAGGTCACCATCCAGGGCATCGTCCGCCACCGGTCGCGCGTGCCCATCACCGCCATCAGGATTTCAAATATGTAGCTTACCGCCCCCAGTCCCGCGTCGGGGATTGGCCAGGCCTTGGAGACATCGGACGTGATGATCTCCTCCGTGCCGTTGCGGGGATCGGCGGGCGATCCCATGAAGAACGGCTCCCAGGCGGAGTCGATGTGGCCAAGCTGGTACGCCGTCAGCATGCGCGAGATGAGGAGACCAATCAGGCCGAGGGCGGCGATCGGAAGGCGCTGCGCGGCGGTGGACGGCCCATAGGTCCAGCCGGGCGGAACGGACTTCGGATCCATCATGCCGGCCATGCTCATCCCGGGCATCATCGGCACAAGCACAGAGAAGGCGATCGCCAGCGCGCCGATCAACATGTCGTTCTGATATTGGGCCGCGCTTGGACTCCAGAAGATGAGCGGCGCGAACAGCAGCCATATGCCGACGAAACAGGACGCCCACTGACCAAACCAAGCCGTTCGCTTCGAGAGCGACATCGCTCCGAACAGCATCAGCAGCATGCCGCTGATCACGTCGCTGATCATCAGCACACCCGCGCGCCATTCGACGGACGGCAGCCCGCGATCGACCGTCACGGCACGAACGGCGTCGTCCACGGTTCCACTCGTCACGGCGTCGTAGACTAGCGGACTTGCGGCAAGCCAGGCGCCCAGACCGATCGTCGCGAAATGGACCCAGCGCGTGCGGCGAGCGTCGGCATCCATCATAGCCATATCATCGTGATCGCCGCCATGCGCCATCGCGGGCTCCGCATCCTGCCCGTGGCTCATATCATCGGACTCGTGGCGGCCTTCCGTATGACCCATCGCCATGTGATCCATGCCGGGATCGGCACCGCCGTCATGCTCGGCATGAGCGGGTGCGACGGGGCGCTGCCCATACCAGGCGACGAGGGCCGGATTGAGCTTGTTGGCCTTGTACCAGCCTTGCGGATCGCGCTTTAGCGCCGCGACCATCTTCGGAAGCGCATCGCGCAGGCGGTGCTTCGGCTCCCAACCGAGGAACTGCCGCGCCCGGCTGATGTCGAGCACGTAATGGTCGTTGCTCGCCTCGACCATCCAGGGTTTAATCGAGCTTCCCGAGCCGAGCACCTCGCTCTGAACCCAAGCGCCTGCTCTCGCGATCGGCTGCGGAATGCGGAAAGTGTCCCACCCTTCGCCGTGGAGCGTGCAGCCGATAATGTCCTGCACCTCGGCATAACCAAGCGCTTCGGGCTCGCCTATAAGCAGCGGCAGTTCGGCCGGTAAATCGCGGCGACGTTCCACGAGCCTCGCGATCGCGTCGGTGAGGTCGTCCAGATGCACAAAGGACTGCCCGGCACAGAGCATGCCGGGATAGACGTGCGCGATCAGTCGGTGCTCATAAATCCGGGCAATCTGTTCCGCGATGAATGGCTGGTGCCCCTCGTCCTCGTAGACGCCGGCGATGCGCAAAAAGACCACGGGAATGTCGCCGTGCCGTTCCTTGAGAACGGCCTCCGTACGGACCTTGGATTCGGGATAAGCCCAGCTCGGATCGATGGGCGAATCCTCGTCGATGGGCTCGTCGGGGCTATTCGTCGCCCGGTGAACCAGCATCGTGCTTGCGTAGACGAACTGCTCGACCTCGAAAGACTGCAGGCCATCGATCAACCGTCTCGTGCCCTCGACCGTGATCTTCTCGTAAAGTGGGTTGGGCTCTCCCGAAACGTCATAATAGGCGGCGAGGTGAATGACCGACGCGATTCGGCTACCAAACTGATCCCTGACTTCTTCAAGGGCCTTCCGGACCGCCTCGTCCGATCCTAGGTCGAAGTCGATCGCCACCGCTGGTGATGGAGGATCCGGGGGTCCGGCGCGGTCAAGTCCGACGACCTGGTAATCGTTGCCGAGCTTTCGAATGACGGCGGAGCCGATGAAGCCGCTCGCCCCGGTTACAAGAACGACTCCCTTCGCATTTTCGCTGGGCGAGTCCGAGAGCCGAGCTTCCTCTGCCATAAGACCCCTTCCATCGTTGCCCAACGAGACGATCACTACGCCAACGAGTTGATGCTGACGAAGTGCCGTCCCTTATTAGATACGTCTCAATGCCGCGATGCCCTCGGAAAATATCAGGCGGGCAGCAGGCTCACCTCATAGCCCGCATCCCCTATCGCGCTTTCGAAGAGCTTCGGATCGGCGGAAGATTGGACCGAGACGCGCTTCGCACCAAGATCGACATCGACCTTGGCGTTTTCATCGACGCGCTGCACGGCGTTCGTAACCGCCCTCGCGCAACCACCGCAGGTCATTCCCAAGACACGGAAATTTATCATGTTCGTTCTCCAACTCGATTGTTGTGAGAACGATGTGGTGTTTGACACAGTGTCAGGGTCAAGAGCTGCCTAGCGGTGAGGCTAAGGGGCAAGGTCGGCGGCTTTTAGGATCCTCCGCAGCAACTGGCCTGCGAGCCATTCTCGCGAGCTTCCTGAATCGGCGGACATGGCACATCGCCGTAAGAGCAGTAGACGCAGCAATCACCGGGTTTCGGTCGAAGAACGGCTTTGCATCCTGGGCAATCGTAGAAAAACTGGCAGGCGTCGATCGGCATCGTCTCGGTCGCCCGATGGTCGCACTCGGGGCAGGTCAGAGTCGAGATCAGTTGCATTATGCCCCTCCAAGCAGCCGCATCAGCGGCGCCTCGATTAAGCTCCACAGAGCAGAAACCGTCACGAAGATTGTTGCCAGGCATAGGATCGCGAATGTCATACGCTTGGGGGGTGCAGCCGAGCAGTCTCCGTCTGCGGCGCATGCGCGCCGCCTCCGTAAATAGAAAAGCCATCCGGCTGCCACGGCGATCATGGCCGCTATTGTCAGCGGCCAGTGGAAGGGCACGACCGCCGCAAGTCCGCCTGCTCCCAAGCCCAAGGCCCCCAGTGCCAAGGGCAACACGCAACAGGCGGCAGCCGAAAACAGCGCCCCTAAACTGATCACGCTTCCCACGGCGGCAACACCTTCGTCAGCCCCTTTCAATGGGGGGCCATCCAATGGGGCCACAGGCACGATCTTTGCTTCTGCCAAGTGTGTTCTCCAATTCGATTCGCTGCTATGTGCCATCTGTAGTCACTACAGGATCAAGAAGATTCTCCATGGCGCGCATTAGCATAGGCAAGCTTTCCCGGCGCTCCGGGGTCAACATTGAGACGATCCGCTATTTCGAGAAAGTAGGGATTATTGCCACGCCGCCCCGTACCGAAGGCGGCCATCGGGTCTATGACGAGGACCATGTTCGGGCGCTCGGCTTCATTCGTCGCGCTCGAGAGCTTGGCTTCACGCCTGAGGAGGTCCGCGCGATCCTGAACTTGGGTGGCCCCGGTAAAGCCTGCTGCGGCGAAGTCCGGGAGATCGCAGCCCATCACCTGAAAGAAGTCCGCGCCAAAATAGCCGATCTCGCGGAAATGGAGCGCTTGTTGGCTTCCACCATCGAGCAATGTTCTGGCGGCACCGATGCTGACTGTGCTGTCATCGACATGATCGAAGACGCGACCGTCTGATAGTCCGCTGCGCGAGGGTCTTCCAGGCTGTCGAAACCCGCTAAAGCATGTAGCCGATGTCAGATGCACCCGTCGGATAGGCGAACATCGTCGTCTTGAGATCGCCGGCTGTGAGGCCGTGCCGGATGGCGAGACCGAAGAGGTTGATGACCTCGTCAGCGTGAGGCCCTACGAGGTGCGCCCCGAGGATACGGTCCGTGTCCTCCTCGACAAGCGTCTTATAGCCGTAGACGGGCTCGGCCACGCGCCGCGCTGTATACCAGTGCGAGGCCCGCTCCGACTTGACACGAAAGCGGCATCCCGAAGCTCGTGCCGCCTCTTCGCTCATCCCGACCGCCGCGATTGGAGGCAGCGTAAATGCTACGCTCGGCACACCACGATAGTCGGGTCTCGCATGGTTGCCCTTGATCAGGTTCGCCGCGACAACCTTTGCATCATGGCTTGAGACGGGTGTGAGCGGAGGCCCCATCTGAGCTGCGTCACCTGCGGCGTAGACTGCCGGGTTGGAGATGCTTTGGAGATGCTCATTCAGCTGGAGCCGGCCTCGTTCGCTGGCGATGTCGCCGGTCGGGAGATCGAGGCGATCAAGAGCCGGTCTTCGGCCGGCGGCATGGACGACCAGATCAGCCACGAACATCCGAGAGCCGTCCTCGGCGCTGGCGTGCACGGTGAAAGCCTCACCTGTCTTTTCGATACCGATCGCCGTGGTACCCGTGCGCACATCCACGCCGCTCCTCTCGAATGCCTCCATCAGCCAGCCGACGAGCTCCGGTTCGAACTGCGGCAATAGACGGTGGCTGCGCTGGAGGATCGTGACCTTCGCTCCGGCGCGGACGGCGACATGAGAGAATTCAGCCGCGATGTAACCGCCGCCAACGAGCAAGACCCGAGCCGGTAGGCTGTCCATCGCCAGGAAGTCCTCGTGGTCGATCAGATGCTCCTCGCCGGGTATGCCGAGCCGCACTGGCTCCGCGCCAGCGGCAATCAGGATGTGCCGCCCGTGCAACGGCTCTTCGGCGATCGATATCGAATTGGGACCGGTGAAATATGCTTGGCCGTGGAAGGTGACGATACCCTTCTCTTGGTAGCGCTGCTCATGCTTCGCCGGGATCGCGTCTGTGAAGGTCCGCTTGAACGCGATCAGATCGCGCCAATTTATCTCGGCCGGCTCAATGATCCCCCGACCATGCAATCTGCGGCTGCTGTCGATCACCTCTGCTCCCGCGACGAGCATCTTCTTCGGATCACAGCCGCGCAGCGCGCACGTTCCGCCAAATGGCTTCTCGTCTATGATGGCGACGGTCCACCCCGCGTCTCGCATGCGCGTCGCGGCGACCATGGCAGCCGTGCCGGTGCCTATGACGATTAGATCGTAGGTTTGCTCCATCTGCTTTTCTCCAGTGCGTCACTCATGAGCTTCCGTTTCAGTCGAACAAAGCCGTTCCCACTACAGGTTCCAATCCATACCTAATTTTTGCGCCTTGACCCTGACACGATGTCAAGGACCATATGAGGGGTCCACTCTTTTTGAGGAGACGAAAATTGGACGCGCAGACGCTGTCACGGGCGCCGGACGATGGAGCAGCCGAGACCACGCTCACGTTGCCGATTGAAGGCATGACCTGCGCCTCCTGCGTCGGCCGAGTCGAGCGCGCCATCCGCCAAGTGCCGGGCGTCTCGAATGTTGCCGTAAACCTCGCCACCGAGCGCGCCGAGGTGACGTTCGATGACGAAGATTCCGACATTGGAACAGTCGCCGAGGCCGTCTTCAAGGCAGGCTACATGCCCGGATCCAAGACGACGGAATTGTTGGTTACCGGCATGACCTGCGCGTCCTGCGTCGGACGTGTGGAGAAGGCGCTTCGCGCGGTGCCTGGCGTCCTCAAGGCCGACGTAAACCTCGCCACTGAAACCGCCCGCATCGAGGCTGTCGCGACCACGGCCGACACCGATCTGATTCGGGCCGTCGAAAAGGCGGGCTACTCCGCATCGCTGCGCAGCCCATCTCCCGTACGGCAAGCGGATGAAGAGGAGGCCCGGCGGTCGGAGGTCGCCTCTCGCGAACTGCGCCATGTCATCATCGCGGCGGCCCTCTCCCTTCCGCTCGTTATCCCCATGCTCCTGTCGCCGTTCGGCGTCGACGCGATGATCCCGGGATGGGTCCAGCTGCTTCTCGCAACACCTGTCCAATTCTGGCTCGGCGGCCGCTTCTATCGGGCCGGCTGGAAGGCGCTGAAAGCGCGCACCGGAAACATGGACCTGCTCGTCGCTATCGGCACATCGGCCGCTTATGGCCTCAGTCTTTATCAATTGATGTTCCGACCGAGCCAAGGGGCCGACGGCCATTATTATTTCGAAGCATCCGCCGTCATCATCACGCTCATCCTGCTCGGCAAGTGGCTTGAAGGCAGAGCCAAACGACAGACGGGCGCAGCGATACGCGCCTTGATGGCGCTGCGTCCGGACAAGGCTCGTGTCATGCGTTCAAGCGGGATCGAGGAAGAGGTTTCCGTCGAGGACGTCAAAACTGGCGACCGCATTCGCGTCCGGCCGGGCGAGCGAATTCCGGTTGACGGGCGACTCATCGAGGGTGCGACAAGCGTCGATGAATCGATGCTCACCGGCGAAAGCATGCCCGTCTCTAAGAGTGTCGGGAACAAGCTGACCGGCGGTTCCATCAACGGCGATGGCCTCGTGCTCATCGAGACCACCGCAGTCGGGGCTGAAACCACACTCGCGCGGATCGTCCGTCTCGTTGAAAGCGCCCAAGGCGCGAAGGCGCCGATCCAAAGGCTGGTCGACAAGGTCAGCGCAGTATTTGTGCCGATCGTCCTCGGCATCGCGGCCGTCACCTTTATCGGCTGGATCGTTGCTGGCGCCGGAGTCGAGGTCGCCATCCTCAATGCGGTGGCGGTCATGGTGATTGCGTGCCCCTGCGCGCTCGGCCTTGCCACCCCCACGGCAGTCATGGCGGGCACCGGCGTTGCCGCCCGGGCGGGCGTTCTCATCAAGGATGCAGAGGCGCTGGAGACCGCGCACCGCATTAGCGCCGTTGCCTTCGACAAGACGGGGACGCTGACGGAGGGCAAACCTTCGCTCGTTGCCGCCATCGCCGCGCCCGGCGTCGATGATCGGCACCTCCTTGAACTGGCCTCGGGGCTTCAGAGCGGAAGCGAGCATCCGCTCGCCAAGGCCGTCATGGCCGCCGCCAAGGAACAAGGAGTGGTGCCGGCGAATACGCGGTCGATGAAGGCACTACCCGGTCGAGGCGTCACTGCTGAAATTGAGAGTGACCGGCTCGTCCTCGGAAGCTCGCGCCTCATGGACGAGGAAGGCATCGAACGCGGGTCGCTGGCCGCGCACGCTGAAGATCTGGAAGGGGACGGACGTTCCGTCTCCTGGATAGCCGCGATCTCGCCGAAGAAGAGGCTGATCGGCCTCCTCGCCTTCGGCGACGAAGCCAAGGCCTCCGCCAAAGAGGCCATCGAGATCCTTCATCGGCGGGGCGTACGCAGCATCATGCTCACCGGCGACAATGCCGGCAGCGCCAACGCGGTGGCAAAACAGCTCGGCATCGACGAGGTGATCGCAAACGTGCTGCCCGAGGGGAAAGCTGACGCCGTGGCCTCGCTTCGGGGGGAGAGCCGCACCGTCGCCATGGTAGGCGATGGCGTGAATGACGCGCCGGCACTGGCGGCGGCAGATGTTGGAATCGCCATGTCGACGGGCACCGACGTCGCGATGCACGCGGCGGGGATCACCTTGATGCGGGGCGACCCGCGCCTGGTCGCGGACGCCATCGACATTTCCAAGCGGACCTATTCGAAGATCCGCCAAGGTCTCTTCTGGGCGTTCATCTACAACGTCGTCGGCATTCCGCTGGCGGCTTTGGGCTATCTCAGCCCGGTGCTTGCAGGCGCAGCGATGGCGTTTTCCAGCGTCAGCGTCGTCACCAACGCGCTGACGCTCAGGAGGTGGAAGCCGCAGGCGAGTTGAGCTTGGTCGGGCGCCGACTGCGGGTGAAGCGCTAGCCATGCGTAACGAATAGGAGCCGGAGGTCGGCACCGCCTAGCTCGGAGGTTGGATCGATGCAGCACGGACATTCTGGTCACATGACCCCAAAAGGGGACCGGCAGGCCTTGATCGCCTCCGGCTGGCTCACCGGCCTCTATTTCGTCGTCGAACTCGGTATCGGCATATGGACAGGCTCGGTCGCCGTACTCTCGGATGCCTTTCATACATTCTCAGCCGTGGGCGGGATTCTAATCGCTTTGGTGGCGATGCGGCTTGGTGAGAGAAAATCCAATCCGGCGCGGACGTTCGGCTATACGCGAGCGGATTCTCGGCGCCCTCTTCAATGGTCTCTTCCTGCTCGGGATGGCGCTGGTCGTCTTTTGGATGGGCGCAATGCGGCTGATGGAGCCGATCCAGCTTCCGACGACCCCGATGCTCATCGCGGCGGGAGGCGGCATCGTCACCGAGCTAATCGCTCTTTGGCTCCTCTATGAGCGGCAGAAGGGGAACCTCAACATGAGGGGCGCCTACTGGCACATTATCCAGACGTTTGTCGGCAGCTTTTTGATCATCATATCGGCGCTCGTCATCCGCTTCACGGGCTTCCTCGCGATCGACCCGCTGCTGGGCATGGCGTTTGGTGTCGTGCTGCTTTGGGCCTCGTGGGGCATCATCAAGGAGTCGCTGCACATCCTGCTGCAGGGAACGCCGGAGGATCTCGATTTCGAGGGCGCGATTTCTGCCATTCGAGCGGTGGACGGAGTGACCGATGTTCACCATGTCCACGCCTGGAGCCTCACCTCCGGAATGAACGTCTTCTCAAGCCATGTCTGCGTGCGAGATTGGTCCGAGGGTGAGCGGGTGCTGGGCGAGGTCAGCCAGCTGCTGCGCGACCGCTACAACATCTATTTCTCGACCACCCAGATCGAGGAGCGGTGTCTGGATTCGGAAAAAGGCGCCGAGGCGATCGATATCAGCCGGACCTCGTCCTCTACTCCAGAAAGCAAGCCTCGTGGCCATTCGCATGCGAGCAGCTAAAAGCGGCGAGAGACCTCCGCGTATTCACCCCTTGACCTTGTCACTGTGTCAAAGTCCATATCCGTTGGTGAGGAAGCGAGGAAGTCCGTTCCGATGAACATCGGCCAAGCATCGAAGCAGTCCGGCGTCAGCCAGCGGATGATCCGCCACTATGAGGCCATCGGCCTCACCCCCAAGGCGGCGCGGCGGGATTCCGGCTACCGCGATTACGACGAGAAGGACGTCCACACGCTCCGTTTCATCCGGCGGGCACGTGATCTCGGTTTTCCGATCGAAGAGATCGGCCAGCTTCTGGCGTTGTGGCGAGATCGCGATAGGACAAGCGCGGACGTGAAGGCACTCGCCTTGGCAAGGGTCGCAGAACTCAAGCAAAAGGAAGGAGAAATCCGGGCGATGCGCCTTTCACTGGAGGATTTAGCTCGGCACTGTCATGGCGATGAGCGGCCAGACTGCCCGATCCTAGAGGACATGGCGCATGTCGCTTAAGCTCAGGCATCGCAATCAACCAACGTTCATTGCAAGCTCATCTGCGAAGCCCTACTTGGCCGCCAACATGTTTCGCTTCCTTGCGTCCCTGCTGGTTGCCTTGGGCCTGATGTTCGCACCGGTAGCGATGGCCCATGGGCAAGCCATGGCTGCGCCGCATAGCTCGGCACCCGCTATGGTGAAAATCAAAGATGGTGCTGGGAAGCACAGTCCGTCCAGCAGCCATCGATCGGGCATGGATATAAGCTGCGCAATCACCTGTGCGGCGGCGGTCCCGGCAGCAGAGCCGATGGTCAGTGATCGGATCGCACCGCCCAGGGCAGAGCTCACGCCGGCTGGCTTTCAGAAATTGATTGGCATTCAGCCTGAGGGGGAGACTCCTCCTCCCCGTATCACTCCAGAGATTTGAACCTCACTCAAAGTTTCTTGGAGTTTACAATGAAAATGCTTTTGACCGCGATCGCTTTGACGATCGCCACGCCGGCGCTCGCTCAGACTGCCAACCTTGCAGATGCTCACGCCGGACATGGCCAAATGAGCACAACTAAGGCCAAGCCTTCGACGGACCCGCATGCCGGCCACAATATGGGTGGGATGATGAACGCCCAGGCCATGAAGGCTCACTGCGAAAAAATGAAAGCCGAAGGCAAGACGATGGAGGGCTGCGACATGCAGGGCTCCAAGGCGAAAGCCGACCCGCATGCCGGTCATAATATGAGTCAGAAGTAATGGCTCCTGGGAGGCGGTGCACGCATCGCCTCCCAGTTTTCTAGAGCCGAAACCCAGCTCCTTCGGAGCAGTCAGGGATCCCAAAATGAATCAGCTTATCGAACGACGCGCGCTGCTGCGCGCGGGCGCGATCGGCGCCGCCGGCGTCGGTCTCTCAAGCCTCTTTCCGGCTTGGGCTCAGAGCGGAAGTGCTGGCCTCGCGCCGACCCTGCCCACACTCTCGGGCGAAGACATCCGCCTGAAGGTTGCGCACAGCCCCTTCACCGTTGGCGGCCGCACCGGCCACGCGATCACGATGAACGGCGTGCTCCCGGCCCCCCTCATTCGCCTGCGCGAAGGACAGAATGTCCGCATCCATGTCGAGAACACGCTCGATGAGGACACGTCCATCCACTGGCACGGCTTCATCCTGCCCTTCCACATGGACGGCGTGCCGGGCATCAGCTTCCCCGGCATTCTGCCGAAGACCACATTCACCTACGAATTCCCGATCGTCCAGAACGGCACCTATTGGTATCACAGCCATTCCGGTCTTCAGGAGCAGGTCGGCCATTACGGCCCGATCGTCATCGATCCCGCCGAGCCCGACCCGGTCGCCTACGACCGCGAGCATGTGATCGTCCTCAGCGACTGGACTTTCCTCCATCCACACCAGCTCTTCGGCAAGCTCAAGAAGCAGGGCGGCTATTTCAACCGTCAGAAGCAAACGCTCTCAGGTCTCGTTGGAGGTGATGACGATCTTGCGCGGAACATGTCTCTTTCAGACAGGCTGATGTGGGGCAAGATGCGTATGGACCCGACCGACATCGCCGACGTCACGGGCTCGACCTACACCTACCTCATCAACGGCCACGGTCCCGCCGAGAACTGGACTGGCCTCTTCCGTCCCGGCGAGCGGGTGCGTCTGCGCTTCATCAACGCCTCGGCCATGTCAATTTTCAACATCCGCATTCCCGGCCTGCCGATGACCATCGTCCAGGCCGACGGCCAGAATGTACGTCCCGTCGAGACTGATGAATTCCAGATATCGGTGGCTGAGACCTATGACGCCATCGTCACGCCGACCGAGGACAAGGCCTTCACCCTCGTCGCGGAATCGATCGACCGCTCAGGCATGGGACGAGCAACCCTGGCGCCGCGCATGGGCATGCAGGCGCCGGTCCCTCCGCTGCGTCCAAAGCCCCTCCTCGGCATGAAGGACATGGGCATGGGCGGCATGGACCATGGAGCGATGGGCCACGGCTCGATGCAGCACGGCTCCACCTCAGATATGAACAACGGGGCCTCCAGCGAGGCGATGGCCGGCATGAGTCATGACATGCGGGACAAGTCGCTGGTCCCGCCGGATGTGAAGGTGGGCGTTGGCGTCGACATGATTGCGCCGATGCCGGTCGACCGCACCGGCGACCGACCCCTCGGGCTTGAGGAGGTGCCGCACCGAGTCCTCACCTATCACGATCTCGCCCCGCTGACGGCCTTCCACGACAAGCGCCAGCCGACCCGCAGCGTCGACATCCACCTCACCGGCAACATGGAGCGTTTCATGTGGTCGTTCGACGGGGTGAAGCTCAACGAAGGCGCCGAGCCGATCCGCTTCGCCCGCAACGAACGTGTTCGGGTTAACCTCATCAACAATAGCATGATGAGTCACCCCATCCACATACACGGCCATTTCTTCGAGGTCGTGACGGGGATGCCGCACGGCAATCCGGTCAAGCACACGGTGAACGTCATGCCCGGCGGCAAGGCGAGCTTCGATCTTACCGCCGACGCCCCCGGCGACTGGGCGTTCCACTGCCACCTCCTCTACCACATGCATGCCGGCATGATGAACGTGGTCAAGGTCCGGCCCATGGATGATGAAGGAGAGGTCGCATGAAGCGCGCACTTCTGCTTGCTGCAGTGTCGGTGCTGACACTCGCGTCACCCGCTTGGGCCCAACAGGCCGGCCATAGCGGTGCGGCCCCCGATCCACATGCGGGTCACGTGACGCAGCCAAGGGCCAATACGCCCGCGCCGGCGGACAGCTGCACGCCCGAGCACGCTGCGATGGGTCACTGCACCCTACAGCCGATGACGGCAGCGCCACCGACTGGCGATCCGCATGCCGGGCATGAGATGCCCGCCGACCGGTCCGTCGATCCGCATGCAGGCCATAGCGCGGAGCCGGAGACCTTACCTACGGATCCTCATGCGGGCCACGGCCAGTCGTCAGCTCAACAGCCGGACCCGCATGCGGGACACAGTATGTCGGAGCCTCAGACGCAGGATCCGCACGCGGGCCATGCGATGCCGGGGCAGTCGTCCGACCCCCATGCCGGTCATGCCATGCCAAGCATGTCGCAAACCCAAGCCCCGCCGGTAGCGCCGCCTCCGCCGGAAGCGTTCTCGGGGCCAGAGCATGCCGGAACCACGATTTTCGATCCGGAGCTGTTCCTCCGCAAACGGGAAGAAGAGCTCATCAGGGAGCATGGCGGCTATGTCACCTGGATGGTCTTGGCCGACCAGCTCGAGTACAGGGCGCAAGAGGGCCGCGATGGTTATAAATGGGATATTCAGGGCTGGTATGGCGGCGACTATGACAAGCTCTGGCTAAAGAGTGAGGGCGAAGGTGAGTTCGGCCATTCTCCCGAGCAGGCCGAGGTCCAAGCCCTTTACAGCCGGGCGCTCGATCCCTGGTTCAATCTCCAGGCCGGTATCCGACATGATTTCCGGCCGAACTCCGATCGGACGCATCTTGTCGTCGGCATCCAAGGGTTGGCGCCTTACTGGTTCGAAGTCGATGGTCAGCTGTTCCTGTCCAACAAGGGCGACGTGACCGCTCGCTTTGAGGCGGAATATGACCAGCGCATTACCAACAAGCTGATCCTCCAGCCGCTGGTTGAGTTCGACCTCGCGGCACAGGATATCCCGGAGCTCGGCATCGGCTCAGGCCTTTCCTCGGCCGAGATAGGTGCGAGGCTGAGATATGAGTTCGTGCCCGAATTCGCTCCTTACGTCGGCGTCGAATATGAGCGCTCTTTTGGGGACACGGCCCGGTTCGCACGCGCGGCCGGCGAAGACGTCGGTGGCTGGAGCTTCCTAGTAGGCCTCCGGAGCTGGTTCTGAGGGTAGCTCAAGCCTGAACGTGTGGCTGGTAAATCGTGTCCGAACGCGCTTACCGCTGAGGCTGGCTCCTGACGAGCCAGCCTCAGCACGGCGATTTGATCGAGTCCGCGCCAAGGATAGCCTTTGAGCCGATCGCGCTCGCGCTCTTAACAAGACTCATCTCGGCCGAATAACAGCGGCAGGCCTGCCCCCGCGAGGGGAACGCTGCGGGTGCGCGTATAGTTCTAGAGGAAAAGAACAGACTCAACTGCCTCAAAGGGGAGAACCCGTCATGGCTGACTTCGTGGACCGGCGTAAACTGCTGCAAGCCGGGGCGTTGGGAGCCGCGAGTCTTAGTCTCTCCGGCCTTTTCCCCTCCTGGGCTCGAAGCGGCACCCAAGGGGTCTTACGAGATCCTAAAGCCCTCTCAGGCGACAATATCGCTCTCACCATAGGTCCGGCACCCTTCTCCGTCGGCGGCAGGACCGGCCGTGCCATCACTGTCAACGGAACGCTTCCTTCGCCGCTCATCCGCCTTCGCGAAGGAGAAACCTTCCGGGTCGCGGTTACGAACACCGTCGAAGGCGAAGACGCATCCATCCATTGGCACGGTGTGCTAGTGCCATTTCAGATGGATGGCGTTCCCGGCGTGAGCTTTCCCGGCATCAAGCCAGGCGAGACGTTCGTCTATAAGTTTCCCATCCGGCATTCCGGCACCTTCTGGTACCACAGCCACTCGAATTTTCACCTCGCGCTCGGTCAAGTCGGACCTTTGATCTTCGATCCTGCCGGCCCCGATCCGGTGGAATATGATCGCGAGCACGTGATCGTGCTCTCCGATTGGAGCTTCATGCATCCGCACACGATGATTGCCAAGCTCAAGAAGGCGGAGGGTTATTTCAACTATCAGAAGCAGACACTAGCTGGCCTGCTTCGCGATGGCGATCCCGAGCAGATGATGCCGCTCAAGGATCGGTTGATGTGGGGGCGGATGCGCATGGATCCCACCGACATCGCAGATGTGACTGGCTCCACCTACACCTATCTCGTCAACGGGCATGGACCCGATGAAAACTGGACCGGCCTCTTTCGTCCAGGCGAACGAGTGCGCCTGCGCTTCATCAACGCCTCGGCAATGTCGATCTTCAATGTCCGCATCCCTGGTCTGCCGATCACTGTGGTGCAGGCCGATGGCAATAATGTTCGGCCAGTTACGGTCGACGAATTCATGATCTCCGTTGCGGAAACCTATGATGTGATCGTTCAGCCCATGGAGGACAGGGCTTTCACCATAGTCGCGGAGTCCACCGACCGGTCCGGAATTGGCCGGGGAACACTGGCGCCGCGCCTGGGAATGTCCGCCGAGGTGCCGCCGCTTCGCCCCCGGCCGACGCTCGGCATGGACGATATGGGAATGGCCGGAATGTCGCACGGATCGATGGGCGGCATGAGTTCCGGGTCCATGGCCGGGATGGACCATGGTGCGATGGGCACGGGTCAGGGCGCTGGCGACGCCATGAGTGGCATGGACATGGGGTCGATGGACATGGGCGGCATGAACATGCGGGATGAATCCTTGGCTCCGCCCGACATGAAGGTCGGAGTGGGCGTCGACATGATCGCGATGAACCCTCAGGATTCAGCGGGAAAACCTCCGCTTGGTCTCGAAAATGTGGGGCATAGGGTGCTCGTCTACACCGACCTCGTCGCGCTCGAGCCGAACCCCGATCCTCGTCAGCCGACGCGTTCGATGGAAATCCATCTCACCGGCAACATGGAGCGCTTCATGTGGTCGTTCGACGGCCGCAAGTTCAGTTCGATCGTGGAGCCAATCCGCTTTGCTCGCGATGAGCGTGTCCGGGTGACGCTGGTGAATGACACGATGATGCAGCACCCGATCCATCTCCACGGGCACTTCTTCGACGTGGTGAACGGTCACCCCGGGCATTATCCAAGGAAGCATACCGTCAATGTTCTGCCGGGCACCAAAATCAGCTTCGATCTGACGGCGGACAATCCCGGTGATTGGGCGTTTCACTGCCATCTCGACTTTCACATGCATGCGGGGATGTTCAACGTCGTCACCGTTCGCCCCCTGGACGGAGAAGCGGCATGAAAATTCTCCTGATCGCCCTAGGCGCTTCCACTTTCGCGACACCCGCTCTGGCCCAGCATACGGGCCACGAAATGCCTCCGCCCCAGCCGCCAAGCGCAAGCGAGACGGAACCTGTTCCTTCCTCACCGCAAGCGCAGCCGGCCCCCCAATCCCAAACCGCCGATCCTCACGCCGGGCACGATATGAATGCCATGCCGCAGCCAGTGCCCCCCGCTGAGCCGGACCCCCATGCGCAGCACGAGATGCCAGGCATGCAGCCTGCCCAGCCGGCCTCTCCAACCATCCATGGCACTGGGTCCAACAGGATCCCAGGAGCCGCGCCGCCGCCTCCGCCGGAAGCTCCGCCTCCACCGGCAGCTTTCTCCGGTCCCAGACACGCCGCTGACACCATTTTCGATGATGCCGAGATGGCCGCCGCTCGCGAGGATTTGCGCTCCGACCAGGGCGAAATCAAAACCTTCTGGCTCATGATCGATCAGCTGGAGGCACGGATACGCGACGGCGAGGATGGCTATCTCTGGGACGCTCAAGGCTGGTACGGCGGCGATATCAACAAGTTCTGGTTCAAGACGGAGGGCGAAGGGAATCTCGGCGAGAGTCCTGAGCAGGTTGAAGTGCAGGCGCTCTGGAGCCGCGCCATCACGCCATGGTTCGATTTCCAAGCCGGCATTCGCTACGACTTTCGACCGGACCCCGAGCGCGGTCATCTGGTCGTCGGATTACAGGGTCTTGTCCCCTATCAATTCGAGATCGATGCCGCCGCCTTTCTTTCGGACGAGGGTGATCTCACCGCGCGCTTCGAAGCGGAATATGACCAGCGCATCACTCAGCGGCTGATCCTGCAGCCCAGGATTGAGTTCGACCTGGCCGCTCAAGATGTCCCGGAAATCGGCATCGGTTCCGGCCTATCCACAATCGAAGCAGGCCTGCGGCTCCGCTACGAGATCGTTCGCGAATTCGCACCCTACATTGGCGTCGAATATGAACGACGGCTCGGCAACACGGCAGACTTCGCCAGAGCGGCGGGTGAAGACGTAGGAGGCTGGAACCTTCTGCTCGGCATACGGGCCTGGTTCTGAGCGGTGGTGGACCGATCCTAGATCGAAGATCGATTATCGAACGCGCGTCGTCGCAACGTTGAGGTATCCGTCGCCGCCTCGATCTCCAACCCCGCCGCCTTACGCTCCGAATAGCGATCGACAAGCTGCTGGGCGTGAGGGCGCAGCAAGATGGTGAAGCGGATCAGCTCCTCCATCACGTCCACTATGCGATCATAGTAGCTCGAGGGCTTCATCCGGCCGGCCTCATCGAACTCATTGAACGCCTTGGCGACGCTGGACTGGTTGGGGATCGTGAACATCCGCATCCACCGGCCGAGGACGCGAAGCGTGTTGACGCTGTTGAAGGACTGCGAGCCTGCCGACACTTGCATGACTGCGAGCGTTCGGCCTTGGGTGGGCCGCAGTCCGCCCATGTTAAGCGGCAGGTGATCGACCTGAGACTTCATGATGCCCGTGATCTGGCCGTGGCGCTCGGGGCTGCACCAGACCTGCCCTTCCGACCACATCGAATGCTCACGCAGCTCGTGGACGGCAGGATGATCGTCACCCTTCACTTGGTCGGGTAGCGGCAGATCGGACGGGTCGAACATCCGGGTCTCCGCGCCGAAAAATTGCAGCAGCCGCGCCGCCTCCTCGACGCAGAGGCGGGAGTAGGACCGTTCGCGAAGGGAACCGTAGAGCAGCAGAATGCGCGGCGGCGGTTGATCATCGCCAAGGCCAATGGCAAGCCGCCGGTGGACGTATCTCGGATCGAGCGCCGGTAGATGGTCTGGATCGACAAGGGTGCGCAGCCTCATGCCATCGCCCCCTGCTCGTACCAGCCGCGCGACCGCTTCACGATGGCGACCACGGAGAGCATCACGGGCACCTCCACGAGGACGCCGACCACCGTCGCCAGCGCCGCGCCGGAGTTAATGCCGAAGAGCGAGATCGCCGCCGCGACGGCGAGTTCGAAGAAGTTGGATGCGCCAATAAGGGCAGCCGGCGCCGCTACACACCAAGCGACGCCGAAGCGCCGGCTCAGCCAGTAAGCGAGGCCCGCGTTGAAGTAGACTTGGATCAGGATCGGCACCGCGAGGAGCGCGATCACCAGCGGCTGGGCCAGGATCTGCTCGCCCTGGAAGCCGAACAGCAGGACGAGCGTGGTCAGCAGCGACACCAGCGAGATCGGCCCGAGTGTCTTCAGCAAGCTGTCGAGCGCGGGCTGACCGCCACCTGCCAGCGTGGCCTTGCGAAGCAACTGCGCGACGATGACCGGGATGACAATATAGAGCACGACCGACAGCAGGAGCGTGCCCCAAGGGACGGTGATCGCGGCGACGCCCAGCAGCAGGCCGACGATGGGCGCGAAGGCGAACACCATGATGAGATCGTTGAGCGCCACCTGGCTCAACGTGTAGTTCGGCTCGCCCTCGCACAGGTTCGACCAGACGAACACCATGGCCGTGCACGGCGCGGCGGCGAGGATGATGAGGCCGGCGATGTAGGAGGGGATCTCCGCCGATGGCAGCATCGGCGCGAACAGCCAGCCGATGAAGAAGGTGCCGAGCGCGGCCATCGAGAAGGGCTTCACCGCCCAATTGATGAAGAGCGTGACGCCGACTCCCTTCCAGTGCTGCTTCACCGAACCGAGCAAGCCGAAATCGATCTTGAGCAGCATCGGGATGATCATCAGCCAGATGAGGACCGCCACCGGCAGATTGACCCGCGCCACCTCAGCCGAGGCGATGATGGCGAAGAGGCTGGGGAACATATGGCCGAGCCCGATGCCCACGGCGATGCAGAGCACCACCCATAGCGTCAGATAGCGCTCGAAGAAGCTGATCGCCGGCTTGGCCGGCGCAGCCGCAGCTGCTGTGCTCATGTATATTCCTTCAGATCAGTCGTTCGCCGCCGGTGCCGATAACCCACTCGCCATCTTCCTTGGCGAAGGCGCCCTGCTGAGGCGTGGGCAGGAGATCCAGCACTGCCTCGGATGGTCGGCACAGCTTCACGCCCAGGGGCGATACGACGATGGGGCGGTTGATGAGGATCGGATGCTCCATCATCGCATCCACGAGTTGCTCATTGGTCAGGCGCTCGTCGTCCAAGCGCAGCTCGGCGTATGGCGTTCCCTTCTGGCGCAGCAGGTCACGCGGCGTGATGCCCGCGCGCTCGATCAGCTGGTCAAGCATGGCGCGGCTGGGCGGCGCCTTCAGATATTCGATGACGTGGGGCTCGATGCCGGCGTTGCGGATCATCGCGAGGGTGTTGCGGGACGTTCCGCAATCCGGATTGTGGTAGATGATTACGTCGATCGCGGTCATTGCACTTCCTCTTGGCTCAGCAGCAGGGCACGAGCTCGGCAATGAGAGACTCGCACAGCTCGGCTTCGCCGCCGCAGCAGTCCTTCACCAGGAATAGGGTGAGCGACCGGAGCCGGTCCAGGTCAGCGCGATAGACGATAGAACGGCTCTGCCGCTCGGAGACTACAAGCCCAGCCCGCGCCAGACCCGCGAGGTGCGTCGACATCGTGTTTTGGGGGACGTCCATCCGCCGCGCGATATCGCCCGCCGGCAAGCCATCAGGCTGATGCCGGACCAGAAGGCGGAAGGTGTCGAGCCGCGTCCGTTGCGAAAGGGCCGCGAGTGCACTCAATGCCGAGTCTATATCCATATATCGAGAATATATGATATACCTCGGCAGCCGCAAGCCTGTGCCGTCAGACGTCATGAATCCGAGCAAGGCGGCATCAACATCGGGAGCGCGTAGGAAGCTCCTTGACTCCGATACTGTGGCAAATGGTCTGATTGCGCCCATGCCTAGTCTGAGGAATGATCGAATGGATTGGCATGGCAGCCTCGAAGAGACGGTACTGGAGGCCTTCCAGCACGCGTGCGACAGCGGCCGGCTGGATGTAGCCGAGCATCTCCTGTGTGCCTTGGAAAGGCTTGAGGGCGGCTCCCTCTTGGAGGACGTAGAAGGCGGCGCGGCGAGCCGCCTCGCTGCCGCCTATTTGCGGATCGTTGGGGGCGACAGGAACTAAAGCAAATCGGAGGGGCGTCCGCTCTCTTGAGCGGGCGCCCCTTTCTTTAGCCGCTGCCTCTGCGCGCCTCGTGAGCCGTGGTGGCAGTGGACAATGCCTGTCCAGATTAATCTCCCTCCGGCTTTCTGTCTGAATCCGGGAAAGCTGATTGCGCTCAGTCACCGTCGCTGCGGGAATAGACCGCAAGCCGCGTATCCATATGAGCGGGGCGAACGGACTGTCTCGCGCGGAGGCGGGATGTTCGAGTTCGACAAATATGATCGAGAAGCAGCGCACCAGCCGGCTTCACCTAAAATATCCTATACCCCCTTCGAAGGCGGTCGGAAGCGCGCCCTATTGCTGTGGGGCGAACATTGCATCGAGTGTGCGGCTCCTGATTGCTTCGTCTCATGCGATTTGTATCAGGCGCGGCCCGATCGGCGCTGCAGACGCTTCCGTTTTGGCGCGTTCAAGAACACTGCCTTCCAGTCGTCCTCCGGCTATGGCGCGGAGGTCATCTTCAAACGCTGGGCCAAGCTTGAAGCGCGCGGAAATGCTCTACTTCTGCGCAATGAGGTCGTGGGCCTGCTCGAACGTGGGATCGAGCTGTTGGCGCCAATCACCAATCGGATCGGCACTGCTGGCGCCAAGCTCCTTGGGGACATCCGTTGGTCCTACCTCACACATTCCCTGCTGGAGCGGATGAATGCTTCGCTGCATCGCCGCCATAGCCCGCACGATCTTCCTGATGCGTTCGTCATCGAAATCTACAATCCGGGAACTGCTGACGTCGTCCTGATGCTCACGATGGGAATCGACCGGACGAAGCTCACGCCCGGGATAACCGCCGCCGACCTTCCAAGGCCGGTAGTGGCGAAGCTCACACTCCCGCCAGGCTATTTTCGCGAAGACATCGCCCGCGAAACATACGCCGAGCTGATCGGCTCCGGCCTCCCGTTCAACCTTGCGCTTACACCTGAGGCCGACGAGGGGACGCACCTCATATTCCTCAGCCTCGATTTCGTTAGCTACGCCCAGGCAGCCGGCGGATTAACCGCGAAACACCAGCAACGAGTCAAGCGCCCTCCGGCGAAGTGCGTGATATTCGATCTGGATAATACCCTTTGGGACGGTGTCCTGCTCGAGGGCGACGTGACGCTGCGACCAGCCGTCACCAACGTGATTAGACAGCTGGACGAGAGGGGCATCCTCATTTCCATCGCTAGCAAGAACGCCCATGACGACGCCATGGAGCGGCTGCGCGTGTTCGGACTTGATCAATATGCGCTCTATCCAGCCATCGGCTGGAGCGCCAAATCCGAGAGCGTGCGACAAGTCGCTGAGCGATTGGGCCTTGGCCTGGACTCGGTCATCTTCGTCGATGACAGCCCTTTCGAGCGCGACGAAGTGTCTCGGTCGCTACCGGAGGTGGACGTTCTGCCAGACAGCGCAATTCCCACCCTTCCGGAACATCCCCGCCTTCAGGGCAGCGTAACAGAAGAGTCGAAGCGTCGCCGCCTCATGTATCGGCAATCGATGGAACGCCAGACTGCCGAAGCGGCGCTCGGCTCCGATTACATGGAGTTCCTCGCCTCATGCGACATCCGCGTAGATATCCGCCCCAGCGAACCCGAAGACTTCGACCGGGTAGCAGAGCTTGTCCAGCGCACGAACCAGCTAAACTTCTCGGGGCGAAAATATCAGCGAACCGAACTCGAGGAGATCATGCTCGACCGAACTGCCGAGCGCCACGTCATTGACTGCTCCGACAGATACGGATCCTACGGGACTGTGGGCTTCTGCCTGGCGAGGCGTGTTGATGATGGCATCAGGATCGAAGACCTGATGCTCTCCTGCCGGATCCAGGGCAAATTTATTGAGAATGCACTGCTGCATCACCTTTGCACGCGTCCGGAATGGTGCGCCTCATTCGTCGAGATCGTTTTCAACCCGACCGACAGAAATGCAGCGGCTGGATCCGTCCTGAGGCAGCTCGGATTTGCACCGGCCGAGCCAGATCTCCTCAGAACCGATGCAGTTCCCGGCCAATTCCATCCCAAGTTCATGACGATCGTAGGCACTCACGGGATCCAGCGAGTCTTCTGGGGTAAGCAAATCGGATAGGTGCTTCCGCGATACGCGACATCTTTCGACGGTACGATCCGGATCAATAGAGAAGAGTCAGTCGATCTCGATTGGAGCGATGCCTCCTTCATTCCGAGGTCGCGTCATCACTCCACCGCGTTCCTAATCTCCGGCAACATATCCGGCGTGACTTCGGCGGGACGCGCGGGCAGTGGAGCCGTCCCACGCTCTCTGTTCCGATCGATGTCTTGGATGAGAAGCTTCATCTCGGCGATCTCTCGGATTTGGCTCGCGATGATCTCATCGGCGAGGTCACGGACGCGCGGATCACTGATATCGGCTCTGCGCGCATTATTGATGGCGATCGAATGGTGAGGGATCATCGCCTTCATGAAGAGGACGTCGCCGACCAACGCCTGACTCCTGTTGATCGCCAGCAGCGCAACACCCAGGATCAGGGCTCCGACCAGAATGCCGACCTTGAAAGCCATGCCCTTGTACATCGACCACATAAAGCCAAGCATGACGATCGTCATCACACAGCCCATGATAAAAGCTGCGATCAATCGATTTAGGCTGAACATTAGATGTTCAGCCGAATAGACCAGCTGGTACATGAGGAAAAACATGATGAAGGTGGAGACCGCGATCATCGCGGCAAATCTTCCCCATCCCATTGTTTCCATTTTCTTCCCCTGTTCCATGCCAGTGTCCTTTCTTGTCAGTTTGAACGACCTCTCTTGGATTTTACGACTACGACCGTTTGCGGGAGCGAATTCGTTCGGTCGCTTCGATACGTAACACCCTCACTCTTCTACCGCTGGCTAGGAGCCCCTCGGCCGCCGCGCCGAATTGTGCATATTGAGGATCTTCCACTCGCCATCGACCTTTTTCAGCACACTGGTCGCGACGCCTTGGCGCTCGGCAACCTCGCCCGACTCTGTTTCAATCCGATAGCGATACGTCTCCGTTGCAAGAGCAACAGGCCCCTCGAAGCGCACATCCACCTTGTAGTCAGAGAATTTGAAGGATCGAAAATGATCCAACTCAGGCCCCAAATGATGGGCGTGATAGTTCTGGTAGGTGCCTTCAACGCCTCCCGTCTCGAAAATCTGGGAATCGGCCGCGAACAACTCCTCGGTCCCGCTGGCATCCAGCCGCTCGATCGCCGCCTTGTAGTTCGCCAAGACGACCTTGATCGCCTCTCGGTCGGCGGCGCGCGCATCCGACGCACTCTGCGTCGTCGGCTGGTTCTGCTGGCCATAGGCCGCCGCAGGCACAAGCATCAGCCCGGCAATCACCGCACCACACAATCTCTTCATTCTCACTCTCCCCTCCTGTTACCCAGCGGAATGGCTAGGCTTTGTAGATCGAAGTCCTCCCGGTCGCGTCGAATGCGATGACCTGGAAGGGTTCTTTCGTGCCGTCCGGCACTTCCATGCCGGGCGATCCGAGCGGCATTCCGGGAACAGCAATGCCCTTGATGTCGGAGGGCCGCTCGCGCAGGAGGCGATCCACCTCTTCCAGCGGCACATGGCCCTCGATGACATAGTCGCCGACAACAGCCGTGTGGCAGGAGGCGAGCTCGGCAGGAACGCCGAGCCTCTGCTTCACCGCCGTCATGTTGTTGTCGTCCAGGAGCGTGACTTGGTAGCCGGCATCTTCGGCAATCTTCGCCCACGCTTCGCAACAGCCGCAGCTCGGATCGCGATAAACGGTCATAGCTGCCTTTTGGACTGTAGCGGGTGCTCCGCCAGCGCTCCCGCCCTTCGGATCTGTCGCAGCCCGTTCGTCGCTGGACGGAGAGCAGCCGACCAGCGCAAGCCCTCCGAACGCTAGGCCGCCATAGATGAATTCACGCCTCGATCTGGGCCGAACGCTCATCCGGTCGATAGTCATGCTAAATACTCCAGAACCTAGAATGCCAGATGGTCGACGCCCCCGTGCATGAACGTCCCGCCCATCCACCCCTGAATGGCGATTGCGACCGTCACGGCTCCCAGTAATGCCCAATAAACCCGTCTGGGCTTATCGGGGGCTCGCCGAGCCGTGACCGACAGGTAAAGCAGCAGTAACCCGGCAACGGCGATCGCTGTTCCCAGCCACCGATGGGCCATCAAAACAGTATTCCGGTCGGTCAGATAGAAGCCGCCGGCGAACCATCCAAGGAATGCGGCCGCGACAGCCCCGATTGCTCCTACGACGAGCATCACTTGGGCGGCACGTTCATAATTCCGGCGCCCCTTCCAGAGGCCGAACAACTCCACGCCAAGAGCGCCCAGGAACATCGCTATCGGAAAGTGGACGACGAGCGAGTGAAGACGGCCGAGCCAGCTTAACAATCGCTGCGCGAATGTTTTGTTCTCCTCGGCCGCCTCCATATGTTGGCCCATCGCCTCGCCATGCGCGGTGGCCATTTCGCTATGCATTTCGACAGCCTCCGCCTTCTCGGTGGCGGCGACATTCTGTTCGACCACCGGTCCGGGGCCGGCGCCCAGTTCCTCATGATTTTCATGGGCCATGGCTGGCGACCCAAGCATCAGCCCCGTCAGGACCGCTAAACGCAACGCAACTCGCTTGAACATAGTGAATGAGCCTCCCTCAACCGCTATACGCGCGCCGGATCGTTTCCCCTTACCCATGAGCCATTTCATCGCTGCTCAGCGAATATCATGAGGCCTCGGGCGAGGGCGCGCGTATCTTTGAGAGAGCGGGGATCACATCAACTTAGGGAGATGCCTCATGCACCACATGCGCGAAATGATTTCCGCCCATCCCGACGTCCAGGGAAATACAAACGACGTCCTCATCCGCTGCATCGAGGAGTGCTACTCTTGTGCGCAGAGCTGCACATCCTGTGCCGATGCCTGTCTCGCCGAGGAGATGGTCGATCAACTCCGGCAATGCATCCGCCTCAATCTCGACTGCGCCGACATCTGTGTCGCCTCAGGCGCCCTCGCAACGCGCCGGACGGGCAGCAATGAAAGCGTGATCCTCGCCACCCTCGAAGCTTGCGCTCAGGCTTGCCGGGTGTGCGCGGAAGAATGCGAGCGCCATGCCAGCAAGCATGAGCATTGCCGGATCTGCGCGGAATCGTGCCGTCGCTGCGAAAAGGCTTGTCGCGAGGCGATGCAGTCTATCTCGGCAGGAGCCGGGTCTCGCACCGAAAGCCTAGTTGAGCCGGCCTGACGGGATTCTAGGCGGTGTCTTCCATAGGCACCGCCCACCCATCGTCAGCGGTCAGCACGCTCCCGCCGAGGAAAAGTCGAAACGACATTCCTTCGAATTCTCTTTTCAGTGAGGGCTTCAGGTGCTTCGCGCGTATTTGAGACTGGAATGCGGGGAATCGAATGATGAACGAGATTGATGCAGCGCTGCTGCGACTATCGCAGGACCAAGTCCCCTCCCGTCTCGCCGCGACCGAGGCGTTGGTCTTGGACCGAATTACGGGTGGAAGTCCTCGAAGCCACGACGCCTCGCGCCCTTTTCGGATCGCGGCCGTCGCGGCCGCACTCATGATAGGAATCCTCGGAGGCCTCATGCCTGGTGAGTCCGCGACAGCGAAGCCATCGCTTTCACCCCTGGGCGGCGCGGCCGATCTTGCGCCATCTACCTTGCTGGCGGAGGGATGGTGAGCGTCGGCGCCCGCCGTATATGGCTGCTTGCTCTCGTTGCCTTCCTGGCGGCGATCGCCGGCGTGCTCGTGGGGCGGAGCATCTCCGACCAACGCCCTCAAGAGCCCCATGCGTTGCATGAGTTGCTCCATGAGGAGCTCGGCCTTGACGATCGGCAGCTGGCCCAGATCGAAGAGCTGGAGAGGGAGTTCGCGATTAAGAAGCGGGCTCTCGAGTTCGAGCTCCGCGCCGACAATGCGCGGCTCGCCGCCGCCATACAGGCGGAACATGGCTACGGCCCACGGGTCACCGCCGAGATCGACCGGTCGCACCAGGCTATGGGCGAGCTCCAGAAGGAAACGATGTCGCATATCTTTGCGATGCGAGCGATCCTTCGGCCCGATCAGGCGCAGAAGTTCGATCGCGCCGTGGTGAAGGCCCTGACCGCCGATGCGAAATGAAGTGCGGCACTGCGGATTGCTCGGACGGCGAGCTGGCCGCGCTGACTCTGGTTGGTCGACAGGACGCCTTCGCCGAAATCATGCGGCGGCACAGGGAACCGATCTACCGTCTCATTCGAGGCTACACCGGAGATCCGGAGGAATCCGTTGATTTGGTCCAGGACTGCTTCACCTCCGCCTTCAAGGCTCTCGATCGGTATGATCAGGCGCGTCCGTTCCGCGCCTGGCTCTCCCGCATCGCGATCAACAAATGCAGGGATTGGGCAAGGCGGCGTGCGGTCCGGCGCTTGCTCCTCTCCTCGAGCTCGGCGTCTCAGGCAGCGGATGTGCCCGATCCGACCCCTCCCGCCGACGAGGCTGCTGGCGACCGGCAGGAACTCGAGCGGCTGTGGCAGGCCATCGCCGACTTGCCTCGCACGCTCAAGGAGCCGCTCATCCTGCGAACCATCGAAGGCCTTTCCCAGGCCGAGGCCGCGATTGTCCTTCGGATCAGCGAGAAAGCCATCGAAACCCGCCTCTACCGCGCGCGACAGAAACTCATGACCCTCCGCGATGCCAGTCACTAGCAGCCATCGCCGCCCCATTTTGCCTGTCGCCCGATCCTTCTCCATCACATGTTGAAGCCGATCATCAAGCCACGGAGTTCGTCATGAAATCAATTCGAAGCACGCTCGCGGTGACGGCCGCGTTGATCCTCGCCAGCGGATGTTCGCAAGAAGCCGAGGTGCCTACCAATCAGCAGGAGACCGCAGACGCCAACGTTATGATGGCCAATCCGTCCAACATCTATGTGCAGGCCGAGATGCAGATGATGGAGCGGATGGAGGCCGCGCGAGGCGCCAACCCATCGGAGACTTGGACGCGCAAGATGATCGAACATCATCGGGGCGCCATAGCCATGTCCGACATCCTCCTCGCTCAAGGCGGAGATCCCCAGGTGCTGGAGAAGGCCCGAATGACATCCGAAATGCAGCGCAAGGAAATCGCGGAACTCGAGGCGCTGCTTCCCGCCGGAAGCTCCCAGACGTCTGCTGGTCGAGAGAATCCCTATGCTCAGGCGGTAAGCCAGATGCACGAACGGATGATGGCGGCAACGGGTGCGAACCCGTCCGAAACATGGATGCGCAAGATGATCGAGCATCATCGTGGCGGCGCAGAAATGTCGAACGTCCTGCTGGGCCTAGGCGGCGACCCTAGGGTGCTCGAGAAAGCTCGGATGACAGCCCAAAAGCAGACGCAGGAAGCCAACGAGCTCGAGCAGATGCTCCAAGGCGGCGGCGTTCCTGCTCCCGCTACCTCGAACGACGCGCCCGCACCCACCACGCCGGCCCGCGAACCGCAGGCGAAGACCCAGCCGGAGGCAAAGGCCGAAACGGAGACGCCCAAGGCGCCGGCGAAGACGCCGGAGGCGCCGCCTGCCGATCCTCATGCCGGGCATGACATGGGGAATATGAGCAATATGTCGCACTGAGATGCACGGTAACCCCGGGCGGGCGCAGCTTGAAAAAGACCGCACAACCCCGCCAGAACATGCCACGTCGCCTTCAGCGTTTGAGGAATCCGTGACGCTCTGTAGGCGTTGATATCTCGGCGAAACCCCTTCTATACAAGGGGTTACCGACTTGATCTGGAAATTGGCAATGACGAATATTCGCTGGCCGCTTGTTATTAGAAGAACGCATAAATGGCTGGCGCTCTTCGTCGGCATTCAGGTCGTGCTGTGGACCCTAACCGGATTCTACATGGTCACGGTCCACATCGACTACATTCATGGAGATCATCTGGTCCGGGCGCCGGCGGTGAGTCCTTTCGAACTGGATCAGCTGATCGAAGCGCCCCGCGTGGTTGCGACGCACCCGCATGCAGAGGAAGTCAAACTGCAGCGCCTCCTGGGCCAACCAGTCTGGCGCGTTCGCTCGGCCGATGGGGCCTTCTTGGTGGACGCCGCCACCGGGAAGAAGCTTCCCCCCCTAACTGAGGAACGGGTTCACCAGGTCGCGCGGCGGATCTACACCGGCGATCCGACTATCGTTTCAAGCCGCTTGCTGACCGAAGCCCCGATGGAAATGCAGACGGCGAAGCCGCCATTTTGGCAAATCGAGTTCAAGGGCTGGAACCGTCCCACGCTCTATATCTCGCCGGCGACTGGCGAACTCATCTCGAGGCGACATAATCTGTGGCGAGTCTTCGACTTCGCCTGGATGATTCACATCATGGATTATGAGAACCGTACGGACGTGAACAACCCGCTGCTGCGCGTGGCGACGTGGAGCGCCGTCTTTATGGCGATCAGCGGAGCTTGGCTGCTGTTATGGTCCTTCCCACGCCGGAAGAGGAAAAAGGCATGAGGATCGACCTCAACATTCAAAAAAGGAAGCACTTCCGGATCTCTCCAATCCTATTCCGCCGCATCCACAAGTGGGTCGGGTTGGTTTTGGGAATCCAGTTCGTGCTCTGGACCGTCAGCGGTGCCACGATGGCGCTATTGGACATGGAGAAGGTCGGCGGACATAGCGCCGCACCCGCGAGTGTCGCTGCGGCTCCTTGGCCCCAAGATATCGCTGCGCCCAAAATAGCCGGACCGGTCGATGGCCTTACGCTTCGTAGGATTCTGGATCGGCCGATTTATGAGCTCCGAGGCCAAGGCGGTCTGCGCCTCCTCGACGCGCGTAGCGGCGAGCCGATCGTGATCGACAAGAATCTAGCGGCGCGGCTCGCTCGGTCGGCATATCACCATGATGCGCCAGTCCGCTCAGTCACGTACTTGGAGGAGCCCAACATCGAGGCGCGGGATTTTTCCGGTCCGATGTGGCGTGTCGACTTCGCCAACGAAGACAATAGCAGCAGCTATATCTCGGCCGAGACGGGACTGCCGCTGGTCGATCGCTCCGACACCTGGCGCGTCTGGGACTTCTTCTGGATGCTGCACAACATGGATTATGTAAACCGGACGAGCTTCAATCACCCGCTGATAATCTTCGCCGGTTTCAGCGCGCTCTGGCTCTCGCTCACCGGCTTCTACCTGCTCTTCAAGAGCTTCCGTCGACGGGAGTTTCGATGGATCATCGGGCGCGGCAAGCCCTGAAGGCGCTACCCACCTTAGCTTTATGGCAAGACCTAAGCTCAGCCTGATACGCTCTCGTCTTGCTGCCGTTCGACGTCGGCAAGCGCCTCGATAATCCGGCAATCGGCGACCACGCCGTGTCCACACTGACCGATGAGCCTATCGAGCTCGTCGCCGAGCGCCCGGAGTTCGGCCATTTTCCGCTTCACCGTCGCCCGGTGAGCCCGCGCGATTTCGTCGACAGCTTCACAAGACCGGTCCTTATCGTCGGCTAAGCTAAGAAGCTCTCGCACCTGATCCAGGGGGAACCCAAGGTCGCGGGCGCGCCGAATGAATGCAAGGCGTTGCAGATGCTCCGGTCCATACGACCGATAGTTCGACGGAGACCGCGCTGGCGGCGGCAGCAACCCGATCTGCTCGTAATAGCGGATCGTCTCCACCTTCGTGACGGTTGCCGCGCCGAGTTCGCCGATCTTCATAGGGCCCTTCTTGACCCTCTAGTTGCTACAGGGTGCATATCTGCAGGTGAATGAAACGAATCGAAGGCGATCCTAGTGGCTGACCATTGCTGCGGTAGTGCGAATCTGAGCGCGGGCCCGTCAGGTGGGTCGTGGCGCCGCGCCCTTTGGATCGCGTTAGGCGTGAATGCCGCAATGTTTCTCGTCGAAATGGTCGCGGGCGTGGCAGCCGATTCCCGCGCGCTCCAGGCGGACGCGCTCGACTTCTTCGGTGACTCGGCAAATTACGCCATCAGCCTTGGAGTCGCCGGAATGGCCCTGGCATGGCGAGCCCGCGCGGCCCTCGTGAAAGGCGCTACCCTCGTTCTACTCGGCGTCTGGGTGCTTGCCTCGTCCCTCTGGGCGTTATGGGTTGGAACGTCGCCTGAGCCGATCGCAATGGGCGCCATCGGCGTGCTGGCGCTCGCCGCCAATGTCTTCGTGGCGCTGATGCTCTACCGCTTCCGAACCGGCGACGCGAACATGCGCTCCGTCTGGATATGCTCCCGCAACGACGCCATCGGCAATTTAGCGGTCGTCGCGGCGGCGTTGGGCGTATTCGGCACCGGGACCGCCTGGCCCGACATCATCGTTGCCTCAGTGATGGCCCTACTCGGGATTTCGGGCGGCTGGCAGATCATGAGCCTCGCCCGCCGCGAGCTTCGCTCCGTTCGTGAGCAAGAAGCATGGACATGAGCGCTCCCGATGATGCGGGCGTCCGGTTCCCGCCGCCACTCATTTTTCTAAGCTTCATCCTTCTCGGCATGGGGCTCGATCATCTATTCGCCATCGCGCCGCTCCCACTTTCGACGTGGCTGCGGTGGAGCCTGGCCACGCTGTTCGGCGCTACGGGTCTCACACTCGTCGTCGGCGCATTGTCACTCTTCCGCCGTGCGGGGACGCCGCCGGAGCCCTGGCGGCCGACGAAGACGATTGCCGAGAGCGGCATCTACGGCCGCACCCGTAATCCGATGTATCTCGGCATGGCGTGCCTTCATCTCTCGGCCGCGATCGGATTTGAAAGTCTTGGCGCTCTCATCCTTCTGTTGCCGGCGATGATCATCATCGATCGGGCCATCGTCAAGCGAGAGGAAGCCTATCTCTCCCGTCGCTTCGGCGAGAGCTACACGGCCTACAAAGAGCGCGTGCCGCGATGGTTTTGAGCTTGCGCCCTTTCGCCGCCCACGGCTTTCAGGTAAGGGGCCGCTAATGTCGGGGGCAGCCTTCTCCATTGGAAAGATCATCAGGACGGCGCTGGCCGTGCTGATGATGCTGGCGGCCTTCACCCCGGCACTTGCCGAAGTCGGGTGCCTGGAGGACAGCATCTCCCACATGGAAGTCGCCGGCGACGCCCATGATGAGGGCGGCCAAGTCATCGAGAATTCCTTTCCGGATGACGGTGATCGAGGATCGCAGCCGCAACCGGCACACTGCGCCTTCAACCACGGCGCGCATGGATCTGCTATCCCAGTGACAGCCGCCACCAGCGTCGATCACTCCACCGACAAAGAGACACATCTCTGGTCCGATGCGCGTCCGCTCACGGCGACCGCTCCCGACGGACCTTACCACCCTCCGCAAGCCTGAAGACCAACGTCGCCGCCCTTAGCCGGGCGATCCTGCACGTCCATGGTTTTCAGGATTCAATATGCCACTTGCTCAAAATGGGGGGCGCTCCGCTAGCGGCGCGACCCTAACTGCCTCGTCCACCGATAGTGGGCGGAAGGCGTCGACACGTCGCGCGGCGATGTTCTCGCCGGCGCGGTCGCCGCTGCGACGCTACGGAATATTCTTCACATTCGCTTTGGCGGTGCCTGCAACTTCCGTCGCTCAGATCGACGATGCTGCTACGCCCCGCGTCGGAGCTGTAAGCGGAGCAGAGGCTCGACCCAAGGCACAGGTAATGGGCCCGCCCGCGCCGCCGCCGGTCGTCGCGCCTCGGACCGGTCCCCTACCATCGTCGCTGACGCTCGACCAGGCGCTGGAGGAAGCCGCATCCCGGTCGCCCGCTATCGTCGCGGCACGCGCTGAGGTGGACGCGGCGCGCGCCCGGGTCGGACAGGCCGGGGTACGCTCCAATCCCGAGCTAAGCGTGGAAGTCGAGAACTTCGCCGGCACTGGCCCCTATTCTGGCATCTCCGGAACCGAGACGACCGTCTCCATCAACCAACGTCTCGATCTTGGCGGTAGGCGACGGGCCCGTGTCTCGGCAGCGGAAGCGCGGCTCGCCGCGCAGGAGCTCCGGCTGGCTATCGCCGAAGCCGATCTTGCTCAATCCGTGCGCGAGCAATTCGCGGTGGCCGTCGCGGCACGCGAACGGCTCCGGCTGGCTAGGGAAAACGAGGAGCGCGCGCGCGAGCTCGCCCGCATAGCCGGAGTGCTGGTCGATGTCGGCCGCGAACCGCCGCTTCGCGCAATCCGTGCCCGGTCCGCCGCCGCGCAGGCGACCGCCGCCCTTCGGGCAGCGGAAGCCGCAGAGGAAGCGGCCAGACGAACCCTGGCGTCGTTCTTCGGTGTCGACACTAGCCCATCGTCAGTCCTCGGCGGTCTCGGGGAGATCCGGCCGGCCGAAATAGTCGCGAGCCAAACTCTCGAAGCCAGGCTCGCCGCCGCCGAAATCGCGGTCGCGGAAGCCGGAGTGGGACAGGAGCTGGCGGCCCGCCGGCTCGATCCTTCCGTGGGGATCGGCGTCCGCCGAATCGAAGAGACGGGAGACCAAGCCTTCGTCGCCGGCTTCTCAATGCCGCTCCCGATCTTCGACCGGAACAGAGGCAATATCGAAGCGGCTCGCGCAGAGGCGCGCTCAGCCGAGGCGCGGCTCAACAATGTCCTCGCCCAGGCCTCGGCCCGCATCAACAATGCGGAGGCCAATCTCGTCGCCGCTGATGCGAGGGTGGAAGCCTTGGAAGAGGCCGCCATTCCCGAGGCCGGCGAGGCGCTGCGGCTGGCGCAGCTCGCCTATCAGGCGGGGAAGATCGACCTGATCGAGCTTCTCGACGCTCAGGAAGCCTTCGCCTCCGCCCAAACCGAACTCATCGAGGCGCGCCTCGCCAGAGCGCAGGCCGCCGCCGCGCTCGCCCGCGCCGCCGCTCAATAAGGATTCCCGAACATGGAACTCACGCAAGACAACAAGAAGCTCCTCGCGGGCGGAACGGCCATAGCGCTCGTCGCAGCCATTGGCGGAATCGTAATCGGTCAATCGATGTCGCCCTCTCAGCCGGACCAGACAGCCGCTGCCGAAGCGGGCGAAGAAGGCGAGGAAGAGGGTCACGGCCGCGAAGGCTTCGTCGAGATGACGCCGACGCGGCTCCAGTCCAGCGGCATCCGCACGACTGAGGTGGAGGCAGGGTCGCTCGCGTCCGAAATCATCGCGCAGGCGACTGTGGCCGCGCCGCCGGAAGGTGAAGCGGCGCTCACTGCGCGCGCCGACGGTGCCGTCGTGCGGATAAACAAGCGCCTCGGCGACCCAGTCAAGGCCGGAGAAACGGTAGCGCTGATAGAAAGCCGCGACGCCGCGTCATTTGTCGCCGAACGAAGCGCGGCGGCGGCCCGGGCGCAGGCTGCCCGCGCCGCTTATGCCCGAGAAAAGCGACTGTTCGAAGCCAAGATCACGGCTCGGCAGGATTTGGAAGCGGCTCAAGCCGCGTTGGCTGAAGCCGAGGCTGAGCTCAGGCGCACGCAGGCCGCGACGGCGGCGGCGAACGTCACCGGGAACGGCCGCTATCTCGCCGTCACCAGCCTCATCAGCGGCCGCATCACCGAGGTCAGCACTCAGCTCGGCGCATATGTGCTGGCGGGAGCAGAGCTGTTCCACGTCGCCAATCCGAACCGGATACAGATCGAAGCATCGGTCCCCTCCGTCGATGCCCAGCGGATCCGACCCGGCGATCCGGCCATCATCGAGCTGCCCGGCGGCGGCTCTGTCGACGCCGTTGTGCGTTCGGCGACCCCGTCGCTCAATCCGGAAAGCAGAGCCGCGACCCTGGTGCTCGCGCCTTCGGGAACGCCGGCCGGCCTGACCCAGGGCCAGGCCGTCCGCGTCCGCATCATGCCGCGCGGGGCGCCCACGGATGGGCGGATCGTCCTGCCGGAAGAAGCGGTGCAGTCGGTAGAAGGCCGCGACGTGGTCTTCGTGCGGGTCAAAGGCGGATTCCAGGCGGTGCCGGTCACCGTCGGATCAAGAAGCGGCGGCCGCATCGAAATCCTGGAAGGGCTGAAGCCCGGTCTTCAGGTCGTGACCCAGGGGGCGTTCGTTCTCAAGTCGCAGCTCGGCGCCAGCGAGGCCGGCCATTAAGCGCCCGCGCCCCTTCTTCCATTTTCGAGCCGCCCCTCGTGCGCGCGGCCACAGGACAGCTACACCATGATAGACCGCATTCTCGATACCGCCGTCCGCTTCCGCTGGGCGGTGGTCGCCGTCACCCTGATTGTCGCCGCCTATGGCGCATTCCAACTCTTCCGGCTTCCGATCGACGCCGTTCCGGACATCACCAACAAGCAGGTGCAGGTTAACACGGCCGCGCCCGCCTTCGGCCCGCTCGATATGGAACGGCTCGTCACCTTTCCGATCGAGACTGCCCTGGCGGGGATTCCAGGCCTCGACCATACGCGTTCCATCTCCCGAAATGGCTTCAGCCAAGTGACGGCCGTCTTCGACGAGGACGTCGACATCTACTTCGCCCGCCAGCAGGTGTCGGAGCGCCTCACCCAGGCCGGCGAGAGCCTGCCGGAAGGCGCCGAACCCCAAATGGGGCCGGTATCGACCGGCCTCGGAGAAGTGCTGATGTGGACGGTCAGCTATGCGCCGACCGCCACCGCCGAGTCTCCAAAGATCGCCGGCCGACCGGGCTTCCAACCCGACGGATCCTATCTGACACCCGACGGCGACCTGCTTACGACGGAGGTCGCGAAGCTCGCCTATCTCCGCACTATTCAGGATTGGATAGTGCGACCCCAGCTCCGCACCGTCGAAGGCGTGGCCGGGGTGGACTCGATTGGCGGCTATGAAAAGCAGTTCGTAGTCCAGCCCGACCCTGGCCGCCTCGCCGGCTACGGCATTTCCTTCTCGGAGCTGGCGGATGCCCTCGAACGCGCGAACATATCGGTCGGCGCGAACTTCATCGAACGGGGCGGCGAGGCGTTCCTCGTCAGGGCCGATGCCCGCATCCGGCATATCGACGAGATCGCGCGCACCACGGTCGCGGTGCGCAACGGTGTTCCAGTCACGGTCGGCGACGTCGCGAATGTCACCATCGGTGGCGACCTGCGCACCGGCGCCGCGTCAATCGATGGTAAAGAGACCGTGATTGGGACTGCGCTGATGCTGGCGGGCGGCAACAGCCGTATCGTCGCCGAGGACGTCGCGGAGCGGCTCGAGGAGGTGGCGGGATCGCTGCCGCCAGGTATTTCGGTCACGCCCGTCTACAATCGCTCAACCCTCGTCGAAGCCACCATCGCGACAGTCGAGAAGAATCTGGTCGAAGGCGCGCTGTTGGTCATCGCGGCGCTTTTCTGGCTGCTCGGCAATATCAGGGCGGCGATCATCGCCGCGCTCGTCATCCCGCTGTCGTTCCTGATGATGGCGATCGGCATGAACGAATATGGCGTGTCGGGCAATTTGATGAGCCTCGGCGCGCTCGATTTCGGTCTGATCGTCGATGGCTCGATCATTATCATCGAGAACTGTTTGAGACGCCTTGCGGAGCGACAACATCTGGAAGGCCGCGTCCTCAACCTTCCCGAGCGGCTGCACGAGGTGTTCGAGGCCTCCAAGGAGATGGTGCGGCCGACGATCTACGGCCAGGCGATCATCCTGCTCGTCTTCGCGCCGCTCCTCACCTTCACCGGCGTCGAGGGCAAGATGTTCACGCCGATGGCGATCACGGTGATGCTGGCGCTGGTCGGCGCGTTCATCCTGTCGCTGACCTTCGTGCCCGCCATGGTCGCTATCCTCATTCGCGGCAAGGTCGCGGAGAAGGAAGTGAAGGCGATTGGCTGGGTCAAGGAACGCTACGAGCCGGTGCTCCGCCGCGTCGTGGCCCGGCCGTGGCCGTGGATCGGCGCCGGCGTCGGCACCTTCGTCGTTGCCGCGCTCATCTTCACCACGCTCGGACGCGAGTTCATCCCTCAGCTTAACGAGGGCGATCTGACGGTGCAGGCAATCCGCGTCCCGTCGACATCGCTCGAACAGTCGCTGGAAATGCAGCTCCAGGTGGAGCGGGCCATCTCCTCGTTGCCCGAGGTCGCCTACATCTACGCCAAGACGGGCACGGCCGAAGTCGCCACCGATCCGATGCCACAGAACATTTCGGACGCTTTCATCATTCTCAAACCCAAGGAGCAATGGCCGGAGGGGATCGACACCAAGGAAGAGGTCGTCGAACGTATCGAGGCAAAAATGGCTGGCCTGGTCGGCAATGCCTACGAGGTAAGCCAGCCCATCGAAATGCGCTTCAATGAGCTGATCGCTGGCGTGCGAGGCGACATCGCGGTCAAGGTGTTCGGCGATGATCTGGACGAGCTGGAGCGGATCGCCGGGCAAATTGCCAGTGCGATGAGCGGGGTGGAAGGCACGGCCGACCTCAGGACCGAGCAGACGGCGGGATTCCCCACGCTCGACGTCCAGTTCGATCGGGATGCGATCTCCCGATATGGCCTGTCCATCGAGGATGTGACCGACACCGTTGCCGCCGCACTTGGCGGGCGGGAAGCTGGCCTCGTCTTCGAGGGGGACCGGCGCTTCGATATCGTCGTGAGGCTGGCGAACGCCACCCGCGATGATCTCGGCGCGATCGGCGCCTTGCCAGTGATGCTGCCCGAAACAGGCGCCGCAGGCCCCCGTCAATCCGTCCCGCTGCGCGAGCTCGCCAGCTTCCAATTCTCCGAAGGCATCAACCAGGTCAGCAGGGAGAACGGCCAGCGCCGCGTGGTGGTCCAAGCCAATGTGCGCGGGCGAGACCTTGGCTCCTACGTCTCGGAAGCCCAAGCCCGCGTCGCGGAGCAAGTCGACCTGCCGCCTGGCGTCTTCATCGAGTGGGGAGGCCAGTTCGAGAACCTGCAAGCCGCCTCGGCCCGCCTGGCGGTCGTAATCCCCGCCGTGTTCATCCTGATCTTCGGGATCCTCTTCGTCGCGCTCAGAGGCGTGATGCCCGCGCTCGCGGTCTATTCGGCGGTTCCGCTCGGCCTTGCCGGCGGGGTCTTCGGTCTAGCGATATCGGGCCTCGCCTTCTCGATATCGGCGGCGGTCGGCTTCATCGTCCTTTCAGGCGTCACGGTCCTAAACGGACTCGTCGTCATGACGAGCATTCGCCAGCGGATCGACGCCGGAAATCCAGTGGATGAAGCGGTGATCGATGGAATGATGGAGCGCGTCCGCGCGGTCCTCATCACCGGCATCGTGCCCGCCATCGGCTTTATCCCGATGGCGATCGCGACAGGTCGAGGCGCGGAGGTGCAAAAGCCCCTCGCGATCGTCGTGATCTCCGGCCTCATCGTCGCGACCTTGCTGACGCTGTTCGTGCTGCCCGCGATTAGCCACCTGCTGCTGCGCGTGCGCGGCAAGAAGCACGAGACGGGCGAATATGAGGACGTCGACAGGTTCGGCAGTCCGTTGCCGGCGAAGTGATCATGCAGATCAAGAGAGGAGGCAGCCGATGCTGACGATAGAACAAAGACCCGACGGCATCCTTCACATCGTCGCCGATGGCCAACTCACGACCGAAGAATATGTGGATTTCGTGCCGCGCTTCGAGCGTCTGGCGGACCAACCGAGACCGGTGCTGATCGAGCTCGGTCCCGGCTTCACCGGCTGGACGCTGGGTGCACTGTGGCGAGACCTCCAGTTCGATGTCGAGCACCGCAAGCAGTTCGGCCGAATAGCCATCGTCGGCGACAAAGAATGGGAGAAGTGGGGCACTGAGGCGTCCGCGCCTCTCTTCCCGGCCGAAATGCGCTTCTTCGAGAAAGCTGGGGCCTCAGATGCCGAGGCCTGGCTCCACAACGCGCCACGGGAGGAGAGGCCGTGAGCGAAGGGCATTTCGATCTCGGGAGCCAAGACAAACGCAAGATCCTCTGGATCGTGCTCGCCCTAAACGTCGCCATTGCG